>NZ_JBSGHL010000014.1:0-168474 GCF_053604375.1 Streptomyces sp. NPDC004031 | reverse complement strand
GGCGCACCGGCCGTGGGCCCGTTATGCTGTGGCTGCGGGGCCCTCGGCCGTGCTGGTGGACGATACTGGGATTGAACCAGTGACCTCTTCCGTGTCAGGGAAGCGCTCTCCCGCTGAGCTAATCGTCCGGGATGGCGGGGCGCCGCCAGGGGGCGCCGTACCGAGTGCGCGATACTGGGATTGAACCAGTGACCTCTTCCGTGTCAGGGAAGCGCTCTCCCGCTGAGCTAATCGCGCGGGAAGGTGCTGCTCAGGGCCCGGTGGGGCCCAGTGGACGATACTGGGATTGAACCAGTGACCTCTTCCGTGTCAGGGAAGCGCTCTCCCGCTGAGCTAATCGTCCTTGGAGGTGGAGACGGGATTTGAACCCGTGTAGACGGCTTTGCAGGCCGTTGCCTCGCCTCTCGGCCACTCCACCAACAGCGGAGGATCCCGGAGGATCCCCCACATCGAGCGGACGACGAGATTCGAACTCGCGACCCTCACCTTGGCAAGGTGATGCTCTACCAACTGAGCCACGTCCGCAGGTCTGCTCCGCAACAACTCCGGGGCGACGCGTTGAACTCTAGCGGATTCCGGGTCCAGCTCAAAAACCGGTTTCCGCAGCGTGCCGGGCCAATGACGGCGAGTTGGTGCGCCCGGCGCCGCGGGAGCGCCCGGCACGCGCCCTCCGGGGCCCCTGTGCGGGCGGCGTGAAAGCCCTGCGTGCGTGCGGTGCGCGCCACCGCGCGACGCCCGCCCTGCCCCTCCCGCGGCCACCGGTCCGCTCACCCTAGACTCGGGTTCCGACCGCTCCAGCCTCCCGGGGAAGCACCGTGCGCGATCTCGTCCCGCTGGCCCGTTTCCACGGGCTCGTCGCCACCGGACTGCGTGATGTCACCGACGATCCCGCCGCCCTGGACTCCACGGGCTTCTGGGCGGTCGTCGCGGACTTCGAGGGCCGCACCGTCTGCGCGCGCTTCGCCGACGTGCACCGCACCCCGCGCTCCGGCGCCGGCCCGGACACCGGGGCCGCGACCGCCGCCCGTGCCGCCCGCTGGCGCGGCCCCGACCCGGCCGCCTGGACGTCCTCCATGGACCGCGCCGCCTACGAGGCGGGCGTGCACGCGATCCGGGCCCGGATCGCCGCCGGCGACGTCTACCAGGTCAACCTCTGCCGCGTCCTGCACGCCCCGCTGCCGCCCGGCCCCGGCGGCGAGGCCCCCGACGTCGACGCGCTCGCGGCCGTTCTGGAGCTGGGCAACCCCGCCCCGTACGCGGCGACCGTCCGGCTGCCCGGCCACGGGGTCGAGGTCGCCACCGCCTCGCCCGAACTCTTCCTGCGCCGCACCGGCACCACCGTCGAATCCGGCCCGATCAAGGGCACCGCGACCACCGCGGACGACTTCCTGCCCAAGGACCGGGCGGAGAACGTGATGATCGTCGACCTGGTCCGCAACGACCTGGGCCGGGTCTGCGCCACCGGTTCGGTCACCGTCCCCGCGCTGTGCGCGGTCGAGCCGCACCCCGGGCTGGCCCACCTCGTCTCGACCGTGCGCGGCGAGCTGCGACCGGGCGCGGGCTGGCCCGACCTGCTCGCCGCCGCCTTCCCGCCCGGCTCCGTCACCGGCGCGCCCAAGTCCAGCGCCCTGCGCATCATCGACGAGCTGGAGACGGCGCTGCGCGGCCCGTACTGCGGCGCGGTCGGCTGGGTCGACGCCGACCGCCGCACCGCCGCCCTCGCGGTCGGCATCCGCACCTTCTGGGTCGCCCGCGACGCCGCCGACCGCCCCGAACTGCGCTTCGGCACCGGCGCCGGCATCACCTGGGGATCGGACGCCGCGGGCGAGTGGGAGGAGACCGAGCTCAAGGCCCGGCGGCTGCTGGCGGTAGCGTCGGGTGCGGCGGGTCCCGAACCCACGCACGGGAACGGCACCGGCGACAGGAACGGCAGCGTCAGCGTCAGCGGGAGGACACAGCGGTGAGGATCTGGGTGGACGGTGGGCTGCGGGACACCGCGGACGCCACCGTGTCGGTGCTCGACCACGGCCTGACGGTCGGCGACGGCGTCTTCGAGACGCTCAAGGCCACCGACGGGCACACCTTCGCGCTGGACCGGCACCTGCGGCGGCTGACCCGCTCCGCGCTCGGCCTCGGCCTGCCCGAACCGGACACCGCCGAGGTCGCCCGCGCCTGCGAGGCCGTCCTGGCCGCCAACCCGCTGCCGCACGCACGCCTGCGGATCACCTACACCGGCGGCATCTCCCCGCTCGGCTCCGACCGCGGCGAGTCCGGCCCCACCCTCGTCGTCGCCGCGAGCCCCGCCCCCGCGCACCCCGCCGCCGGCGCCGTCGTCACCGTCCCCTGGACGCGCAACGAACGCGGCGCCCTCACCGGCCTGAAGACCACCTCGTACGGCGAGAACGTCGTCGCCCTCGCCCGCGCCCGCGAACAGGGCGCCACCGAGGCGATCTTCGCCAACACCACCGGGCGGCTCTGCGAGGGCACCGGCTCCAACGTCTTCGTCGTCCTCGACGGCCGCCTGCTCACCCCGCCGCTCTCCTCCGGCTGCCTCGCCGGCATCACCCGCGAACTCGTCGTCGAATGGTGCGGCGCCCTGGAGGAGGACCTGCCGTACGAGGCCCTCGGCGAGGCGGAGGAGGTCTTCGTCACCTCCTCCCTCCGCGACATCCAGCCCGTCACCCGCGTCGACGCCCGCGAACTGCCCGCGGCGCCCGGCCCGGTGACCGCGAAGGCGATGGAGGTCTTCGCCGAGCGGGCCGCGGCGCACCCCAACCCGTGACGCGCTGCGGCCCATGGCCAAGTGCCTTCTAGGCACCTGGCCTTGGGCCGCGCCGTACACTCGGCCGCACCCCGCCCGGGTGCCGCGCGGGGGAGGAGTGAAGGGGGAGCGGGACGCATGACGACGACGCTCAGACCGGCCGGGGAGGAGTACGCCCTGCGCGGTGGCGCCCGCTCCCGCGACTTCACCGTGTGCGTCAACGGCCGCCCCGTCGGCGGGCTCCGGCTGACCGCCGAGGCACCGGGCGGCTCGGGCCGTATCGACGCGCTCACCGTGGCCGAGCCCGACCGGCGGCGGGGCCGCGGCACGGTCGCCGCGCTCGCCGCGGAAGAGGTGCTGCGGCAGTGGGGCTGCACTCGGGTGACCGCCGAGATCCCGCGGGGCGCGGCCCACGGGCTGCGGATCGCGCACGCCCTCGGCTACACCGAGACCAACCGCGCCCTGGCCAGGGAACTGCCCGCCGGAGCCGCGCCCGCACCGCTCCCGGCCGGCTGCCGCCTCCACGAGGTGGACACCGGATCCGCCGCCGAGTGGCTCGCCGAACTGGAACACGGGTACGCCGCCGAGCTCGTGCGGACCGGCGTCCCCGCCGGGCGGGCCGCCGAGGAGGCCGCGGCATCGACCGCCGCCGCGCTTCCCACCGGCCGCCTCCTCGCCCTCGACGCGGACGGCGCCACGGTGGGCCGCCTGTGGCTCCGCACGGAGCCGCTGCCCGCGTGGGTGCTGGCCGTGGAGGTCCTCCCCGCGCACCGCGGCCGCGGCTTCGGCCGCACCCTGATGCTGGCCGCCGAATCCGCGTGCCGTTCCGCGGGGGTGCGGGAGGTCGGCCTGAACGTCTTCACCACCAACGCGGTGGGCCTCCACCTCTACGCCGCGCTGGGCTACGAGGTACGGTCCCGCTCCTTCTCGAAGGGCCTGTAGCCGGGGGCCTCCTTCGCCCCGGTACGCCTACGACAGGAGTGCGTCCGCCAGGGACTCGATGCGGGTGCGCAGGCCCTCCTGGGAGGCGCCGCCGTCGAGGCGTTCGCCGCCGATGACGTACGTGGGCGTGCCGGTCACGCCGATCGCGCGGCCCTCCGCCTCGTCCGCGTCCACGACGAGCAGGTGCCGTCCGTCGACGAGCGCGGTGTCGACCTCTTCCGCGTCCAGGCCCAGCTCGCGCGCGACCTCGACGAGCAGCGGCTCGCCCTTGGTGCCGAGTTCCTCCGCGCGGGCGAGCACCGCGTGCGCGTACTCCCAGCCGCGGCCCTGCGCGTGGGCCTCCTCGTACGCCTGCGCGGCGGCCAGCGCGTGCTGGTGCTTGGGCAGCGGGAAGTGCCGCAGCTGGATGTCGAGGGAGGCGCCGTACCGCTCGCGCAGGGCGGCGATGTCGCCGAGTGCGGTGCGGCAGTCGGGGCACTGGAGTTCGCACCAGACCTCGAGGACGACGGGCGAGGCGGGGGCGGCGGGGCCGGGGTGTTCCATGGGGCCAGTCTCCCACTCGCGGAGGAGGCGCCCCGGAGATCCCCCTGAACATCCGCGCCGACCGTGGCCCTTGGCGCCCGCGGCGAGGCACGATGGGGAGGGACCGACCGACGGGAGCCGCGAATGCTGACCACGACGCTGTGTGCCGCCCTGTCCGCGGGTGGACTGGGCATCGCCGTGATGACCGCCTACCGGCGCCGCTTCCTGGCGGCGACCAGGATCGCCGCGGTGTCGCTGCTGCCGGTGGGGCTGGCGATGGCGGGACTGGTGACGCTGGGCCGCAAGATCGGCACCGCCACCGCGCACTGGGCCGCCGACCTGGTCTTCAAGCCGACCGTGTGGATGGGCTTCGGTGTGCTCGCGGTCGCCGCGCTGCTGTACGGGGTGACGCGGCTGATCTCCGCCCGCCTCCCGGAGGGCGGCGGTGCGGCGGAGCGCGGCCCGGCGTCCGTGCGGGGCGGTGCGGCGGCTCCGGCGATCGCCGGGAACCGTCCGGCGGCGGTGTCCGGCCGCCGCTCGCGCGGGTCCGACAGCGGCCTGTCGGAGTTCGCCGACGTCGAGGAGATCCTCAAGCGCCGCGGCATCTGACCGCGTCCCGCCCCGCCCGCGTCCGCGGTGCGGGGCCCGTTCGACCGCGCTGCGAACGGCTCCCCCCGGAGTGCTGAAGATCACGGCGAAGTCCGCCGGGGGTGCCTCGGCACCCTGCGGGCTAGGCGAAGATCATCGTGTGCTGCCCACCACCGGCGACCGTGTCGCCGCACAGCGGCGGCCGGAGAGTGCCGTGCCGGCTGCCCCCGACGTCCTCGCCGTCCCCGCTCCGCGCACACCCGTGCGCACCCGGACCGTCGCGTGTCCGGCCCCCGCGGCCGCGGAGCCCGCGGGGCGTCCGCAGCCGGTGGCGGGCGAGGGGGAGGGGCGCGCCGAGGACGCCGTACCGGCCGGGCCCGCGGTGGAGCCGCAGGGGTGCCTGTACGCGCTGTCGCAGCCGCCGCTGATGCTGTTCCTGCTGGTCGTCGGCGGCCTGCTGGGCACGGGCGCCGCGTACGACCTGATCTTCCTGTGAGCCTGGGGCAGGTCCTAGACGGCTGCTTCCGCCGGGTCGCCCGACTCGCGGCGCCGGGCGCGGTACGCGGCGACGTGCAGCCGGTTGCCGCAGGTCCGGCTGTCGCAGTAGCGGCGGGAGCGGTTGCGGGAGAGGTCGACGAAGGCGCGGCGGCAGTCGGGGGCGTCGCAGCGGCGCAGCCGCTCCCGCTCGCCGGCGACGATCAGGAAGGCCAGCGCCATGCCGCAGTCGGCCGCGAGGTGGTCGGCGAGGGAGGCGCCCGGCGCGAAGTAGTGCACGTGCCAGTCGTAGCCGTCGTGGTCGGTGAGCCGCGGGGTGGTGCTCGCGGCGGCGATGAGCGTGTTGAGCAGGCCCGCGGCGGCCGCGTCGTCCTCGGCGGCGAAGACCTCGGCGAAGCGGGCGCGGACCGCCCGGACCGCGCTGAGGTCCTGCCCGTCGAGCCGTCCGACCTCGCTGATGTCCCGCCGTTCGACGAAGGCCCGCAGGTCGGAGAGTTCGGCGAGCCGCTCGCGGCCCTCGCTCGCGGGTGCGGTGTTGAGCAGATCCACCGCGCTGTCGAGCGCGCACCTGGTGTCATGGTTGATCAGCACGAAACGCTCCCTGCGCCGGCGTCGTCGTTCGGCTGCGTTCCGGTGACTCTAGCGTGCGAGAGCCGCCGCCGTGGGGTGTGTCGGCCCCACCGCGGCGGCTCTCGTTCCTGCGGTGTCAGGCGGCCGGCGCGGGCCTGCGCCGCCTTGGGTGTCCGGGCGGTCCCCCCGAGTAGGACCGGCCGCGGACGGTCGGTGACCGCGGCTAGCTCTCCGCGAGGATGTGGGAGAGCTCGGTGTCGAGGTCGAAGTGGCGATGCTCGGTGCCCGGCGGGACCGCGGCGTCCGTCCGCTTCAGGAAGGACTCCAGGGCCCGTGCGGGGGCTTCGAGCAGGGCTTCGCCCTCCGGGGAGCTGAGGGCGATGCAGACGACGCCCTGACCGTGGCTGCGGGACGGCCAGACTCTGACGTCGCCGGTGCCGGTGGGGCGGTGCAGCCCCTCGGCGAGCAGGTCGCGGGCGAAGACCCATTCGACCGTCTCTTCGGCTCCGGTGTGGAAGGTGGCGTGCACGGCATACGGATCGGCCGTGTCGTACCGCAAGCCCGCGGGTACGGGCAGTGAGGATTCGCTCGACACAACGAGGCGCAGGTGCAGCTCGCAGCTGACCGTGGTGTTCATAAGCGCCAGGGCCTTTCGCTCAGTGTGCGCTCGGGGATTCGCACGTCGGCGAAATCGACATGCCACCTGCGGGGACGTTGTAAACCCCTCTGAGGGGTTTGTGAGGCTTCTGGTAGCTCGTCCGGACTAGTGGCGAGAAGGGCGGAAGGGCCGTTTCGGCTAATGCCCCGACGTCCGGTACGTTGGCATATGTGATCGCGGAGAGTGACCAGATCGATGAAGCTGTGGCCAATGGTTCGCGGCTCGGTTCGCGTGCGCCGGAGTTCGTCAAGCGGTCACGGCCGCTGCACGCGGCGTGGCGGGCGGGGATCTTCGTCGTCGGCCTCGCGGTCATCGGCGGCGGCATCGTGCTGCTGCCGCTGCCCGGACCCGGCTGGCTGATCATCTTCGGCGGCATGGCGATCTGGGGGACCGAGTTCGTCTGGGCGCAGAAGGTGCTGCGCTGGACGCGCCGCAAGGTCGCCGACTTCGCCAGGGCCGCCGCCGACCCCCGGGTGCGCCGCCGCAACCTGCTGATCACCACGGCGGTCGTGCTCGTGCTCGCCGGGCTGGCGGTCTGGTACGTGCTCGCCTTCGGGTTCACGATGCCGTGGAAGGCGGTGTGAGGCCGACTGGTCGGGAGGGCCGCGCGGGTGCGGTAAAGTAGTCCGCACGCCGGGGCGATTAGCTCAGCGGGAGAGCACTTCGTTCACACCGAAGGGGTCACTGGTTCGATCCCAGTATCGCCCACCCCGGACCGAGGGTCCCGGAGCCGTCACAGGCTCCGGGACCCTCGGCGTTTCCGCCCCCGCCGCCCGGTCCCGCGCGCACACTGGCCCCATGGACTGGAGTCACTACCGATTCCGCAGCGTCTGGCGGCTGGCCGCCGATCCGGACACCGTCTACCGCGTCCTGGAACGCCCGGACGCCTACCCGCGGTGGTGGCCGCAGATCCGCGAGGTCCGGCAGACCGGCGCCACCACCGGCGTGCTGCGCTTCCGCTCCCTGCTGCCGTACGACCTCGTCGTCACCGCCCGCTCCACCCGCCAGGACCCCGGCGCCCGGGTCCTCGAAGCCGCGATGGAGGGCGACTTGGAGGGCTGGGTGCGCTGGACGGCCGCCCCGGAGGGCACCGGCACCCGGCTGCTCTTCGAGCAGCAGGTCGTCGTCCGCAAACCCCTGATGCGCCTTCTCGCCGCCCCCGGGCGGCCCTTCTTCCTGGCCAACCACACGCTGATGATGTACGCGGGCCTGCGCGGACTGCGCGCCCTGCTGGCGGACGGGCGCGGCCATGTCGTTTGAACGCGCGCCGCGTTCACCTGTAAGGTTCTCGATGTCCCGGGCGATTAGCTCAGCGGGAGAGCACTTCGTTCACACCGAAGGGGTCACTGGTTCGATCCCAGTATCGCCCACACTTTCCGAGACGTTCAGGGCCGCCCTTTCCGGGCGGCCCTTTCGTCGTTCCCGGGGGCGGGTCCCCCCGGCCGGGCTCAGTCCTCGCGGTGCGGGACGGTCGCCGTCTCCAGGAAGAACTGGTCGATGCTGCGCACCGACTCCAGGAAGTCGTCGAGGTTGACCGGCTTGGTGACGTACGCGTTGGCGTGCCGCTCGTAGGCCCCGCTCACGTCGGCGGGGGTCGCGGAGGTGGTGAGCACCACGACCGGGATGCTGCGCAGCTCGCCGTCCTCCTTGAGGACGCCGAGCAGCTCGCGGCCGTTCATCCGGGGCATGTTGAGGTCCAGGACGATCAGGTCCGGGCGCGGGTTGGCCGGGTCGCGGAGGTGGTCGAGCGCTTCGATGCCGTCGTCGGCCCGGGTGATGTCCCGGTCGATCCCCCTGCCGGTGAGTGCCTCCTCCACGAGGAGTGCGTCGGCGGGATCGTCCTCGACGAGGAGCACGCGGTAAGCGGGGTGCGGGACGAGGGAGTTCACTGCGGTGCTCCTGACGTTGTGGACGGCGGGGCGCCCGTACGGTCACCCGCAGGATATGCAGCCCCGGCGGCGTGGACAATCGAGCCTCCGCGAGACAGCGGCCGGGGCCTGTTCCCGGCGGCCGTTACGGGTACGATGGCGCCGTCCGCGACCGGGCCCGCAGTTCGCGTGTCACGCGGCAATCAGCACCGGCCGGTCGTGAGGAGCAGGGTGGACATCCGGATACCGCAGCAGTCCGCCGGGCCGCAGGAGGCACCGCGGCAGCCGCAGCCCGTGGAGGCCGGCCCGGACGGGGCCGGGCGCTGGACGACCCGGCGGTGGCTCACCGTCGGCGTCGCGTCCGCCCTCGCCGTCCTGCTGCTGCTCGGAACGGCGGGCGGCCTGCTGCTGGCCCGTTCCGCGACACTGACCGACCGCGTGCTGGCCGCCGACTCCGCCTTCGTCGCCGCCGTCCGGCTGGAGACCGCCCTGACCGACCAGGAGACCGGCGTCCGCGGCTACGGCCTCACCGGCCAGACCGGCTTCCTCGACCCCTACCGCACCGGTGTCAGCGACCAGCGCACCTTCGCCACCCGGCTGCGGACGGTCATGGGCGACCACGCCGACGTCGTCCGCGACCTCGACACGCTGGAGCAGCGGGCCGCTGTCTGGCAGGGGCGCATCGCCGAGCCCGTCGCCACCGCCCCGCCCGGCGCCCCGGTCGCCCTGGCCTCCGAGCGCGCCGACGAGGGCAAGAGCGAGTTCGACGCCGTACGCGACGCCGCAGGCCGGCTCCAGCAGACCATCCAGCACGCCCGCGAGGACTCCCGCGCCCAGCTGCACTCGGCCACCACCGAACGCGACGTCCTCTTCGCCGCGATCGGCGCGCTCATCGTCGGCCTGACCACCGCCGTCTTCGTCGGGCTGCGCCGCGGTGTGACGCGCCCGCTGGAGCGGCTGTCCGGCGACGTACGGCTGGTCGCCGACGGCATGTTCGACCACCCCGTCACCCCGACCGGACCGGCCGACCTGCGGCAGATGGCCGCCGGTGTGGAGTCGATGCGGGTCCGGCTGGTCCGCGAGCTCGCCCGCACCGACGCCAACCGGCTGCAACTGGACGAGCAGGCCACCGAACTGCGCCGCTCCAACGCCGAGCTGGAGCAGTTCGCCTACGTCGCCTCGCACGACCTCCAGGAACCGCTGCGCAAGGTCGCCAGCTTCTGCCAGCTGCTCCAGCGCCGCTACGCCGACCGGCTCGACGAACGCGCCGGGCAGTACATCGGCTTCGCCGTGGACGGCGCCAACCGCATGCAGACCCTCATCAACGACCTGCTCGCCTTCTCCCGCGTCGGGCGGCTGAACGCCGAGACCTCCGAAGTGGACCTGGAGCAGCTCTTCACCCGCACCGCCGACGCGCTGAGCGTCGTGGTCGAGGAGGCGGGCGCCGAACTGGAGCACGACCCGCTGCCCACGGTCACCGGCGACGCCACCCAGCTGGGCATGCTGCTGCAGAACCTGCTGTCCAACGCGGTCAAGTTCCGCAGCCCCGACCGACCGCCGCGGATCCGGCTCAGCGCCCACGCCGACGACGACGGCCTGTGGCACTTCGCCGTCAGCGACAACGGCATCGGCATCAGCCCGGAGTTCGCCGAGCAGGTCTTCGTCATCTTCCAGCGGCTGCACACCCGCGAGACCTACCCGGGCAACGGGATCGGCCTGGCCCTGTGCAAGAAGATCGTCGAATTCCACGGCGGGACCATCGCCGTCGACCCCGTCCACACCCCCGGGACGCGTATCGCCTTCACGCTCTCCGGGCCGTCCCCCGCCGCGGCGGCCGCCGCGACGCAGGAGAACCATCGGTGAACCTTGCGGCAACCGGGCCGGCGGACGCGCCGGCCCACCCCAGGCTGCGCGTTCTGCTCGTCGAGGACGACCCGGGCGACGCGCTGCTCGTCGAGGAGTACCTCGCCGACACCACCCTCGACGTCGACCTGACGTGGGTGCAGAGTCTGCACGAGGGCATCGCGCTGGCCACCCGGCAGGCGCCCGACTGCGTCCTGCTCGACCTGCACCTGCCCGACGCGCAGGGCGTCGGCGCCGTGCGCCGGGTGCAGGAGGCCTGCGGCGTCGCGGCCGTCATCGTGCTGACCGGCCTGGCCGAGGACACCGCGGGCGCCGACGCGGTGGCCTCCGGCGCGCAGGACTACCTGGTCAAAGGCTCCGTCACCGGCGAGCTGCTGGACCGGGCGATCCGCTACGCCGTGCACCGCAAACAGGTCGAGCACACCGCGGCGCAGCTGCGCGCCAACCAGCAGCGCGCGCAGGAGAACCAGCGGCTGGAACGCGGCCTGCTGCCCGTCCCGATGCTGCCGCCCGAACCCCGGGTCGTCCCGGCGTCCCGCTACCTGCCCGGACGCGAGGGCGCCCTGCTGGCCGGGGATTTCCTCGACGTCGTGGAGACCGCCGACGGCGTCGTGCACGCCGTCATCGGCGACGTCAGCGGCCACGGGCCCGACGAGGCCGCGATGGGGGTGTGCCTGCGGATCGCGTGGCGCACGCTGGTCCTCGGCGGCTACCGGGACGCCGCGCTGCTCGCGCTGCTGGAACGGATCCTGGTCGCCGAGCGCACCGACCCGGCCATGTTCGCCACCGTCGCGACGCTGCGGCTGGACCCGGCGGCCGGCCACGCCGACGTCACCCTCGCCGGGCACGAGGCACCGCTGCTGGTCGAGAAGGGCCAGGCGGCCCAGATCGCGGCCCGGCCCGGTATCGCGCTCGGCTTCCTGCCCGGCACCCAGGACTGGCGCACCTCACAGGTCGTGCTGCCCCCCGCCGGGGCCCTGCTGCTGTACACCGACGGGCTCACCGAGGGGCACGCGGGCAGCGGCCCGGAGCGGCTCGGCACCGAGGGCCTCATCACCGTCATCGCCGCCGCGCCCGAACCGTACGGCCAGGCCCTCCTTGACCACCTCACGGCCGCCACCCGCGCCCTGGACGGCGGGCGGCACCTCGACGACGTCGCCGTCCTGCTGCTCACCTGGGTGGCCACCGGCAGGCTGCCGGAGCCCAGGGCGCCGCAGAACGGACATGAGGTCGGTCACGGCAGGTAAGGGGACCCTTCCCTCGGGGCGGAACGGCTGGTAAGGATGGAAGGGTCCCCCCAGATCGGAAGTCCTGCCATGAACGCCGCCGATGCCCGCGATCCCCGCAATCCGGACCGCCCCGACCTCGTGCCCTTCAGCCTCGACCTGACGCGCGACGAGGTCCGGCGGCGTGCCGAGGTCGTCGCCGCGCTGGGCCCGGACTGGGACCCGGTCGAGGTGCTGCGCGGCGAGGCCGAGGCGTACGCGCTGCTCTACTCCGGGCTGGACGCCGAGCAGCAGCGCGTCCACGACGAACTGGTCGCGGCCGGGGTCCTGCCGGGCCGCGGGCCCGGACCGCAGGACGGGCCGGGGGAGGGGCCGGGCCGTGCGGCTGCCCATTGACCCCCAGGCCGACCCCGCCCGGCGGGCCTGGGTGGCCTGCCCCGGCTGCGACGACGCGCGTGACTGCGCGGCCTGCGCCGGCCGCCGCACCTGCGGGGAGCACTGGCGCTACCTGCTGTCCAACCGCGGCCCCGTCGTCCACCTCCAGTGCCCGCGCTGCACGCATGTGTGGTCGCTGAACACCCGGCCGGGCGCCGCGGGCCCCGGCGGCGGCTCCCCCTGCCCCTGAAGGCGGCCCCGCGGGCACCTGTGGACGGCCTGCGCGGGGGGACCTCCCGGCTCGGTACGATTCAGGCGTGCGGCGACCTCCGCCGCGGTCCGTAGACCTCAGTCAGGAGCAGACCGGTGTCAGACCTCCGTGTGATCATCAGACGCGATTCCGCCGAACCGGAAGAGCGGACGGTCACGACGGGCACGACGGCCGCCGGGCTCTTCGAGGGCGAGCGGTCCGTCGTCGCGGCCCGGGTCGGCGGCGAGCTGCGTGACCTGACGTACGTCCTGGCCGACGGCGAGACCGTCGAGCCGGTCGAGATCACCAGCGACGACGGCCTCAACATCCTGCGGCACTCGACCGCGCACGTCATGGCGCAGGCCGTGCAGGAGCTGTTCCCCGAGGCCAAGCTCGGTATCGGCCCGCCCATCAAGGACGGCTTCTACTACGACTTCGACGTCGACAAGCCCTTCCAGCCCGACGACCTCAAGGCCGTCGAGAGGAAGATGCAGGAGATCCAGAAGCGCGGCCAGCGCTTCTCCCGCCGCGTCGTCACCGAGGACGAGGCCCGCGCGGAGCTGGCCGCCGAGCCGTACAAGCTGGAGCTCATCGGCCTCAAGGGCTCCTCGGCCGGCAGCGAGGACGGCGCGGACGTCGAGGTGGGCGGCGGCGAGCTGACCATCTACGACAACCTCGACGCCAAGACCGGCGAGCTGTGCTGGAAGGACCTGTGCCGCGGCCCGCATCTGCCGAGCACCCGCCTCATCCCGGCCTTCAAGCTCATGCGCAACGCTGCGGCGTACTGGCGCGGCAGCGAGAAGAACCCGATGCTCCAGCGCATCTACGGCACCGCCTGGCCGACCAAGGACGAGCTGAAGGCGTACCTGGAGTTCCTGGAGGAGGCCGCCAAGCGCGACCACCGCAAGCTCGGCAGCGAGCTGGACCTCTTCTCCATCCCCGAGCAGATCGGCTCGGGCCTCGCGGTCTTCCACCCCAAGGGCGGCATCGTCCGCCGGGTCATGGAGGACTACTCGCGCCGCCGGCACGAGGAGGAGGGCTACGAGTTCGTCTACACCCCGCACGCCACCAAGGGCACGCTGTTCGAGACGTCGGGCCACCTGGACTGGTACGCCGACGGCATGTACCCGCCCATGCAGCTCGACGAGGGCACGGACTACTACCTCAAGCCCATGAACTGCCCGATGCACAACCTGATCTTCGACGCGCGCGGCCGCTCCTACCGCGAACTGCCGCTGCGGCTGTTCGAGTTCGGCACGGTCTACCGCTACGAGAAGTCGGGCGTCGTGCACGGCCTGACCCGGGCCCGCGGCTTCACGCAGGACGACGCGCACATCTACTGCACCAAGGAGCAGATGGCCGAGGAACTCGACAAGACCCTCACCTTCGTCCTCAACCTGCTGCGCGACTACGGCCTCACCGACTTCTACCTGGAGCTGTCCACCAAGGACCCGGAGAAGTACGTCGGCTCCGACGAGGTGTGGGAGGAGGCCACCGAGACGCTGCGCCAGGTCGCCGAGAAGCAGGGCCTGCCGCTCGTGCCCGACCCGGGCGGTGCCGCCTTCTACGGCCCGAAGATCTCCGTCCAGACGAAGGACGCGATCGGCCGCAGCTGGCAGATGTCCACCGTGCAGCTGGACTTCAACCTGCCCGAGCGCTTCGATCTCCAGTACACCGCCCCCGACGGCTCGCGGCAGCGCCCCGTCATGATCCACCGGGCGCTGTTCGGCTCGATCGAGCGCTTCTTCGCGGTGCTGCTGGAGCACTACGCGGGCGCCTTCCCGGCGTGGCTCGCGCCCGTCCAGGCGGTCGGCATCCCGGTGGGCGACGCGCATGTGTCCTACCTGGAGGAGTTCGCGGGCGAGGCGAAGCGCAAGGGGCTGCGGGTCGAGGTGGACGCGTCCTCGGACCGGATGCAGAAGAAGATCCGCACGCACCAGAAGCTGAAGGTCCCGTTCATGATCATCGTCGGCGACGAGGACATGACGAACGGCACGGTGTCCTTCCGCTACCGCGACGGTTCGCAGGAGAACGGCATCCCGCGGGACCAGGCGCTGGCCAAGCTGGTGGACGTCGTGGAGCGCCGCGTCCAGGTGTGAGCGCCCGCTGCCCCCGGTGCCGCCGCTCAGCGGTCCGGGGGCAGCTCGCCCTCGCGGGCGAAGACCTGGAAGAGCCAGGAGGAGAAGGAGCCGGTCACCGCGCCCAGCAGGGCCAGGCCCATCGCCATCAGGAAGGCCGCGATGGTCCGGCCGCCCACCGTGACCGGCGTGACGTCGCCGTAGCCGACCGTCGTGAGCGTCTCGCACACCCACCACACCGCGTCCCCGAAGGTGCGGATGGTGGCGCCCGGCGCGCCCCGCTCCTGCTGGTAGACGGCGAGCGCGCCCGCGAAGCCCATGAGCAGCGTCGAGATGCCCGCGTACGCGATGACGCGGCCGTACAGGCTGAGCCGCGGCTGCGCGTTGCGGCGCTGCATCACCTGGTAGATCTGCACCGCCCGCAGCGGGCGCAGCAGCGGCAGCAGCAGCACGACGGTGTCCAGCAGGTGGTGCGCGACGTAGCGCGGGCCGAAGCGCCGGCCGCTGAGCCGGACCCGCACCACGTAGTCGGCGAGGAAGCCCGCCCAGGTCGTGCCGATGACGGCGAGCAGCGCGGTGTGCGCGGCCCGCGGCAGCCCGGTGTCGAGCACGTGCACGGCGTAGGCGGCGAGGTAGAGCGTCGACAGCAGGAAGAGCGGGGTCTCGCTGCGGTTCTGCCAGCGCTCCAGCCGGTCGTGGTCCTCCATCGGGACAGGATCGCGGTACGGGCCCGGGGCCGGGCCCGGCGACACGCGCCCCGCCGGGGAAGTCCTATGCTGAGCGGCATGACGAGTGAGCCGGAGCACAGGCACGGGGCGGGGGTACCGGACGCGTTCCAGCGGCTGTGGACCCCGCACCGCATGGCGTACATCCAGGGGGAGAACAAGCCCACCGGTCCCGGCGCCGGCGACGGATGTCCGTTCTGCGCGATCCCGGCCGAGTCGGACGAGGACGGGCTGGTCATCAAGCGCGGCGAGCACGTGTACGTGGTGCTCAACCTCTACCCGTACAACAGCGGGCACCTGATGGTGGTGCCCTACCGGCATGTCGCCGACTACACCGAGCTGGACGCGGCGGAGACGCTGGAGCTGGCGGAGCTGACCAAGCGGGCGATGACGGCGCTGCGCGGCGCCTCGGGCGCGCACGGCTTCAACATCGGCATGAACCAGGGCGCCGTGGCGGGCGCGGGCATCGCCGCCCATCTGCACCAGCACGTGGTGCCGCGGTGGGGCGGCGATGTGAACTTCATGCCGGTCGTCGGCCACACGAAGGTGCTCCCGCAACTCCTGGCCGACACCCGCAAACTCCTCGCCGACGCCTGGCCCCGCTGAGGGCCCGGCCGCGCGGCGTCACGCGTCGTAGGCGTCGGCCTTCTTGGGCTCGGCGCTCTGCACCGCGCCGCTGAGGGAGGACGAGCGGCTGCTGAAGTGCGTGGTGTCCACGCCGTTCTCGGCCATGACCTGGATCGCGGCGGCGTGCACCGCGCGCAGCACGGGGGTCGCGGTGCGCAGCGCGTCGTCGGCCATGAAGCGGTGGCCCCACGGCTTGTCGACCCATGTGTGGCGCAGCCCGAACGGCTCGGGGAGCGTGAGGGTGCCGCCGAGGTGGTCCAGGACCGGCGGGAACCAGGTCAGCGGGGCGCGGGCGGCGAGCCGGACGACCTCGGTCGAGTCGATCAGCGGCAGGTTGACGGTCCTGGTCTCCCAGAACTTGACCGACTTGCTGACGGTCTTGGTCCTGGCCGAAGGGCCCGAGGTGAACAGCCCGTTGACCGGGCCGAGGGCGTGCGCGGTGACGTCGACCCGCAGGGTGTGGGCGAGCACGGTCACCGTCGTCATGAGGGTGATGACGAGGTTGCCGTCCCACAGGGTGAACTGGATGCCCAGGTAGTGGCGGTTGCCCTTGCCGAACTGCTGGGTGTTGCAGATCCGCTGGATCTCGAAGTCCTTGACGGTGAAGGCGTCGACCTCCGCGCCGGTCGGGCGGGAGATCTTCGAGGCGCCCTCGCCGGTCGGGACGACGATCCAGTGCCGTATCGACGGCTTGCTGAAGCCGCCGGTGTGCAGCGGGGTGCGCTCCAGCATCCGCAGCCGGTCGTGGATCGCGCGGATCACGTCCCAGCTGCGGAAGGGGTTGATGTCCTTGACGCCCTCGGCGGGCACCAGCTCCTCGGCCATGTGCCAGCTGCCCCAGCGGCTGCCCATGCCGAGTATCCCCTTGGGACCGGCGTAGAAGACGACGTTGCTGCGCTGCTCGGCGGAGAGCTTGGCGAGGGACTGGCGCAGCGTCTCGGCCTTGGTCTGGTTGGGGTTGCGCGGCACCGCCTCGGGGATCTTCGCGCCGACGCCGCTGCCCGCGACGAGGCCGCCCCAGCGGTCGCGCAGGTCCTTCGCGGTGCGCTCGCAGATCCGCTTGGCGTAGAACCAGCCGATGACCGGGACGATCATCATGACCCGGAAGTACTGCCGCCAGAAGCCGGAGAACGGTGGTACGACCGCCAGCAGCACGGCCAGCGCGACGGCGACGAAGAGCACCGCGCCGCCGAGCACGCCGTACTTCTTGCCGCCGGCCTTCGCGTTGCCGAGCGACTTGCGCAGCTGGAAGGCGCCGAGCCACAGCAGCACGCCGGGCAGGAAGAGCACGCCGAACACGCCCATCACGACGGTCAGCCGGGTGTCGCGCTCCTGCCGGATGCGGTTGGCGGCCAGGCAGTGCTCGACGACGGTCTGCGGCTCGACGCCGAAGGACTGCACGAGTTCGCCGCGGGCCCCGCCGAGCATCCGGGTCTGCACGGCGCGCGACCAGGCCTCGCCGAGGTTGGGCTCGAAGAGCGACAGCCGCGGGGGCTTGACCTTGGTGGCGTCGTTGATCTCGACCAGCGCCTCCATCTTGGAGTCCCGGTACGCCGCCGAGGCGAGCGCCTGCGTCGCGCCGGTCTCGCCGTCGGTGCCCGTGAGCGGGACCTGAGCCCCGGGGCTGAAGTCGAATCCGTTCGTCACCGATGCCCCCAGTCCGCCATGCCGCCGCACCACCCCGCTCCGACCGGCCCATTCCCCGCCGGAGTCCGTGTCACACGTTCGGAGCAGTCACCAGATTACCGGCGCGGCGGCCCGCGGTGGGGCCGCAAGCCGCCGACGCCTCGTCAACGCTCCGGCGTACGCCGGGTGTTGGCGGTGTCACGGGCCGGGGTCAGCCGGCCGGGACGGAGGTTCCCTCCTGCTCGCGCAGCTTCGCCGCGAGCGCCGCGGGCATCGGCTCGTGCCGGGCGTAGTGCCGGCTGAAGCGCCCGGTGCCGTGCGACAGCGACCGCAGGTCCACCGCGTAGCGGCCGATCTCGATCTCCGGCACGTCGGCCCGCACCAGGGTGCGTCCCGGTCCCGCGGGCTCGGTGCCCAGAACCCGCCCGCGGCGCGCGGACAGGTCGCTCATCACCGGGCCGACGTACGCGTCCGGCACCATCACCCCGACCTCGGAGACCGGCTCCAGCAGATCGATCCGGCACTCGGCCGCGGCCTCCCGCAGGGCGAGCGCCCCGGCGGTCTGGAAGGCGGCGTCGGAGGAGTCGACGGAGTGCGCCTTCCCGTCCGAGAGCGTGACGCGGATGTCGACCACCGGGAAGCCCATCGCGACCCCGCGGGCGGCCTGGGCGCGCACGCCCTTCTCCACCGACGGGACGAACTGCCGCGGCACCGCCCCGCCGACGACCTTGTCCACGAACTCGATGCCCGAGCCCGCGGGCAGCGGCTCCACCTCGATCTCGCAGATCGCGAACTGCCCGTGCCCGCCGGACTGCTTGACGTGCCGCCCGCGCGCCGCGGCCGGCCGCCCGAAGGTCTCCCGCAGCGGCACCCGGTAGGGCACCGCGTCGACCTGCACCCCGTACCGGCCGCGCAGCCGCTCCAGGGCCACCTCGGCATGCGCCTCGCCCAGGCACCACAGCACGACCTGCCCGGTCGCCCGGTTCTGCTCCAGCCGCATCGTCGGGTCCTCGGCGACCAGCCGGGACAGGCCCAGCGAGAGCTTGTCCTCGTCCGCCTTGCTGTGCGCCTCGATCGCGACGGGCAGCAGCGGGTCCGGCATCTGCCACGGCTCCATCAGCAGCGGGCGATCCTTGGCCGAGAGGGTGTCCCCGGTCTCGGCGCGGGCCAGCTTCGCCACGCACACCAGGTCGCCGGCCGCGGCGGACGGCACCGGGCGCTGGTGCTTGCCGAACGGCGAGGTCAGGGCGCCGACCCGCTCGTCCACGTCGTGGTCCTCGTGGCCGCGGTCGGCCATGCCGTGCCCGGACACGTGCACGGTGTCGTCGGGCCGCAGCGTCCCGGAGAAGACCCGCACCAGGCTGAGCCGCCCCACGTACGGGTCGGACGACGTCTTGACCACCTCGGCGGCCAGCGGCCCGTCCGGGTCGCAGGTCAGGGCGGTGCGTGCGCCGTCCAGCGCGGCGACCGGCGGCACCGCGCGCTCCAGCGGCGTCGGGAAGCCGCCGGTCATCAGCTCCAGCAGTTCGACGGTGCCCAGCCCCTGCCGGGCGCCCTCGGCGGCGGGGGCGGCGGCCAGCACCGGGTGGAAGGTGCCGCGGGCCACCGCGCGCTCCAGGTCGGCGATCAGGGTGCCGACGTCGATGTCCTCGCCGCCCAGGTAGCGGTCCATGAGGGTCTCGTCCTCGCTCTCGGCGATGATCCCCTCGATCAGCCGGTCGCGGGACCGCGCCAGCAGCGGCAGCAGGTCCTCGGGCGGATCCTGCGCGGCCCGCTCGCCGGAGGAGTAGTCGTACACCCGCCGGGTCAGCAGCCCGGCCAGGCCCGTCACCGGGGCGTGCCCGTCGGGTCCCGGCTCCCCGTGCACGGGGAGGTAGAGCGGCAGCACCGCGTCCGGGTCGTCGCCGCCCAGCTCGCGGGCGACCTGCGCGGCCGTCTCCTCGAAGCCGGCCCGCGCCGACTCCAGGTGCGTCACCACGACCGCCCGCGGCATGCCGACGGCCGCGCACTCGTCCCACACCATCCGCGTCGCACCGCCGACGCCCTCGCCGTCCTGCGCCGCCGAGACGACGAAGAGGGCCGCGTCCGCCGCCCGCAGACCGGCCCGCAGCTCCCCGACGAAGTCGGCGTACCCGGGGGTGTCGAGCACGTTGACCTTGACGCCGTCCCATGCGACCGGCACCAGCGACAGCTGCACCGAGCGCCCCTGCCGCTGCTCGATCTCGTCGTGGTCGGAGACCGAGCCGCCGTCCTCCACCCGGCCCGCCCGGTTCACCGCGCCGGTGGTCAGCGCCAGCGCCTCCACCAGTGTCGTCTTGCCCGCTCCGCTGTGGCCGACCAGCACCACGTTGCGCACCTGCTCGGGGCGGTCGGCCGCCGGTGCCCTTCCGGCGGCCCCTGGCTGTCCGTTCCTGTCGGCTGCACCCATGTGCACTCGCCTCCCGGCCTTGCCCGCGTGGGGTCCGCGCCCTCGCCACGGGGGCGCGCTCCGGGACACCGCGTCACGACCGCGCGTACGTTCCGAGGCGGCCTGGCGGCGACGCCCGCGGTCTTTCGACCTTCCCACGGCGGTCAGGCGGCGTCCATACGTCGTACCGGCGCCGGTCACCCGGGAAGCCTGCGGGCGGCCGCGGCCGGGGTGAGCGGCGGTTACGGCGGTGCCTGGCGCGTCCGCTCCCCGGCGGCTGGCTACGATGGGCCATCCGGCGGCGGACCACGGACCGCCACCGCAGGCGGCCGTGCGACGTACGGGACGCCGCGCTCACATTCTCCGACCTGTCGGGAAGGCCATGCTGAACAAGTACGCGCGTGCTTTCTTCACGCGTGTTCTCACGCCGTTCGCCGCGTTTCTGCTGCGCAAGGGGGTGACCCCGGACACGGTGACGCTCGTCGGCACCGCGGGTGTCGTCGCCGGCGCGCTGGTGTTCTACCCCATGGGGCAGTTCTTCTGGGGCACGGTCGTGATCACGCTCTTCGTCTTCTCCGATCTGGTCGACGGGAACATGGCACGCCAGATGGGCCGCTCCAGCCGCTGGGGCGCCTTCCTCGACTCCACCCTGGACCGGGTCGCGGACGGCGCGGTCTTCGGCGGCCTGGCCCTGTGGTACGCGGGCAAGGGCGACGACCTGGTGCTGTGCGCCGTCACGATCTTCTGCCTGGCCAGCGGCCAGGTCGTGTCGTACACCAAGGCGCGCGGCGAGGCGATCGGCCTGCCGGTCAACGTCAACGGCCTGGTCGAGCGCTCCGAGCGGCTCGTCATCACCCTCGTGCTGTGCGGCCTGTCCGGCTTCCACCGCACCTTCGGGGTGCCCGGCATCCAGTACCTGCTGCCGGTCGCGCTGTGGGTCGTCGCCGTCGGCAGCCTCGTCACGCTGATCCAGCGGGTCGTCACGGTCCGCCGCGAGGCCGCGGAGGCGGACGCCGCCGCGGCGGCCGCCGGCCAGGGGAGCAGCGTGTGAGCGCTGACGGCACCTCCCGCGCCGCCCGACTGCGGGGGAACCTCGTCGACGGCCTGTACGGGGCCGGCTGGGGCGCGGTGAAGACGCTGCCGGAACCCGCGGCGCGTGCCCTGGGCCGTACCGTCGCCGACGCCGCGTGGCGCCGGCGCGGCAAGGGCGTGCGGCGGCTGGAGGCCAACCTCGCCCGGATCGTGCCGGACGCCGGTGAGGACGCGCTGCGCGAGCTGTCCCGCGCCGGGATGCGCTCCTACCTGCGCTACTGGATGGAGTCCTTCCGGCTCCCGGCGTGGAGCAAGGACCGCATCCGCGGCGGCTTCACCCCCTCCGACGTGCACTACCTGACCGGCGGCATGGCCGCGGGCAAGGGCGTCATCCTCGCGCTGCCGCACATGGCCAACTGGGACCTCGCGGGCGCCTGGGTCACCACCAAGCTGGAGACGCCCTTCACCACCGTCGCCGAACGCCTCAAGCCCGAGACGCTCTACGACCGCTTCGTCGCCTACCGCGAGGGCCTGGGCATGGAGGTGCTGCCGCACACCGGCGGCAGCGCCTTCGGCACGCTCGCCCGGCGGCTGCGCGACGGCGGCCTGGTGTGCCTGGTCGCCGACCGCGACCTGTCCGCCTCCGGCGTCGAGGTCGACTTCTTCGGCGCGAAGACCCGTATGCCGGCAGGCCCCGCGCTGCTCGCCCAGCACACCGGCGCCCTGCTGCTGCCGGTCACCCTCTGGTACGACGAGTCGCCGGTGCTCCAGGGCACCGTGCACCCGCCGGTCGCGGTGCCGGACGAGGGCACCCGGGCGCAGCGCACCGCGGCGATGACGCAGTCGCTCGCCGACACCTTCGCGGCGGGCATCGCCGCGCACCCGCAGGACTGGCACATGCTCCAGCGGCTGTGGCTCGACGACCTGGAGCCGCGCACCCGCGCGGCGGTGACGGGCGAGGAAACGGGGACCGCGTGAGGATCGGGATCGTCTGCCCGTACTCCTGGGACGTCCCCGGCGGCGTCCAGTTCCACATCCGCGACCTCGCCGAGCACCTCACCGGGCTCGGCCACCACGTCTCCGTCCTCGCGCCCGCCGACGACGAGACGCCGCTGCCGCCGTACGTGGTGTCCGCCGGGCGCGCGGTCCCGGTGCCGTACAACGGGTCGGTCGCCCGGCTGAACTTCGGCTTCCTGTCCGCCGCCCGGGTCCGGCGCTGGCTGCACGACGGCGGCTTCGACGTCGTCCACATCCACGAGCCCAGCTCCCCGTCGCTGGGACTGCTCGCGTGCTGGGCCGCGCAGGGCCCGATCGTGGCGACCTTCCACACCTCCAACCCGCGCTCCCGGGCCATGATCGCCGCCTACCCGATCCTCCAGCCCGCGCTGGAGAAGATCCGGGCGCGCATCGCGGTGAGCGAGTACGCCCGCCGCACCCTCGTCGAGCACCTGGGCGGCGACGCCGTCGTCATCCCCAACGGCGTCGACGTCGGCTTCTTCGCGCGCGCCGAGCCCCGCCCGGAGTGGCAGGGCGACACCATCGGCTTCATGGGCCGCATCGACGAGCCCCGCAAGGGCCTGCCGGTGCTGATGCGCGCGCTGCCCGCGATCCTCGCGGCCCGGCCGCGGACCCGGCTGCTGGTCGCCGGGCGCGGCGACGCCGAGGAGGCCGTCGCCACGCTGCCGGAACACCTGCGCGGGCAGGTCGAGTTCCTCGGCATGATCAGCGACGAGGACAAGGCCCGGCTGCTGCGCAGCGTCGACCTGTACGTGGCGCCCAACACCGGCGGCGAGTCCTTCGGCATCATCCTCGTCGAGGCGATGTCGGCCGGTGCCCCCGTGCTCGCCAGCGACCTGGACGCCTTCGCCCAGGTCCTCGCGCAGGGCACCGCGGGCGAGCTGTTCGGCAACGAGGACGCCGACGCGCTCGCCGAGGCCGCGCTGCGGCTGCTGGGCGACCCGGAGCGGCGCGCCGCGCTGAGCGAACGCGGCCGGGCGCACGTGCGGCGCTTCGACTGGTCCGAGGTCGGCGCGGAGATCCTCGCCGTCTACGAGACCGTCGCCGACGGCGCCGCGCGCGTCGCCACCGACGAACGCACCCGGCTGCGCGGCATCTTCGGGCCGACGCGCCGGTAGCCTTGCCGCCCGTGACCACCACCATCATCTGGATCGCGGTCGCGCTCGTCGCCGTCGGCCTCTACCTGAGCTGGACCGCGGGGCGCCTGGACCGGCTGCACGCCCGTATCGACGCCGCGCGCGCCGCGCTGGACGCGCAGCTGCTGCGGCGCGCCTCGGTCGCCCAGGAGCTGGCGACCGCGGGCGTCCTCGACCCGGCCGCCTCGATCGTGCTGTACGAGTCCGCGCACGCCGCCCGGCAGGCCGAGCCCGAGCAGCGCGAAGTGGCCGAGAGCGAACTGAGCCAGGCGCTGCGCGCGGTCTTCCCGGACACCGAGGCGGTCGGCGAGGTACGCGCCGCGCCCGGCGGCACCGCGGCGGTCGGCGAGCTGACGCAGGCGGTGCGCCGGGTGCCGATGGCCCGCCGCTTCCACAACGACGCGGTGCGCGCGGCCCGCGCGGTCCGCGAGCACCGTGTGGTGCGCTGGCTGCGGCTGGCCGGGCACGCGCCCTTCCCGCTGGCCTTCGAGATGGACGACGAACCCCCCGCGCCGCTGACCGCGGAGGGCGCGGGCGTACCGTAGAAGGTGCCCGCGCAACCGGTGGCACCACCGGTGACCTGCGGCGGGAGCCACCCGAGGCGAATTGGCCCTTTCCCGCGGCCACGCCCCGCCGGACCATGGGTGGGGTTTGCCAGCCAGCCACCGTCATCAGTGAGTGAGGTCACCGTGTCCACCACACCGTCCACCGCCAGCACCCCCGAGACCGGCACCGCGCGTGTGAAGCGCGGCATGGCCGAGCAGCTCAAGGGCGGCGTGATCATGGACGTCGTCACCCCGGAGCAGGCCAAGATCGCCGAGGACGCCGGCGCCGTCGCCGTCATGGCGCTGGAGCGCGTTCCGGCCGACATCCGCGCGCAGGGCGGTGTGGCCCGGATGTCCGACCCCGACATGATCGAGGGCATCATCAACGCCGTCTCCATCCCGGTGATGGCCAAGTCCCGTATCGGCCACTTCGTCGAGGCGCAGGTGCTCCAGTCGCTCGGCGTGGACTACATCGACGAGTCCGAGGTGCTGACCCCGGCCGACGAGGTCAACCACTCCGACAAGTGGGCCTTCACCACCCCCTTCGTGTGCGGCGCCACCAACCTCGGCGAGGCCCTGCGGCGTATCGCCGAGGGCGCGGCCATGATCCGCTCCAAGGGCGAGGCCGGCACCGGCAACGTCGTCGAGGCGGTCCGCCACCTGCGCCAGATCCGCGGTGAGATCGGCCGCCTCAAGGCGCTCGACAACCACGAGCTGTACGCCGCCGCCAAGGAGCTGCGCGCGCCCTACGAGCTGGTCAAGGAGGTCGCCGAGCTGGGCAAGCTGCCCGTCGTGCTGTTCTCCGCCGGCGGTGTGGCCACCCCCGCGGACGCGGCCCTGATGCGCCAGCTCGGCGCCGAGGGCGTCTTCGTCGGCTCGGGCATCTTCAAGTCCGGCGACCCGGCCAAGCGCGCCGCCGCGATCGTCCGCGCGACCACCTTCTTCGACGACCCGAAGGTCATCGCGGACTCCTCCCGCGACCTGGGCGAGGCCATGGTCGGCATCAACATCGACACGCTGCCGGAGTCCGAGCAGTACGCCAAGCGCGGCTGGTAAGTACCGATGACCCGGCCCACCATCGGCGTGCTCGCCCTCCAGGGCGACGTACGCGAACACCTTGCGGCGCTGGCCGCGGCGGACGCCGCGGCCAGCCCGGTCCGCCGCCCCGAGGAGCTGGCCGGGCTCGACGGCCTGGTGATACCCGGCGGCGAGTCCACCACCATCTCCAAGCTGGCGGCGCTCTTCGGCCTGATGGAGCCGCTGCGCGCGGCGATACGCGACGGCCTGCCGGTCTACGGCACGTGCGCGGGGCTCATCATGCTCGCCGACAAGATCCTCGACCCCAGGTCGGGCCAGGAGACCTTCGGCGGCATCGACATGATCGTGCGCCGCAACGCCTTCGGGCGGCAGAACGAGTCCTTCGAGGCCTCCGTCGAGATGGCGGAGGTCCCCGGCGGCCCGGTGGAGGGCGTCTTCATCCGGGCGCCCTGGGTCGAGTCGGTCGGTGCGAGCACCGAGGTGCTCGCCGAGCACCGGGGCCACATCGTGGCCGTCCGGCAGGGGAACGTGCTGGCCACGTCCTTCCATCCGGAGCTGACCGGCGACCACCGGGTGCATGAACTCTTCGTGTCCGCCGTGCGCGCCGCGGGGTGATCCGATCCCGGTAGGATCGACCGAGCCGAAGAACAGCACTGTGTGACGCGAAGGAGACTGTCGGATGTCCGGCCACTCTAAATGGGCTACGACGAAGCACAAGAAGGCCGTGATCGATGCCAAGCGCGGCAAGCTCTTCGCGAAGCTGATCAAGAACATCGAGGTCGCGGCCCGGACCGGTGGCGCGGACCCGGATGGCAACCCGACGCTCTTCGACGCCATCCAGAAGGCGAAGAAGAGCTCCGTCCCGAACAAGAACATCGACAGCGCGGTCAAGCGCGGCGCGGGCCTGGAGGCCGGCGGCGCCGACTACCAGACGATCATGTACGAGGGCTACGGACCGAACGGCGTCGCCGTCCTCATCGAGTGCCTGACCGACAACCGCAACCGCGCCGCCTCCGACGTCCGCGTGGCCATGACCCGCAACGGCGGCTCCATGGCCGACCCGGGCTCGGTGTCGTATCTGTTCAACCGCAAGGGCGTGGTGATCGTCCCCAAGAGCGGGCTGTCCGAGGACGACGTGCTCGGCGCCGTCCTGGACGCGGGCGCCGAGGAGGTCAACGACCTCGGCGAGTCCTTCGAGGTGATCAGCGAGGCCACCGACCTGGTGCCGGTCCGTAAGGCCCTCCAGGAGGCGAACATCGACTACGACTCGGCGGACGCCAACTTCCTGCCCACCATGCAGGTGGAGCTGGACGAGGACGGCGCGCGCAAGATCTTCAAGCTGATCGACGCGCTGGAGGACAGCGACGACGTGCAGAACGTCTTCGCGAATTTTGACGTCTCGGACGAGGTCATGGAGAAGGTCGACGCCTGACGCGAGCAGCGGGCGGGCCGGGCGGGAACACACCTGCCCGGCCCGCCCTTTGTTGTCGGTGCGAACCGATAGCCTGCGGGAACGAGCGGACGAGTGTGCGAGGGAAGGGGGCGGCGGTGCGGGTGCTCGGCGTGGACCCGGGGCTCACCCGGTGCGGCATCGGCGTGGTCGACGGCACCGCGGGCCGCCGGCTGGCGATGGCCGGCGTCGGTGTCGTGCGGACCCCGGCGGACGCGCCGGTCGGCGAACGGCTGGTGCTGGTCGAGCAGGGGATAGACGCCTGGCTCGACGAGTACGGGCCCGACGCCGTCGCCGTCGAGCGCGTCTTCAGCCAGCACAATGTGCGGACGGTGATGGGCACGGCGCAGGCCAGCGCGGTCGCCATCCTGTGCGCCGCCCGCCGCGGCCTGCCCGTCCACCTGCACACCCCCAGCGAGGTCAAGGCCGCCGTCACCGGCAGCGGCCGGGCCGACAAGGCGCAGGTCGGAGCGATGGTGACCCGGCTGCTGCGGCTGGACGCACCGCCCAAACCGGCCGACGCGGCGGATGCGCTGGCGCTCGCCATCTGCCACATCTGGCGCGGCCCGGCCACCGACCGGCTGCTGCGCGCCGCCGCCGGACAGGCCGCGGCCGCCGGCGTACGCCCCCCGTCCGCGGTCGCCGCCCGCGCCGCCGCGGCCCGCCCCCGGCGGACCGCCGCCGCACCCCGTTCCGCCGCCCCTCGTTCCGCCGCACCCGGCACCGACGCCGTACGCACCCAGGAGTCCGCCCCGTGATCGCCTTCGTCAGCGGCCAGGTCGCCGCGCTCGCGCCCGACGCCGCCGTGATCGAGGTCGGCGGGGTCGGCCTGGCCGTGCAGTGCGCGCCGGGCACCCTCGCCGCCCTGCGTATCGGCGCCCCCGCCCGGCTGGCGACCTCGTTGGTCGTCCGGGAGGACTCGCTCACCCTCTACGGCTTCGCGGACGACGACGAGCGGCAGGTCTTCGAGCTGCTCCAGACGGTCAGCGGGGTCGGCCCGCGGCTGGCCCAGACGATGCTGGCCGTGCACGCGCCCGACGCGCTGCGGGCCGCGGTCGCCGCGGGCGACGAGAAGGCGCTCACCGCGGTGCCCGGTATCGGGAAGAAGGGGGCGCAGCGGCTGCTGCTCGAACTGAAGGACCGGCTCGGCGCTCCCGTCGGCACCGCCGCGGTGCCGGCCGCGGTGGCCGCGGGGCCCGCCGCGTGGAACGAGCAGCTGCACGCCGCGCTGCTGGGCCTCGGCTACGCGGCCCGCGAGGCGGACGAGGCGGTCGCCGCGGTCACCCCGCAGGCCGAGGCGTCGGCCGAGCCCAATGTGGGGGCGCTGCTGCGCAGCGCGCTGCAGTCCCTCAACCGCACCCGCTGACCACCCGCGCGCCCCCGCCGCGCGCCCCTCCGCCCGAACCCGACCGCGCCGACCGCGCCGACCGAACCGCCCGTCCGAACCGAGAGACCCGAGAGACCACACTCATGAACTGGGACGCCGCCGAAGAAGCCGCCGGCCCCGACCGCGCCGCCGACGCGTTCCCCGACCGGCTGGTGGGCGCCGTGGCCGACGGCGACGACCAGGCCGTGGAGGCCGCGCTGCGGCCGCGGGACCTGGGCGAGTTCGTCGGCCAGGAGCGGGTCCGCGAGCAGCTCGGCCTGGTCCTTCAGGCCGCCCGCCAGCGCGGCGGCACCGCCGACCACGTCCTGCTCTCCGGCGCCCCCGGCCTCGGCAAGACGACCCTGTCCATGATCATCGCGGCCGAGATGGGCGTCCCGATCCGGATCACCTCGGGCCCGGCCATCCAGCACGCGGGCGACCTGGCGTCGATCCTGTCCTCGCTCACCGAGGGCGAGGTGCTCTTCCTCGACGAGATCCACCGCATGTCCCGGCCCGCCGAGGAGATGCTGTACATGGCGATGGAGGACTTCCGGGTCGACGTGATCGTCGGCAAGGGGCCGGGCGCCACCGCCATCCCGCTGGAGCTGCCGCCCTTCACCCTGGTCGGCGCGACCACCCGGGCCGGGCTGCTGCCGCCGCCGCTGCGCGACCGCTTCGGCTTCACCGGGCACATGGAGTTCTACGCCCCCGCCGAACTGGAACGGGTGATCCACCGCTCGGCCGGTCTGCTGGACGTCACGATCGACACCGGCGGCGCCGCCGAGATCGCCGGGCGCTCCCGCGGCACCCCGCGTATCGCCAACCGGCTGCTGCGCCGGGTGCGGGACTACGCGCAGGTCAGGGCGGACGGCGTGGTCGACCGGGCGACGGCCGCCGCGGCCCTGGAGGTCTACGAGGTGGACGCGCGCGGCCTGGACCGGCTGGACCGTGCGGTGCTTCATGCCCTGCTGTCCCTTTTTGGCGGCGGTCCTGTGGGTTTGTCCACACTTGCTGTCGCCGTGGGGGAGGAGCGTGAGACTGTGGAGGAGGTCGCCGAGCCCTTCCTCGTCAGGGAGGGGCTGCTGGCCCGCACCCCGCGGGGCAGGGTGGCGACCGCTGCCGCATGGGCGCACCTGGGCCTCGTACCCCCGCAAGCCACCGGGGGGCAGGGCGCGGGAGGAGGACCGGGACAGACCGGGCTGTTCGGGCCGTGATACGGCCCGGCTCGTCCGTCCAGGAACCTCAGTACCATGCTTGGCGTTGTTCCAGCGGCGAGCCAGCGCTTAGACTCCGCCGACGCCCTTCCTCCGGAGCGGCACCTCAGATCCCGAAACCCAGGCCAGCAGCGTTGGCCGTGCGAAGGAACGTCAGACCGTGAATCCCCTGATCCTCATCTTCATCGTCGCGATCGGCGGCATGCTGCTCATGACGAGGTCCGCGAAGAACAAGCAGCGCCAGGTTCTCGAAATGCGGGAGAAGATGGAGCCCGGCGCCGGGATCCGTACCATCGGCGGCATGTACGCCGTGGTGAAGGAGGTCAACCAGGAGACGGTCCTGCTGGAGCTGACCGACGGCGTGCACGCGCACTTCACCAAGGGCGCCATCTCCGCCGTGCTCAGCGAGCAGGAGTTCAACCGCATCGTGCACGGCATCGAGCCGGACGAGATCGACGACGTGGACGACGAAGGTGCCGAGGCGGCCGAGGCCGCCGACACCGAGGCCACCGACGCCGACCGCGCGGAGGACACCGCGCAGGACGGCACGCACGGCGACGCCGTCGTCACGGCCGCCGACGGGGACCGCGTGGAACTGAAGAAGACCGAGGACGAGCCGGGGGCGGGCGGCTCGGGCCCCGCCAAGTAAGGGTCATTTTCGCGCAACACTCGTCACCGTCCCGCGGGCGTGCAGGCCCGGGTGCGGTAGGACAGGGAGACACAAGAAGGTGGCAGCAGCCAAGAAGGGCCGCAGGCCCTCGGGGAGCCAGGGTTACCCCGGGCGCGCTCTGGCCGTGATCCTCATCGCCCTGGTGGCGCTGACCGGGGGGATCTTCCTCACCGGTGACCGCACACCCCGGCTGGGCATCGACCTCGCCGGCGGCGTGAGCATGACCCTGACCGCCCGCCCCGGCCAGGGCGACGCGGTGAACAAGGCCAACATGAACACCGCGGTCAACATCATCAGCAACCGGGTCAACGGCCTGGGTGTCTCCGAGGCGGAGGTGCAGACCGAGGGATCGAAGAACATCATCGTCAACATCCCCAAGGGCACCAACGCCGACCAGGCGGAGAAGCAGGTCAACACCACGGCGAAGATGTACTTCCGCCAGGTGCTCGCGGCCACCGCCGGCACGCCCACGCCGACGGGCACGCCGACCCCGAGCGCCTCGGGCAGCGCCACCCCGTCCTCCTCCGGCACGCCGTCCCCCGGGGCGAGCAGCACGGCGACCCCCAAGGCCACCGGCAGTGCGACGAGCAGCCCCACGGCCAGCTCCTCCGCACAGGGCCGCGCGCTCAGCGGCGCCCTGACCTCCTCGGTCGACAAGGCGCCCACCCCGCTGCCCTCCCCGTCCGCGACGGACGGCAGCGGCGCGGCGCCCGACAGCGCCACCGACACCAGCGTCCCCGCCGACCTCCAGGCGAAGTTCGCCGCGCTCGACTGCACCAACCCCAAGCAGCGCGCCGCCGCCCAGGAGGCCGCCGGCGACCCGGCCAAGAAGGTCGTCACCTGCGGTGACGAGGGCGGGGTCTGGCAGAAGTACGTGCTCGGCCCGTCCGTGATCGACGGCAAGCGCATCTCCGGTGCCAACGCGGCCTTCGACACCCAGCAGGGCAACGGCTGGGTCGTCAACCTGACGTTCGACTCCAAGGGCGCCAGCCAGTTCACCTCGGTGACCAGCAACCTGGCCAGCCAGCAGGACCCGAACAACCGCTTCGCGATCGTCCTGGACGGCGACGTCCAGTCGGCTCCCTCGGTCCACGAGGCGCTGCCCGGCGGCAGCGCGCAGATCTCCGGCGCCTTCAAGCAGTCGGAGGCCCAGGACCTGGCGAACGTGCTCAAGTACGGTTCGCTGCCGCTGGCGTTCGACATCTCCGACAAGACCACGGTGTCCGCCGCGCTCGGCGGCGAGCAGCTGCACGGCGGCCTGGTGGCCGGCGCGGTCGGCCTCGCGCTGGTCGTGCTCTACATGTTCGCCTACTACCGCGGGCTGAGCCTGGTCGCCATCGCGAGCCTCATGGTCTCCGCGGGCCTGACGTACACGATCATGTGTCTGCTCGGCCGGGCCATCGGCTTCGCGCTGAACCTGCCGGCCGTCGCCGGTGCGATCGTGGCCATCGGTATCACCGCCGACTCCTTCATCGTGTTCTTCGAACGCATAAGGGACGAGTTGCGTGAGGGCCGGTCGCTGCAGCCCGCGGTGGCCCGCGGCTGGCCGCGCGCCCGGCGCACCATCCTGGTGTCCGACTTCGTGTCCTTCCTGGCCGCGGCGGTGCTCTACGTCGTGACCGTCGGCAAGGTCCGCGGCTTCGCCTTCACGCTGGGTCTGACGACGCTGCTGGACGTCGCGGTGGTCTTCCTCTTCACCAAGCCGCTGATGACGATCCTGGCCCGGCGGAAGTTCTTCGCCGAGGGCCACAAGTGGTCCGGGCTCAACCCGAAGAGCCTCGGAGTCAAGGCGCCGCTGCGCCGTGTCCGCCGTACCCACAGCACCGAGACGAAGGAAGCCTGATGTCCAAGCTCGGCACTCTCGGTCACCGGCTGCACCGCGGCGAGGTCAGCTACGACTTCGTCGGCAAGCGGAAGCTCTGGTACGGCGTCTCGATCCTGATCACGGTCGTCGCGATCGTCGGTCTGGTGGTGAACGGGCTCAAGCTCGGTATCGAGTTCAAGGGCGGCGCGGTCTTCACCACGCCGAAGGTCCCGTACTCGACGTCGCAGGTGCACGACATGATCTCCGGCGACACCGCCGGGCACCCGGCGACGATCCAGAAGCTGGGCAACGGCGGCCTGCGCATCCAGGTCAGCGACATCTCCACGCAGACCTCCAAGGAGGTCCAGCAGAAGATCGCCGGTGACCTGAAGCTCGCCCCCACGAAGATCGACGCGGAGATCGTCGGCCCCAGCTGGGGCAAGGAGATCTCCAAGAAGGCCCTCCAGGGTCTGGTCATCTTCCTGGTGCTGGTGGTCATCTACCTGGCGATCGCCTTCGAGTGGCGCATGGCCATCGCGGCACTCGTCGCCCTGCTGCACGACCTCACGATCACCACCGGCGTGTACGCGATCGTCGGCTTCGAGGTCACACCGGGCACGGTCATCGGTCTGCTCACGATCCTCGGTTACTCCCTCTACGACACCGTCGTCGTCTTCGACGGTCTGAAGGAAGCCACCAAGGACATCACCAAGCAGAACCAGAAGACCTACAGCGAGCTGGCCAACCGCAGCCTGAACGGCACCCTGGTGCGGTCCATCAACACCACGGTCGTCGCGCTGCTGCCGGTCGCCGCGCTGCTCTTCATCGGCGGCGGCCTGCTCGGCGCCGGCGTGCTCAACGACATCGCGCTCGCGCTCTTCGTCGGCCTCACCGCCGGTGCCTACTCCTCGATCTTCATCGCCACCCCGATCGTGGCGGAGCTGAAGGAGCAGGAGCCGCAGATGAAGTCGCTGCGCAAGCGGGTGCTGGCCAAGCGCAAGGCGGACGCGGCCAAGGCCAAGGAGGCCGCGGCCCGCGGGGAGGAGTTGGAGGAGCCCTCCGACGAGGCCCCCGAGGACGCCGAGGACGGCGACGACGAGGAGACCGCCTCGGCGGGCGCCGGCGTGGTCTCCCCGCGCGCCCAGAGCGGTACCCGCCCGCGCACCCAGCCGCGCAGCGGCGGGCGCGGGGGACGGGGCCGCCCGTCCGGCCGGCGGCGCTGACGCCGCGCACCGCACCGCAGGATCCCGCGGAAGCCGCCCGGTCGCCACGGCCGGGCGGCTTCCGCACGTCCGGCGGGGGACAATGGAGCGCGCGCCGCCCGCGCGCCCGCCCCCGCCCCCACCTTTGTCCCGACGACCGACCAGAGCCGAGGAACACCCTGATGACCACCACGGAGACCCCGTCCGCCGAGCTGCGCGAGCTGCTGCTCGCCCACATCAGGGACGTCCCGGACTACCCGGAGCCCGGTGTGATGTTCAAGGACATCACCCCCCTGCTGGCCGATCCCGGGGCCTTCGGCGCGCTCGTCGAGGCGCTCGCCGAGCTGTGCGCCCGGCACGGCGCCACCAAGGTCGTCGGCCTGGAGGCACGCGGCTTCATCCTGGCCGCGCCCGCCGCGGTGCGCGCCGGGGTGGGCTTCGTACCGGTGCGCAAGGCGGGCAAGCTGCCCGGCACGGTGCACGGACAGGCCTACCAGCTGGAGTACGGCACCGCGGAGATCGAGGTGCACACCGACGCCTTCGCCGCGGACGACCGGGTCCTGGTGATCGACGACGTGCTGGCCACCGGCGGCACCGCCGAGGCCAGCGTGGAGCTGATCCGCCGGGCCGGTGCCACCGTGGCGGGCCTCGCGGTCCTGCTGGAGCTGAGCTTCCTCGGTGGGCGCGAGCGCCTGCTCCCCGCGCTCGGCGGGGCGCCGCTGGACGCGCTCATCACCGTCTGACACCGTCCGGGAACCGCAGGTCCCCGGCGCCGGGCGCCCCTGGCGCCCCACGAACCGTGTCGCGTACCGCCCGGTGGCGCGGCGGGGGGCGCCCGAGCACCGCGCACGCCCGGGTGTCGGCCCAGGTCGATACCATGGGATTTCTACCGCGCGTGAGGAGTGCACTTGCCAGACAAGGCCCAGCCCCTCGGCGGCGCGGGCGGTACGGAACCGGCCCCGCGCGGCACGGACGCGCCCGCGCACACCCCGGCCGAGTCCGCGCCGAAGCCCTCGCCGCCCGCCGTCCGGCCGGTCCGCACCCCGGGCAGCGTGGCGCCGACCCGCCCCGGGGCGTCCTCCAGCCGGGTGCGCGCACGGCTGGCCCGGCTCGGTGTGCAGCGCTCCAGCCCGTACAACCCCGTGCTCGAACCGCTGCTGCGGGTCGTGCGGGGCAACGACCCGAAGGGCGACACCGCCCAGCTGCGGCAGATCGAGGCCGCCTACCAGGTCGCGGAGCGCTGGCACCGCGGCCAGAAGCGCAAGAGCGGCGACCCGTACATCACCCACCCGCTCGCCGTGACGACCATCCTGGCCGAGCTGGGCATGGACCCGGCCACCCTGATGGCCGGGCTGCTGCACGACACCGTCGAGGACACCGAGTACGGCCTGGACCAGCTGCGCCGTGACTTCGGCGACCAGGTCGCGCTGCTGGTGGACGGCGTCACCAAGCTGGACAAGGTCAAGTTCGGCGAGGCCGCGCAGGCCGAGACGGTGCGCAAGATGGTCGTCGCGATGGCCAAGGACCCCCGGGTCCTGGTGATCAAGCTCGCCGACCGGCTGCACAACATGCGCACGATGCGCTACCTCAAGCGGGACAAGCAGGAGAAGAAGGCCCGCGAGACGCTGGAGATCTACGCCCCGCTGGCGCACCGGCTGGGCATGAACACCATCAAGTGGGAGCTGGAGGACCTGGCCTTCGCCATCCTCTACCCCAAGATGTACGACGAGATCGTGCGGCTGGTCGCCGAGCGCGCGCCCAAGCGCGACGAGTACCTGGCGATCGTCACCGACCAGGTGCAGCAGGACCTGCGCGCGGCCCGGATCAAGGCCACCGTCACCGGACGGCCCAAGCACTACTACAGCGTGTACCAGAAGATGATCGTCCGCGGCCGGGACTTCGCGGAGATCTACGACCTGGTCGGCATCCGGGTCCTGGTCGACACCGTCCGTGACTGCTACGCGGCGCTCGGCACGATCCACGCGCGGTGGAATCCGGTCCCCGGCCGGTTCAAGGACTACATCGCGATGCCGAAGTTCAACATGTACCAGTCGCTCCACACCACGGTGATCGGACCCAGCGGCAAGCCCGTCGAGCTGCAGATCCGCACCTTCGACATGCACCGCCGCGCCGAGTACGGCATCGCCGCGCACTGGAAGTACAAGCAGGACGCGGTGGCCGGCGCGTCCAAGGTCCGCACCGACAGCCCGCGCTCGGACAAGAAGGACGACGCGGTCAACGACATGGCGTGGCTGCGCCAGCTGCTGGACTGGCAGAAGGAGACCGAGGACCCGGGCGAGTTCCTGGAGTCGCTGCGCTTCGACCTGTCGCAGAGCGAGGTCTTCGTCTTCACGCCGAAGGGCGACGTGATAGCGCTGCCCGCGGGCGCCACCCCGGTGGACTTCGCGTACGCGGTGCACACCGAGGTCGGTCACCGCACCATAGGCGCCCGGGTCAACGGGCGGCTGGTGCCGCTGGAGTCGACGCTCGACAACGGCGACCTGGTCGAGGTCTTCACGTCCAAGGCCGCCGGCGCCGGCCCGTCGCGCGACTGGCTGGGCTTCGTCAAGTCGCCGCGGGCGCGCAACAAGATCCGCGCGTGGTTCTCCAAGGAGCGCCGCGAGGAGGCCGTCGAGCACGGCAAGGACGCCATCGCGCGCGCCATGCGCAAGCAGAATCTGCCGATCCAGCGGGTGCTCACCGGAGACTCCCTGGTCACGCTGGCGCACGAGATGCGCTATCCCGACATCTCCGCGCTGTACGCGGCGATCGGCGAGGGCCACATCACCGCGCAGTCGGTGGTGCAGAAGCTCGTCGACGCGCTGGGCGGCGAGGAGGGCGCGACCGAGGACGTCGAGGAGATCACCGCTCCGCCGCAGACCGGGCGCGGCAAGCGCCGCGGCATCGCCGACCCCGGCGTGGTCGTCAAGGGCACCAGCGACGTGTGGGTCAAGCTCTCCCGCTGCTGCACGCCCGTACCCGGCGACCCGATCATCGGGTTCGTCACGCGCGGCAACGGGGTGTCGGTGCACCGTGCCGACTGCGTCAACGTCGACTCGCTGTCGCAGCAGCCGGAGCGGATCATCGACGTCGAGTGGGCGCCCACCCAGTCGTCGGTCTTCCTGGTCGCGATCCAGGTGGAGGCGCTGGACCGCTCCCGGCTGCTGTCGGACGTCACCCGGGTGCTGTCCGACCAGCACGTCAACATCCTGTCGGCGGCCGTGCAGACCTCCCGGGACCGGGTGGCCACCTCGCGCTTCACGTTCGAGATGGGCGACCCCAAGCACCTGGGGCACGTCCTGAAGGCCGTACGCGGCGTCGAGGGCGTCTACGACGTCTACCGGGTCACCTCGGGACGCCAGCGCTGACACAGGCCCGCAGCGGGGCCCTGAGCGCCGCCGCGGGCCCCGGGACGCGACAGCGAGCGGCCCCCGGTGCACGGAGCACCGGGGGCCGCTCGCTGTCGTACGCGGGGCCGGGAGGTCAGCCGCCGAACTCCTGGAGGCCCTTGAGCGCCTGGTCCAGCAGCGCCTGGCGGCCCTCCAGCTCGGCTGCGAGCTTGTCCGCCTTGGCGGTGTTGCCCGCCGCGCGCGCGGTGTCGATCTGGCCGCGCAGCTTGTCCACCGCCGCCTGGAGCTGGCCGGTCAGGCCCTGGGCGCGGGCCCGCACCTCGGGGTTGGTGCGCCGCCACTCGGCTTCCTCGGAGTCCGCGAGCGCCCGCTCGACGGCGTGCATCCGCGACTCGATACGCGGCCGGGCGTCGCGCGGCACATGGCCGATGCCCTCCCAGCGCTCGTTGATCGAGCGGAAGGCGGCGCGGGCCGCCTTCAGGTCCGTCACCGGCAGCAGCTTCTCGGCCTCGACGACCAGCTGCTCCTTGGCCGCCAGGTTGTCGCGCTGCTCGCCGTCCCGCTCGGCGAAGACCTCGGAGCGGGCGGCGAAGAAGACGTCCTGCGCCCCGCGGAAACGATTCCACAGGTCGTCCTCGGCCTCGCGCTGCGCGCGGCCCGCGGCCTTCCACTCGGTCATCAGCTCGCGGTAACGGGCCGCGGTCGGCCCCCAGTCGGTGGAGTCCGACAGCGACTGCGCCTCGGCGACCAGCTTCTCCTTGGTGCGCCGGGCCTGCTCGCGCTGCGCGTCCAGCGACGCGAAGTGCGCCTTGCGGCGCTTGGAGAACACCGACCGCGCGTGGCTGAAGCGGTGCCACAGCTCGTCGTCGCTCTTGCGGTCCAGCCGGGGCAGGCCCTTCCACGTGTCGACCAGCGCCCGCAGCCGCTCACCCGCGGTGCGCCACTGCTCGCTCTCCGCCAACTGCTCGGCCTCGGCGACCAGTTGCTCCTTGGCGGACCTGGCCTCCTCGCTCTGCTTGGCCTTGGCCGCGCGGCGCTCCTCGCGCCGCGAGTCGACCAGCGCGACGAGCGCGTCCAGCCGGCCCGCGAGCGCCGCCAGATCGCCGACCGCGTGCCCCTCGTCCACGGCCGCCCGCAGGTGCTCGATCGCGGCCAGCGCGTCCTTGGGCGCGAGGTCCGTGGTCTGCACCCGGCGTTCCAGGAGGCCGATCTCCACGACGAGCCCCTCGTACTTGCGCTCGAAGTAGGCGAGGGCCTCCGCCGGGGAGCCCGCCTGCCACGAACCGACCTCCTTCTCCCCGTCGGCCGTACGCACGTACACGGTCCCCGTCTCATCGACGCGGCCCCACGGGTCGCTGCTCACAGCGCCTCCTCCACGTGATGCCCGGCCGGGTGGCGGCTCGACGGCATCGTCCACAGTGTCTCCCCGGCGCATTCCCCGGGTGATTCTCCGGCCGGGCTGTGCGCACGGACCGGTCCAACGCCAACATAGGCGACCATCGCCCCGGCTGTCCGCATCCGATGCGGCGGGAATCAGGATTTGCCGACGGTCGCCTTGTTGATGACGACGGTGGCGTTCGGCGCCCCGTCGCCCTGCCCGCCGCTGTTCTCACCGGCGCCGGCGATCTTGTCCAGCACCTTGAGGCCGTCGGCGCTCAGGGTGCCGAACGGAGTGTAGTTGGGCTGGAGCGGGCTGTCCTTGTAGACGAGGAAGAACTGGCTCCCGCCGGTGTTCGGGCCGCTGTTGGCCATCGCCACGGTGCCCGCCGGGTACGTGACCACACCGCTGGCGTCGGCCTTGCCGAACGCCGTCAGGTTCTCGTCCGGGAGCGCGTAGCCCGGACCGCCGCTGCCGGAGGCCGTCGGGTCGCCGCACTGGAGCACGTAGATGCCCGCGGTGGTGAGCCGGTGGCAGCGGGTGTGGTCGAAGAAGCCGTTGTCGGCGAGGAACTTGAAGGAGTTCACCGTCTCCGGCGCCTTCGCCGCGTCCAGCGTGACCGGCATCGAGCCGCACGTGGTGTCGAGCGTGAAGGTGTACTTCGCGCCCTTGTCGATCGCCATCGCCGGCTTCGACTTCCAGGTCTTCGTGCCCGGGTTGCCCGCGGCGGGCTTCTTGCAGGGGTCGGGCGCCGCGGTGGGCGCCGAGGTCGCGCTGCCGGAGGCGCTCGGCGTGGTGGACGCGTCGGCGCTGGCCGCGTCGTCCTTCTTCTTCGAGCTGCCGTCGAAGGCCCCCGCCGCCCACGCCCCGCCGGTGCCCGCGAGCGCGACCACCACGATCGCCGCGATGCCCGCGGTGCGCTGGCGCGCCTTGCGCTGGTGACTCACCCTGCGTGTCTGCTGCCGCTCGAACTTCTCCCGGGCGAGCTGCCGCCGCCGCTGATCCTTGGTGACCACTTCGCCTGCTCCCGGTCGCTGGGCCGGACCATGCCGGCCGCCTCGTGTACGTACGTAGGTGTACGTCTGCGTCTGTCTTGGATGAGTCTGGTGCGGTTTGCTGTGTATCTGCTGGGGCGAATGTCCGACCCGCGGAAGCATTCTGCCGCAGGCCGTGTGAGCTGTGCTTTTGCTGTGGGTCCGCGGCGCGGGCGCGAACCCGTACGAGGGTGTGTGCGCAGATCTTCGCGTCCCGCGGCGGGTCGAGTCCAGTCCGCCAACACGCCGATGCACGCCCGATACGAGTTCGCGACCGCGATGTTCTCGCCGGTAGGCTCGTGAACTGCCGACACCGCCCGCGGACGACAGAAGGACGAACGTGCTCATTGCCGGGTTCCCCGCCGGGGCCTGGGGGACCAACTGCTACGTGGTCGCCCCCGCCGCCGGCGAGGAGTGCGTGATCATCGACCCGGGCCACCTCGCGGCCCAGGGCGTCGAGGACATGCTCGCCAGACACCGTCTCAAGCCCGTCGCCGTCGTCCTCAGCCACGGCCACATCGACCACGTCGCCTCCGTCGTCCCGGTGTGCGGCGCGCACGGCGTACCGGCCTACCTGCACCCCGCGGACCGCTACATGCTCAGCGACCCGGAGAAGGCGCTCGGCGGCACCATCGGCGCGGCCCTGATGGGGGAGCTGACCGTCGGCGAGCCCGACGACCTGCGCGAGCTCACCGACGGCGGCACGCTGTCGCTGGCCGGACTGGAGTTCTCCGTCGCGCACGCGCCCGGCCATACCAAGGGGTCGGTGACCTACCGGCTGCCGGAGGCCGCGGACGTCCCGTCCGTGCTGTTCTCCGGCGACCTGCTGTTCGCCGGCTCCGTCGGACGCACCGACCTGCCCGGGGGCTCCACGCCCGAGCTGCTCGAGTCGCTGGCCCGCGTGTGCCTGCCGCTCGACGACTCCACCGTGGTGCTGTCGGGGCACGGCCCCCAGACGACCATCGGCCGCGAGCGCGCCACCAACCCGTACCTGGGCGAGGTGGCCCGCGGCCAGGGAGCCCCGCACCCGGCGGCTCCCCGACGAGGATTGTGACGACTGCTGACGTGAGCACCATCCAGGCCCCCAAGGGCACCTACGACCTGCTGCCGCCGGACTCGGCGGCCTACCTCGCGGTGCGCGAGGCCATCGCGGCCCAGGCCCGCCGGGCCGGTTACGGCTACGTCGAGACCCCCGGCTTCGAGCACGTGGAGCTGTTCTCCCGCGGCGTCGGCGAGTCCACCGACATCGTGACCAAGGAGATGTACACCCTCACCACCAAGGGCGGCACCGAACTGGCGCTGCGCCCCGAGGGCACCGCCTCGGTGCTGCGCGCGGCGCTGGAGGCCAACCTGCACAAGGCGGGCAACCTCCCGGTCAAGCTCTGGTACTCCGGCTCCTACTACCGCTACGAGCGCCCGCAGGCCGGGCGTTACCGGCACTTCTCGCAGGTCGGCGCCGAGGCGATCGGCGCCGAGGACCCGATGCTGGACGCCGAGCTGGTCATCCTGGCTGCCGAGGCCTACCGCACGCTCGGGCTGCGCGACGTCCGGCTGCTGCTCAACTCGCTCGGCGACCGCGAGTGCCGCCCCGTCTACCGCGCCGCGCTCCAGGACTTCCTGCGCGGCCTGGACCTGGACGAGGACACCCGGCGCCGGATCGACATCAACCCGCTGCGGGTGCTGGACGACAAGCGCGAGTCCGTGCAGCGGCAGCTCACCGGCGCCCCGAAGATCTCCGACCACCTGTGCGAGGCGTGCAAGGCCTACCACGAGCAGGTGCGCGAGCTGCTGGACGAGGCGGGCGTGGCCTACGAGGACGACCCGAAGCTGGTGCGTGGCCTGGACTACTACACCCGCACCACCTTCGAGTTCGTGCACGACGCGCTCGGCTCGCAGTCCGCGGTCGGCGGCGGCGGGCGTTACGACGGCCTGTCGGAGATGCTCGGCGGCCCGGCGCTGCCGTCGGTCGGCTGGGCGCTCGGTGTGGACCGCACGGTCCTCGCGCTGCGCGCCGAGGGTGTCGAACTGCCGCTGCCGCGGGTCACCGACGTCTACGCGGTGCCGCTCGGCGACGAGGCCCGGCGGGTGCTCTTCGGCGCGGTGACGCGGCTGCGCCGGGAGGGCGTCGCCGCGGACCTCGCGTACGGCGGCAAGGGCGTGAAGAACGCCATGAAGTCGGCCAATCGTTCGGGCGCCCGTTTCGCGCTCGTCGCGGGCGACCGGGATCTCGCCGAAGGCGTGGCCCAGCTCAAGGACCTCGACAGCGGCGAGCAGATCGCGGTGCCGCTCGACGCGATCACCGCCGCGGTCAAGGAACGGCTGGCGTAAACCCCTCGTTCGTGTACGAGGGCGGCTCGGGCTTATTCCCTCCTGACCGCCCTCGTGCACAATGAATGTGCCCGCCCCCACGGACTCTGAGAGATCGGCGACCATGACGACTTCCGCGCTGGACGAGACGCGTACCTCCGGAGAGAGCGCACCACGCCCGGCCGCCGAAGGCATCGTGGCGGGCAAGGCGTTCACCTGGCTGCTGCTGGTCTGCGGCGCGCTGGGCCTGCTGGCCTCGTTCGTCATCACCGACGACAAGTTCAAGCTGCTGCAGGCCAAGGTCGAGGGCAAGTCGTACACCCCGGGGTGCAGCCTCAACCCGATCATCTCCTGCGGCAGCGTCATGGAGAGCGACCAGGCGCACGTCTTCGGCTTCCAGAACCCGATCATCGGCCTGGTCGCCTTCCCGGTCCTGATCACCCTGGCCGTGGGCATGTTCGCGGGCGCCCGGTACAAGGCCTGGTTCTGGTACGGGCTGCAGGCCGGCGGGCTGTTCGGCGTGTGCTTCATCAGCTGGCTCCAGTACCAGACGATCTACAACATCAACGCCATCTGCCTGTGGTGCTGCCTGGCCTGGATCGTGACCATCGCCACCTTCTGGTACACGGCGGTGCACAACATCAAGCACGGCCTGTACAAGGTGCCGGCCAAGGCGAAGGCGCTGGTGCTGGAGTTCCACTGGGTCGTGCCGGTGCTGTGGTACGGCATCATCGCGATGCTGATCCTGGTGCACTTCTGGTACTACTGGAAGACCGTCATCTGATCATGGACGGGCTGCCTCCGGGCGGCCCTCCGGCGGCCGCCGACCCCGCCCGCCACCCGGCTGTCAGTGCCGTGACCTAGGCTTCAGGACGTGGAGCCAGACCTTTTCACCGCCGCCGCCGAGGAACGCCGGGAGCGCGACCCGGGCGCCAGCCCGCTCGCCGTACGCATGCGCCCGCGCACCCTGGACGAGGTCGTCGGCCAGCAGCACCTGCTGCGGCCCGGCTCACCGCTGCGGCGCCTGGTGGGGGAGAGCGGCGGCGGCCCGGCGGGACCCTCGTCGGTGATCCTGTGGGGCCCGCCCGGCACCGGCAAGACGACGCTGGCGTACGTGGTGAGCAAGGCCACCAACAAGCGCTTCGTGGAGCTGTCGGCGATCACCGCGGGCGTCAAGGAGGTCCGCACGGTCATCGAGAGCGCCAAGCGGCAGTCCGGCGGCTTCCAGCGCGAGACGGTGCTCTTCCTCGACGAGATCCACCGCTTCAGCAAGGCCCAGCAGGACTCCCTGCTGCCCGCCGTGGAGAACCGCTGGGTCACGCTCATCGCGGCCACCACGGAGAATCCCTACTTCTCGGTGATCTCCCCGCTGCTGTCCCGCTCGCTGCTGCTGACCCTGGAGCCGCTCACCGACGACGACGTGCGCGGGGTGCTGCGCCGCGCGCTCACCGCCGAGCAGGGCCTCGCGGGCGCGGTGAGCCTGCCCGAGGACACCGAGGACCATCTGCTGCGGATCGCCGGCGGCGACGCCCGCCGGGCGCTCACCGCGCTGGAGGCCGCCGCGGGCGCGGCGCTCGCCAAGGGCGAGGGGGCCATCGCGCTCGCCACCCTGGAACAGACGGTGGACCGCGCCGCGGTCGCCTACGACCGGGACGGCGACCAGCACTACGACGTGGCCAGCGCCCTCATCAAGTCCATCCGCGGCTCGGACGTGGACGCGGCGCTGCACTACCTGGCCCGGATGATCGAGGCGGGCGAGGATCCGCGCTTCATCGCCCGGCGGCTGATGATCTCGGCGAGCGAGGACATCGGCCTGGCCGACCCGACGGCGCTGCCCACCGCCGTCGCCGCGGCGCAGGCGGTCGCGATGATCGGCTTCCCGGAGGCGTCGCTGATCCTGTCGCACGCCACCATCGCGCTCGCGCTGGCCCCCAAGTCCAACGCGGCGACCACCGCGATCGGCGCCGCGCTCGCCGACGTCAAGGCGGGGAAGGCGGGTCCCGTCCCGGCGCATCTGCGGGACGGCCACTACAAGGGCGCGGCCAAGCTCGGCCACGCCCAGGGCTACGTCTACCCGCACGACGTGCCCGGCGCCGTCGCCGCCCAGCAGTATCTGCCGGACGCGCTCGCCGGGCGCCGCTACTACGAGCCGACGCGCTACGGGGCGGAGGGCCGCTACGCCGACGTGCTGGAGTGGGTCCGCGGCCGCCTGGAGGGCAAGGGCGGCGAGTAGCCGCTCCCTCCCGCGCCGGGGCGTGATCTGCGGCACAGCGGGCGCGGCGGCCCGGTGGGCGGGAATCGGCCGGTCCCGGGCCGGGTTACGCTCGAACGGAGTGCGCGCGCCGTACGGCCGCTGGGCCGCCGGGCGCTCCTTCCTCTTCGGGACGCGGCTGACCGCGCCGCGGCCGTCTCCGGCCGCCGTGCGGGGTTCCCGGGTCGAAATCTGCGTACTCCTTCAGTTAAGGTAAGCCTTACCTAATTTCGATGGAGGTTCGACGCACGTGAACCAGTCGCGTCCCAAGGTCAAGAAGTCCAGGGCACTGGGCATCGCGCTGACCCCGAAAGCGGTCAAGTACTTCGAGGCCCGCCCCTACCCGCCGGGCGAGCACGGCCGCGGCCGCAAGCAGAACAGCGACTACAAGACGCGACTGCTGGAGAAGCAGCGGCTGCGCGCCCAGTACGACATCAGCGAGCGGCAGATGCAGCGCGCCTACGACGCCGCCAAGAAGGTCGCGGGCCTTCGCACCGGCGAGGCGCTGATCATCGAGCTGGAGCGCCGTCTCGACGCCCTCGTGCTGCGCTCCGGCCTGGCCCGCACCATCTACCAGGCCCGCCAGATGGTCGTGCACGGCCACATCGAGGTCAACGGGCGCAAGGTCGACAAGCCGTCCTTCCGGGTCCGCCCCGACGACGTCGTCCAGGTCCGCGAGCGCTCCCGCGAGAAGACCCCGTTCCTGGTCGCCCGCGAGGGCGGCTGGGCCGGTGAGGGCGAGACCCCGCGCTACCTCCAGGTCAACCTCCAGGCGCTCGCCTTCCGGCTGGACCGCGACCCCAACCGCAAGGAGATCCCGGTCATCTGCGACGAGCAGCTGGTCGTGGAGTACTACGCCCGCTGAGCCCGCGACCGGGCCCGCACATCAGCCCGCCGCCTCGGGAGAGGCGGCGGGCTCGTGCGTGCGGGGCGCGGGCGGCCGCGCCGCACCGCGCTGCTCCGCCGGGTCCGCGCCGCCGCGCCGCCGGTCCAGCGCCCGGTGCGCCGCCGCGTCCAGGCCCAGCAGGGCGCCCTCGGCGAGCGCCGCGGCGTAGGCCGTGTCGCCCAGCGCAGCCCGCACCCGCTGCTCGCACACCGCGTGCGGGGCGTTGAAGTACCGCGAGCCGAACAGCCGCAGCCCCACCGACTCCCACAGCCGCCGCGCCGCGCCCTGCAGCACCGCCGCCTCGTACGGCGCCCCCTCGCCCTCGGTGATGAGCGCCAGCAGCTCCAGCGCCAGCACCGCGCCCACCAGGTCGTCGAAGCTGTGGTCGATCGCCAGCGCCTCCTCGGCCAGCAGCCGCGCCCGGTCCGGCCGCCCCTCCAGCCAGGCCGCGTACCCCAGCACGTACAGCGCGTAGGCCAGCGTCCACCGCTCCCCGTGGTCCCGGCAGATGTCCCGGACCTCCTCCACCAGGCCCACCGCCTTGGCGACATCGCCCTGGAAGGCCACTGACATCGCCAGCTCCACCTGAGCCATCAGCACATTGCTGTTCAGCTCGCCGATGCTGCGGTAGCGCACCAGCGCGTCGCCGATGAAGCGCTCGGCGCGCGGCATGTCGTCCGAGACCAGCGCCAGGCAGCCCAGCCGGTGCACCGCGTACGCCTCCGCCGTAGCGTTGCCCGCCGCGACCGCCTGGTCCCGGCAGTCCTGGAGCACCGCGAGGGCGGCCGCCGAATCGCCCTGGAGCAGGGCGACATAGCCGTACACCCACATCGCCTTCGCACGTGCCTCGGTCGGCTCCGCCGACGCCTCCAGCGCCCGGTCCAGCCAGTGCCGGCCCTCCGCGAGCCGCCCGCAGCCCACCCAGCAGAACCACAGCGTGCCCGCCAGGTACTGGCCCACCGCCGGGTCCTCCGGCGGCTCGCCCGGCAGCCCGTCGAAGCTGAACTCCAGGGCCAGCCGCAGGTTCGGCAGGTCGGCGGCGACCCGCGCGGCCACCTCCGCCTGCCGCGGGCTGAACCAGTCCAGCTCGCACCAGGTGGCAAGGCCCAGGTACCAGTCACGGTGCCGGCGCCGCACCCGCGGCTCGTCGCCCAGCGCCGCGAGCCACCCGGCGCCGTACTCGCGCACGCTCTCCAGCATCCGGTAGCGGACCCGGCCCGCGCCGTCCTCCTCGCGGCCGAGCACGGACTGGGCCACCAGCGCCGCGACCGCCTCCACCACGTCCTCCTCGGCGAGCCCGGTGCCCGCGCACACGTACTCCGCGGCGTCCAGGTCGAAGTGCCCGGCGAAGACCGACAGCCGCGCCCACAGCAGCCGTTCGGCAGGACTGCACAGCTCGTGGCTCCAGCCGATCGCGGTGCGCAGCGCCCGGTGCCGCTCGGGCGCGCTCGGGTCGCCGCCGGTCAGCAGCCGGAACCGGTCGTCGAGCCGGTCGAGCAACTGCTCCACCGACAGCGCGCGCAGCCGCACCGCCGCGAGCTCCAGCGCCAGCGGCAGACCGTCGAGGCGGGCGCACAGCTCGGTGACGGCCGCGCGGTTCGCCGCGGTCACGGCGAACCCGGGCAGCACGGCCGCGGCCCGGTCGGCGAACAGCCGCACCGCCTCCGCACCCGCCGCCAGCGGCTCCAGCGGCAGCAGCCGCTCACCCGTGACGCCCAGCGCCCGGCGGCCCGCCGCCAGCACCCGCAACCCGGGGCTGCTCCGCAGCAGCTCGGCGACCAGCTCCGCGCAGGCGTCCGCGAGGCGGTCGAAGCCGTCGAGCACGAGCAGCATCTCGCGGTCGGCCAGATGCTCCACGAGCGCGGCACGCGGCGCCCGGCTGGTGTGGTCGGGCAGCCGCAGCGCCTCGGCGAGCGTGTGCTCCAGCAGGTCCGCGGCGGGCAGCGCGGCGAGCTCGGCCAGGAAGACGCCGTCGGTGAAACGGTCCTGCAAGGCGGCGGCCGCACACAGCGCGAGGCGGGTCTTGCCGACTCCGCCGGCGCCGGTCACCGTCACCAGCCGGTCCGCTCCGCGCAGGGCGTCCACGACCTGCTCCACATCGGCCGTCCGGCCGACGAATCGGGTCAGCTCCGCTGGGAGGTTCGTCCTCATGATTGACGGAGCGTACCCGTACGCTTTCGCTGCGTACAACGGTGCCTCGGGCTGCGCCTGCCGGTGGGGGCCGCGCCCCAGGGTGCCTCTTGCGGTGTCCCGCGCGACCTTCCGCCGGTGGGGCTGGTCGCGCGCAACCCACCGCTCACCGCAGGATCCCGCCACCGGCGGAACCCGGCACCCCCGGGGGTAAAGCGGTGCGGGGTCAGGTCCGCGGAGCGGTAAGGTCAGGAGTCACTGACCTGGGGACGAGAGGAAGGCGCGGCAAGGTGTCCGGTGGAGAAGTGGCCGGCGTAGCCGGCCTGATCGTGGCGGTGTTCTGGGCGATCCTCGTGTCGTTCCTGGCCGTCGCGCTGGCGCGGCTCGCCCGCACGCTGCGGAGCACCACGGAGCTGGTGGCCGGTATCACGGAGCAGGCCGTTCCGCTGCTCGGTGAGGCCTCGGACGCGCTGCGCTCCGCGCACGAGCAGCTGGACCGGGTCGACACGATCACCGCGGACGTGGCCGAGGTGACGGCCAACGCCTCCGCGCTCTCCTCCACTGTCGCCAGCACCTTCGGCGGGCCCCTGGTGAAGGTCGCGGCCTTCGGCTACGGGGTGCGGCGGGCGGTCGGGCGGCAGGCTCGGGCCGGCGCGGACGTGCCGGCCGCCAGGCGGCGCGGTCGCCGCAACCGCTCGAAGGACTGAGGCCCATGTTCCGCCGTCTGTTCTGGTTCCTGACCGGTGCCGCCACCGGTGTGTGGGCCACCACGAAGGTCAGCCGCGCGCTGCGCCGGCTGAGCCCCGACAGCCTCGCGGCGACGGCCGCGGACCGCGCGCTGGAGACCGGCGCGCGGCTGCGCGAGTTCGCCGCGGACGTCAGGTCGGGGATGGCGCAGCGCGAGGGAGAGCTGCAGGACGCGCTGGGCCTGACCGGCGGCGAGCCCGACCGGGCCGCGCCCCGCCCCGCACCGCGGGAACTGGACACCGACCTCCCGGCACCGCGCCGGGGCATCGCGTACAACACGTACGACCGGAAGGACGAACACTGATGGAGTCGGCAGAAATCCGCCGCCGCTGGCTGCGCTTCTTCGAGGAGCGCGGGCACACCGTTGTGCCGTCGGCGTCCCTCATCGCCGACGACCCGACGCTGCTGCTGGTCCCGGCGGGCATGGTCCCCTTCAAGCCCTACTTCCTCGGCGAGGTCAAGCCGCCCTTCGCGCGCGCCACCAGCGTGCAGAAGTGCGTGCGCACCCCGGACATCGAGGAGGTCGGCAAGACCACCCGGCACGGCACGTTCTTCCAGATGTGCGGCAACTTCTCCTTCGGCGACTACTTCAAGGAAGGCGCCATCCGCTTCGCCTGGGAGCTGCTCACCGAGCCCCTGGACAAGGGCGGTTACGGCCTGGAGCCGGAGAAGCTCTGGATCACCGTCTACGAGGAGGACGACGAGGCCGAGCAGATCTGGCGGGACGTCATCGGTGTGCCCGCCGAGCGCATCCAGCGGCTGGGCAAGGGACCCAACTTCTGGTCCATGGGCGTGCCCGGCCCGTGCGGTCCGTGCTCGGAGATCAACTACGACCGCGGCCCGGAGTTCGGCGCCGAGGGCGGCCCGGCCGTCAACGACGAGCGCTACGTGGAGATCTGGAACCTGGTCTTCATGCAGTACGAGCGCGGTGCGGGCGAGGGCAAGGAGGACTTCCCCATCCTCGGCGACCTGCCCGCCAAGAACATCGACACCGGCCTCGGCCTGGAACGCCTCGCGATGATCCTGCAGGGCGTGCAGAACATGTACGAGACCGACACCCTGCGCGTCGTGATCGACAAGGCCACCGAGCTGACCGGCGTACCGTACGGCCGCTCGCACGACTCGGACGTGGCGCTGCGCGTGGTCGCCGACCACATGCGCACCTCCGTGATGCTCATCGGCGACGGCGTGACCCCCGGCAACGAGGGCCGCGGCTACGTGCTGCGCCGCATCATGCGCCGCGCCATCCGCAACATGCGGCTGCTGGGCGCCCACGAGCCCGTGGCGGCCGAGCTGCTGGACGTCGTCATCGGCATCATGGGCCTGCAGTACCCGGAGCTGGTCACCGACCGCAAGCGCATCGAGACCGTCGCGCTCGCCGAGGAGGCCGCCTTCCTCAAGACGCTCAAGGCCGGCACCAACATCCTCGACACCGCCGTGACGGAGACCAAGGCCGGCGGCGGCACGGTGCTCGCCGGCGACCAGGCCTTCCTGCTGCACGACACGTGGGGCTTCCCGATCGACCTCACCCTGGAGATGGCCGCCGAGCAGGGGCTGTCGGTGGACGAGGACGGCTTCCGGCGGCTCATGAAGGAGCAGCGCGACCGCGCCAAGGCCGACGCCCGCGCCAAGAAGACCGGCCACGCCGACCTGTCCGCCTACCGCGAGGTCGCCGACCGCACCGGCGGCACCGAGTTCACCGGCTACGCCGTGGACCGCAACGAGGCCACCGTCGTCGGCCTGCTGGTGGACGGTCTGCCGTCGCCCGCCGCGACCGAGGGCGACGAGGTCGAGGTCGTCCTCGACCGCACGCCGTTCTACGCCGAGGGTGGCGGCCAGCTCGCCGACACCGGGCGGATCCGGGTCGAGGGCGGCGCCGTCGTCGAGGTACGCGACGTGCAGCAGCCCGTGCCCGGCGTCAGCGTGCACAAGGGCGTCGTCCAGGTCGGCGAGGTCACCGTGGGCGCCGCCGCGCTGGCCCAGATCGACCTGGTGCGCCGCCGGGCCATCGCCCGCGCCCACAGCGCCACCCACCTGACCCACCAGGCGCTGCGCGACGCCCTCGGCCCCACCGCGGCCCAGGCCGGTTCGGAGAACTCGCCCGGCCGCTTCCGCTTCGACTTCGGCTCGCCCGCTGCCGTGCCCGGCACGGTGCTCACCGACGTCGAGCAGAAGATCAACGAGGTGCTGGCCCGCGAACTCGACGTCACCGCCGAGATCCTGCCGATCGCCGAGGCCAAGCGGCAGGGCGCCATCGCGGAGTTCGGCGAGAAGTACGGCGAGCAGGTGCGCGTCGTCACCATCGGCGACTACTCCAAGGAGCTGTGCGGCGGCACCCACGTCGGCAACACCGCCCAGCTCGGCCTGGTCAAGCTGCTCGGCGAATCCTCCATCGGCTCCGGCGTGCGCCGCGTCGAGGCCCTGGTGGGCGTGGACGCGTACAACTTCCTCGCCCGCGAGCACACCGTGGTCGCCCAGCTGACCGAGCTGGTCAAGGGCCGCCCGGAGGAGCTGCCGGACCGGATCGCCGGGATGCTCGGACGGCTCAAGGACGCCGAGAAGGAGATCGAGCGCTTCCGCGCCGAGAAGGTGCTCCAGGCCGCCGCCGGGCTCGCCGAGGGCGCCGAGGACGTCAAGGGCGTCGCCCTGGTCACCGGCACCGTGCCGGAGGGCACCGGCGCCGACGACCTGCGCAAGCTGGTGCTCGACGTGCGGCAGCGCGTCAGCGGCGGCCGTCCGGCCGTGGTGGCCCTGTTCACCGTGGCGGGCGGCCGCCCGCTGACGGTGGTCGCCACCAACGAGGCCGCCCGCGAGCGCGGCATCAAGGCCGGTGAGCTGGTGCGCACTGCCGCCAAGACGCTCGGCGGCGGGGGCGGCGGCAAGGACGACGTGGCCCAGGGCGGTGGCCAGAACCCGGCGGCCGTGCCCGAGGCCGTGGAGGCCGTGCGGCGGCTCGTCGCCGAGAAGGCGTGAGCGTGCACGACGCATCTGACGGCACCGAGCCGCCCCGGCCCGCCATGCGGCGCGGGCGGCGGCTCGGTGTCGATGTCGGGGACGCCAGGATCGGGGTCGCCTCGTGCGACCCGGACGGCATCCTGGCCACCCCCGTCGAGACGGTGCCGGGCCGGGACGTGCCCGCCGCGCTGCGCAGGCTGGCGCAGATCACCGCCGAGTACGAGCCGATCGAGGTCGTCATCGGGCTGCCCCGGTCGCTCAACGGCACGGAGGGACCGGCCGCGGCCAAGGTGCGGGCCTTCGCCCAGGGTGTGGCGAAAATCATCGGCCCGGTGCCGGTGCGGCTGGTGGACGAGCGGATGACCACGGTGACGGCCGCACAGGGGCTGCGCGCGTCGGGCGTACGTGCGAAGAAGGGACGCTCCGTAGTCGATCAGGCAGCCGCGGTCATCATCCTGCAGAGCGCGCTGGAAGCCGAACGGCTGTCGGGTAAAGCTCCGGGGGAGAGCATCCAATCCTCTGTCTGATCGCGATACGGTAACGTTCCGCGCGACACGGCGGCGCCTCATGGCGCCGCCCGTTTCGCAAGGTCGGCAGGCCCGATGCCGACCGCGTACCAAGGGGACCGATGACTGACTATGGCCGGGGCTCCGGCTCCGAACCGTGGCACCCGGACGACCCGCTGTTCGGCGACACGTACGACCGGGGTCAGGGCCAGCAGCCGCCGCAGGGACAGTACGGCGGCGACTGGCAGGACCCGTACGCCTCGGGCCAGCACCAGCAGCAGTACCCGCAGCAGGGCACCGGCCAGTACCCGCAGACACCCCAGCAGCAGTACGGGCACCAGCAGGGCTACCCCCAGCAGCAGGGCCACACCGGCCAGTACCCCCAGCAGGGCGGCTACCCGCAGCAGGGCGGCTACGACACCGGCTCGCACCAGACGTACGACACCGGCAGCCACGGCACCTACGACACCGGCAGCCACGGGACGTACGACACGGGTGGCCACGGCACCTACGACACCGGCTCGCACGGCACGTACGACACCGGCTCGCACCAGACCGGCGGCTACGGCAACCCGGACGCGTACGGCCGCGGCCCCCAGGATCCGTACGGCCACCCGCAGCAGCAGAGCGGCTACTACGACCAGAGCGGCGGCTACCAGCAGCAGCAGTACCGCCAGCCGCAGCAGCCCCAGCAGCCCGGTCCCGGCGGCCAGCAGGCCATGGGCGCGCCCGGCCAGGGCCCCGGCCAGACCCCCGACCCCGGTCAGGGGCAGGGCCGGGTGCAGCAGCCCCCGGCCGGCACCCGCCCGCAGGAGCCGCGCAGCACACCGCTGCGCACCGGCCCGGCAGCCACCGACTGGGACGCCGACGAGGACAAGGGCCCGCGCGAGCACAACTTCTTCGCCAACCGCGACGACGACGATGACGACGACACCCCCGCGAGCACCGGCGGCCGCCGCACCGGCCGCGACCAGCAGGGCGGCCGCAAGCGCCGCAGCGGCTGCGCGTGCTTCGTCGTCGCCCTCGTGCTCGTCGGCGGCATCGCCGGCGGCGGCTACTACGGCTACGGCTTCTACCAGGACCACTTCGGCCCGGCCCCCGACTACTCCGGCCAGGGCACCGGCTCGGTGCAGGTGACGATCCCCAAGGGCGCGACCCTGACCACCATGGGCAACCTGCTCAAGGAGGCCGGCGTGGTCAAGAGCGTCGAGGCCTTCACCACCGCGGCCAACAAGAACCCCAAGGGCACGAGCATCCAGGCGGGCGTCTACTCGCTCAACAAGCAGATGTCGGCGGACTCCGCCGTCGCGATGATGCTCGACCCCAAGTCGCAGGACGCGATGATCATTCCCGAGGGATGGCGCGCGACCAGGGTGTACGCCGAGATCGACAGCAAACTCGGCCTGAAGGCCGGAACCACCGCCCAGCAAATCAAGGGCGCGGATCTGGGCCTCCCCGACTGGGCCAAGGGGAATCCGGAGGGCTTCCTCTTCCCCATGAAGTACAGCGTGGCCAAGACCATGAAACCGGTCGACCTCGTCAAACAGATGGTCGCCCAGGCCAACGCCGAATACAGCAAGGACGGGCTGGCGAGCGCCGCGCAGAAGGCAGGAAAGACACCCCTGGAGATACTGGAGATCGCCAGTCTCATCCAGGCTGAGGCCCAGGAGGCCGAGGACTTCGGCAAGGTGTCCCGGGTCGTCTACAACCGGCTCGACCAGGGCATGAAGCTCGAATTCGACTCGACGATCAACTACGCCATGGGCCGGTCGACGCTGACGACGTCCAACAAGGACATCCACTACAAGTCGCCGTACAACACCTACGACCACAAGGGCCTGCCGCCCGGCCCGATCGACAATCCGGGGCACGACGCCATAGCGGCCGCGCTCAACCCGACATCGGGCAACTGGCTCTACTTCGTCACCGTCAAGCCCGGTGACACCCGCTTCACCAACAGCTATGCGACGCACCAGAAGAACGTGCAGGACTTCAACGACTACCAGAAGGCTCACAGCGGATGACCGGCGCCCGCCGAGCCGCCGTGCTCGGCTCGCCGATCGCCCACTCGCTGTCCCCGGTGCTGCACCGCGCCGCCTACGCGGCGATGGGCCTCGACGGCTGGCACTACGACCGCTTCGAGGTCGACGAGGCGGCCCTGCCGGCCTTCCTCGGCGGCCTGGACCCGGCCGAATGGTCCGGGCTGTCGCTGACCATGCCGCTCAAGCGCGCGGTGATCCCGCTGCTCGACGAGATCACGCCCACCGCCGCCTCCGTCGAGGCCGTCAACACCGTGGTGTTCGGCCCCGGCGGGCTGCGCGGCGACAACACCGACATCCCCGGGCTGCTCGCCGCCCTGTACGAGCGCGGCATCACCACCGTGCCGTCGGCCGCCGTGCTCGGCGCGGGCGCCACCGCGTCCTCCGCGCTCGCCGCCCTCTCCCGCATCTGCACCGGCGAGGTGACCGCGTACGTCCGCAGCGACGCGCGCGCCGCCGAGATGCGGCAGTGGGGCGAGCGGCTGGGCGTGGCGGTGCGCACCGCCGACTGGGCGGATGCCGCCGCCGCGTTCGACGCCCCGCTGGTGATCGCCACCACCCCCGCGGGAGCCGCCGACCACCTGGCCGCCGCCGTACCGCAGCGGCCGGGCGCGCTCTTCGACGTCCTGTACCACCCGTGGCCCACCCCGCTGGCAGCCGCCTGGTCCGCCCGCGGCGGCACCGTCCTCGGCGGCCTCGACCTGCTCGTCCACCAGGCCGTCCTGCAGATCGAGCAGTACACCGGCCGTACCGGCGTACCCGTGGACGCGATGCGCGCGGCGGGCGAGGCGGCGCTGCGCTGACCTCGCGCGGGCGCTGAGCACCGGGCCCGTCCCGCACCCTGGACGCCCGTCCGGGACGTGCCGCGAAACGTGGGAGGATCGGGGCGAGAACGGCAGGGCTTTGTCGAGGGAGCACCGTTGAGCAGGTTGCGCTGGCTGACCGCGGGGGAGTCGCACGGCCCCGCACTCGTGGCGACACTGGAAGGGCTGCCCTCCGGGGTGCCCGTCACCACCGACCTGGTGGCGGACGCGCTGGCGCGCCGCCGGCTCGGTTACGGCCGCGGGGCCCGGATGAAGTTCGAGCGGGACGAGGTGACCTTCCTCGGCGGCGTGCGGCACGGCCGCACCATGGGCAGCCCGGTCGCGGTCATGGTCGGCAACACCGAGTGGCCCAAGTGGGAGCAGGTCATGTCGGCCGACCCGGTCGACCCCGAGATCCTCGCGGGCCTCGCCCGCAACGCCCCGCTGACCCGGCCCCGGCCCGGCCACGCCGACCTCGCCGGGATGCAGAAGTACGACCTGGACGAGGCCCGCCCTGTGCTGGAGCGCGCCAGCGCCCGGGAGACCGCGGCCCGTGTCGCGCTCGGCGCCGTCGCCCGCTCCTACCTCAAGGAGACCACCGGCATCGAGATCGTCTCGCACGTCGTCGAACTCGCCGCCGCCAAGGCCCCGTACGGCGTGCTGCCGGTGCCCGCCGACGAGGCCCGGCTCGACGAGGACCCGGTGCGCTGCCTCGACGCCGACGCGAGCAAGCGGATGGTCGCCGAGATCGACCAGGCCCACAAGGACGGCGACACCCTCGGCGGCGTCGTCGAGGTGCTGGCCTACGGGGTGCCCGTCGGCCTCGGCTCGCACGTCCACTGGGACCGCCGGCTCGACGCCCGGCTCGCCGCCGCGCTCATGGGCATCCAGGCCATCAAGGGCGTCGAGGTCGGCGACGGCTTCGACCTCGCCCGTGTCCCCGGCTCGCAGGCGCACGACGAGATCGTGCCCGGCCCCGACGGCATCCGCCGCAGCTCCGGCCGCTCCGGCGGCACCGAGGGCGGCATGAGCACCGGCGAACTGCTCCGCGTACGCGCCGCGATGAAGCCCATCGCGACGGTGCCGCGCGCGCTCGCCACCGTCGACGTCACCACCGGTGAGCCCGCGCAGGCCCACCACCAGCGCTCCGACGTGTGCGCGGTGCCCGCCGCCGGCATCGTCGCCGAGGCCATGGTCGCGCTGGTGCTCGCCGACGCCGTCGCCGAGAAGTTCGGCGGCGACTCCGTCGCGCAGGTGCGCCGCAACGTCCAGGACTACCTCGACCACCTGGTCGTCCGGTGACGGCGCCGGCCGCGGGTGCGGCCGGGCCGCCCGTCGTCGTCCTGGTCGGCCCGCCCGGCGCGGGCAAGTCCACCGCGGGCCGCATCCTCGCCGAGCGGCTCGGCGTCGGCTACCGCGACACCGACGCCGACATCGAGGCGACCGCGGGCAAGCCGATCCCGGACATCTTCATCGACCACGGCGAGCCGCACTTCCGTGAGCTGGAGAGCGCCGCCGTCCGTGACGCGCTGGCCGGCCACGGCGGAGTCCTCGCGCTCGGCGGCGGCGCGATCATGGACGCCGGCACCCGCGCGCTGCTCGACGGCCTGGCGGTGGTCTTCCTCGACGTCGGCCTGCACTCCGCCGTGCACCGCGTCGGCCTCGACGCCCCGCGCCCGCTGCTCGCGGTCAACCCGCGGCAGCGCTGGCGGGAGCTGATGGAGGCGCGCCGCCCGCTCTACACCGAAGTCGCCAGAGCCGTCGTCCCCACCGACGACCGCACCCCCGAGGACGTGGCCGACGCCGTCCTCGACGTACTCCAGCTGAAGGACGCATGAGCGACACGCCCGAGACCCCGGTCCGCATCACCGTCGCCGGGACCGCCGGCACCGACCCGTACGACGTGCTCATCGGCCACCAGCTGCTCGGCGAACTCCCCGGCCTCATCGGCGACAGGGCTCGGCGGGTGGCCGTCCTGCACCCCGAGGCGCTGGCCGGTACCGGTGAGGCCGTCCGCGACGACCTCGCCGAGCAGGGCTACGAGGCCGTCGCCGTCCAGGTGCCCAACGCCGAGGAGGCCAAGACCGCCGAGGTCGCCGCCTACTGCTGGAAGGCCCTCGGCCAGTCCGGGTTCACCCGCACCGACGTCATCGTCGGCGTCGGCGGCGGTGCCACCACCGACCTCGCCGGATTCGTCGCCGCGAGCTGGCTGCGCGGGGTGCGCTGGATCGCCGTGCCCACCACGGTGCTCGGCATGGTCGACGCGGCCGTCGGCGGCAAGACCGGCATCAACACCGCCGAGGGCAAGAACCTCGTCGGCGCCTTCCACCCGCCCGCCGGTGTCCTGTGCGACCTCGCCGCCCTCGACTCGCTGCCCGCCAACGACTACGTCAGCGGCCTCGCCGAGATCATCAAGGCCGGTTTCATCGCCGACCCCGTCATCCTCGACCTGATCGAGGCCGACCCCGAGGGTGCCCGCAGCCCCGGCTACGCCCACACCGCCGAGCTGATCGAACGCGCCATCCGCGTCAAGGCCCACGTCGTCTCCAGCGACCTCAAGGAATCCGGCCTGCGGGAGATCCTCAACTACGGCCACACGCTCGCCCACGCCATCGAGAAGAACGAGCGCTACCGCTGGCGGCACGGCGCCGCCGTCTCCGTCGGCATGGTCTTCGCCGCCGAACTCGGCCGCCTCGCCGGACGCCTCGACGACGCCACCGCCGACCGGCACAGCGCCGTCCTCGGCGCGGTCGGCCTGCCCCTCACCTACCGCGGCGACCAGTGGCCGAAGCTGCTGGAGACCATGAAGGTCGACAAGAAGTCCCGCGGTGACCTGCTGCGCTTCATCGTCCTCGACGGCCTGGCCAAACCGACCGTCCTCGAAGGCCCCGACCCGGCGATCCTGCTCGCCGCCTACGGGGAGGTGTCCGCGTGACCCGCCCCGTCCTCGTCCTCAACGGCCCCAACCTCGGCCGCCTCGGCTCCCGCGAGCCCGACGTCTACGGCTCCACCTCCTACGCCGGCCTCGTCGAGCGCTGCACCGCCTTCGGGACGAAGCTCGGCTTCGCCGTCGAGGTCCGCGAGACCAACGACGAGGGCGAGCTGATCCGCTGGCTGCACGAGGCCGCCGACGGACAGGTGCCCGTCGTCCTCAACCCCGGTGCGTTCACGCACTACTCGTACGGCCTGCGCGACGCCGCGGCCCAGCGCACGGCGCCGCTCGTCGAGGTCCACATCTCCAACCCCTACGCGCGGGAGGCGTTCCGCCACGAGTCGGTGATCGCCCCGGTGGCCACGGGCACGATCGCCGGCTTCGGCCTCACCTCCTACCTCCTGGCCCTCCAGGCCCTCGCCGACCTCCCTACTGCGTAGGGCGTCGCCCCCAGGGGCGCGGGGAACTGCGCGCTCAGCCCCCACCGGGGCGCGGGTAGTCACCGGCCCAAGGGGGCAGTTGCTGTCGTTCCCGGACCACCGGCAGGTGGTGGGTTGCCCGCGCAGTTCTCCCCCAGGCTCCGCCTGGGAGGTGCCCCCACGCGCCCCTGGGCGTACCGCCCTGCGCAGAGGGCAGCCCCCGAAGCCCGCCCGGCAAGGGCAGGGCAACCGGGAAGGTTTCCCGGGCGTTCACCAAACGACGCACGGGAACGGTACCGTTCCATGTCAACCCGCGCGGCAGCGCACACCGCACGAGATGGAGTCGGCCGACATGCAGCACGCTGTGGGGGCGCCGCAGCCCGGCGGAGGCCCGACGCCCCCGGCCGTAAGCGTCACCGGGCACTTCCCGCTGCCCGCGGCCGCCCCGGTGCAGGCGCCCGTGCCGGACGCCAACGGTTCGCTGGGGGGCGCCGCCCACGGCCCGGTGGCCGTCCTGCTGATCGGCGCCGCGGGCGCCGGGAAGACGACCATCGCCCGGCACTGGGCGGACAACCGCGGTGCCCCGACCGCGCACATCAGCCTCGACGACGTGCGCGAGTGGGTACGGGCCGGGTTCGCCGACCCGCAGGCGGGGTGGAACGAGCACTCCGAGGCGCAGTACCGGCTCGCCCGCCGCACGTGCGGTTTCGCCGCGCGGAACTTCCTGGCCAACGGGGTGTCCTGCATCATCGACGACGCCGTCTTCCCCGACCGCCCGGCGGTGGGCCTGGGCGGCTGGAAGCGGCACGTCGGGCCCGGACTCGTCCCCGTGGTGCTCCTGCCGGGCCTGGACATCGTCCTGACCCGCAACGCCGAGCGCTCCGGCAACCGCCGGCTCTCCGACGAGGAGGTCGCCCGTATCCACGGCCGGATGGCCGGCTGGTACGGGTCGGGTCTGCCGATCATCGACAACTCCCACCTCGACGTCGAGGCCGCCGCCGCGGCCCTGGACCGCGTCGTGCTGCGCAGCCTGCAGGGCCCTCCCACCTGGTGAGGCCGTGCCCCGCGGGGGCACACCGGGCCCGCCTCCGCAAGGCGGCGGAAAAGGGGCGAGGGCCGACACGTCGACTTAAGCTCGCCGCATGGCGGAGGTGCATGGGACCCGGCGGGACCGGCTGCGCGAGCGATGCGCCGCGGCAGGCGCGGCCGCCGCGCTGATCACCCGACCGGCGAACGTCCGGTATCTGACCGGCTGCGCGCCGCCCGGCTCCGCACTGCTGGTCGGGCCGGGCGCCGAGGACACCCTCGTCCACCTGCGGCCGCCGCCGGACGACGAGGGCGCGGGCCGCGACCCGCGGGGCGCGGGGGAGCAGCCCCCGGAGGACCTGCGGGCGACCGTGCTGCCCTCGCCGGACGGCGACGCCGCCGTGGCCGCGGCCACGCTCGCACGCGAGCAGCACGCGGGGTCGCTCGCCGTCGAGGAGCACCACCTGACCGTGGCGCGGCACCGCGCCATCCGCTCGGTCGCGAACGGCATGCCGATGTCCGACCTCGGCGGGGCCGTGGAGCAGCTGCGGCTGGTCAAGGACGAGCACGAGATCGCCGCGCTGCGGATCGCCGCGGAGATCGCCGACCAGGCGCTCGGCGAGCTGCTGGAGTCGATCCTGGTGGGCCGCACCGAGCGGCACCTCGCGCTGGAGCTGGAGCGGCGGCTGGTCGACCACGGGGCCGACAGCGCGGCCTTCCCCACCTCCGTGGGCACCGGCCCGAACAGCGGCACGGCCCGGCACGTCCCGACGGACCGGCGGGTCGAGGAGGGCGACTTCCTCACCGTGCGGCTCGGCGCGTGCTACCGCGGGTACCGCTGCGAGGTGGGCCGTACGTTCGTGATCGGCACGGCGCCCGCGGGCTGGCAGATCGACCTGTACGACCTGGTCTTCAACGCCCAGCGGGCCGCGCGGGAGGCGCTGGCACCGGGTGTGGCCTGCCGGGACGTGGACCGGGTGGCCCGGCAGCCGCTGGTCGCGGCGGGGCACGGGGACGGTGTCGCGCAGTGGTCCGGGCACGGCGTGGGCCTGGAAATCGACGAGGACCCTCAGTTGTCACCTGCGGCCATGGGTAAACTGGACGCTTGCGTGCCGGTCACCGTCGAGCCGGGGGTCCACCTTCCGGGCCGCGGCGGGGTCCGCATCGACGACACACTCGTCGTACGCCCCGCGGCGGACGGCGGGCCCGAGCTACTCACCATCACGACCAAGGAACTCCTCGCCCTGTGACGGGCAGGGGGTGTCCGCGGTCCCCGAAGCAGCACATTCAGGAGATCCGCAACCGTGGCCACCACGAACGACCTCAAGAACGGCCTCGTGCTCAAGCTGGACGGCGGTCAGCTCTGGACCGTAGTCGAGTTCCAGCACGTCAAGCCCGGCAAGGGCCCCGCCTTCGTGCGCACCAAGCTGAAGCACGTGCTCTCCGGGAAGGTCGTCGACAAGACCTTCAACGCGGGTGTGAAGGTCGAGACCGCCAACGTCGACAAGCGCGGCATGCAGTTCTCCTACAAGGACGGCACCGACTTCGTCTTCATGGACACCGAGACCTTCGACCAGATCACCATCACCCCCGAGGTCGTCGGCGACGCCGCCAACTACCTGCTGGAGGGTTTCGAGGCCACCGTGGCGATGTACGAGGGCGCGCCCCTGTACGTCGAGCTGCCCGCGGCCGTCGAGCTGGTCATCGAGTACACCGAGCCGGGTGTCCAGGGCGACCGCTCGACGGGCGGCTCCAAGCCGGCGCGGCTGGAGACCGGCTACGAGATCGGTGTCCCGCTCTTCATCACCACGGGTGAGAAGGTCAAGGTCGACACCCGTACGGGCGACTACCTCGGCCGGGTGAACAGCTAACCGTGGCCGCACGGAACAAGGCCCGCAAGCGCGCCTTCCAGATCCTCTTCGAGGCCGACCAGCGGGGCGCCGACCCGGTGACCGTCATGGCGGACTGGATCCGGCTCGCCCGGACCGACGACCGGCAGCCGCAGGTCACCGAGTACACGATGCAGCTGGTCGAGGGGTACGCGGCGCACGCCGGGCCGATCGACGAGCTGCTGTCGCGGCACGCCGTGGGCTGGACGCTGGACCGGATGCCGGTCGTCGATCGCAATGTGCTGCGGCTCGGCGCCTACGAGCTGATCTGGGAGGACGACGTCCCGGACGCGGTGGTGCTGGACGAGGCGGTGGAGCTCGCCAAGGAGTTCTCCACGGACGAGTCGCCGTCCTTCGTCAACGGCCTGCTCGGCAAGCTCATGGAGCTCAAGCCGACCCTGCCGCGCTAGACCGCGGGGCTCGCGCGCCCCTGACGCACACCCTGACCAGGCCCGACAGCAGAAGGTGAACATTATTCTGCTTCGGGCCTGGTGCATGCCGCACACCGTGGCCTAGATTCCCGCGCATGGACGAAGCGGCGGGCCCCGGCGGCGACGACACGATCCTGGCCCACCTGGAGCGGCTGCGCGCGGCCGACCTGCCCGTGCGCGGCGGCCGCACCATGGCCTACGTCTACGACGCCGGGCTCGCCGGACTCGACGAGCTGGCGGCGCGGGCGCACACCGCGTTCGCGGGCGTCAACGGACTGGACATGACCGTCTTCCCCAGCGTCGTCGCGCTGGAGAACGACATCGTCCGGCAGACCGCCGACCTGCTCGGCGGCGGCCCCGCCACCGCCGGCACCTTCACCAGCGGCGGCACCGAGAGCTGCCTGCTCGCCGTGCTGACCGCCCGCGAGCACGCCGCCCGCACCCGCGGGGTCACCGCCCCCGAGATCGTGCTGCCGCAGACCGCGCACGCCGCCTTCCACAAGGCCGCCGCGCTCTTCGGGCTCACCCCCGTCACCGTCCCCGTCGATCCCGCGACCTTCCGGGCCGACCCGCACGCCACGGCCGCCGCGCTGACCGAGCGCACCGCCCTGGTCGTCGTGTCCGCGCCCTCGTACGCGCACGGGGTGATCGACCCGGTGCCCGCCGTCGCGGCCGCCGCCGCCGAGCGCGGCATCCTCTGCCACGTCGACGCCTGCATCGGCGGCTGGTACCTCGGCCACCGGCGGCTCGCCGCCGGTATCGCCCCGCCGCCGCCCTTCGACCTGGCCGTACCCGGTGTCACCTCGCTCTCGGTCGACCTGCACAAGTACGGCTACACCCCCAAGGGCGCCTCCGTCCTGCTCTTCCGCGACGCCGAGCTGCGCCGCCACGGCTGGTTCGCGCACGCCTCCTGGCCCGGCTACCCGGTCGTCAACGCCACCCTCCAGGGCACCAAGTCCGCCGGGCCGCTCGCCGCCGCCTGGGCGGTGCTGCGGAAGGTCGGCACCGCCGGTTACGCGGACCTGGCCCGCCGGGTGCACGAGGCGGCCGCCCGGCTCACCGAGGGCATCGGGCGCATCGAGGGCCTGCGCGTCCTCGGCACCCCCGACGCCTCGCTCGTCGCGGTGGCCGCCGCCGAGGAGGGGCTCGACCCCTTCGTCGTCGCCGACGAGATGCGGCTGCGCGGCTGGTACCTCCAGCCGCAGCCCGCCTTCGGCCCGTCCCCGGCGAACGTGCACCTGACCGTGACGGCGGCGGTCGCCGACCCGGCGCGGATCGACGAACTGCTCGCCGAACTGGCCGCCGCGACCGCGCGGGCCCGCGCCCTGGGCCCCGCGACCGCCGACCCGGCGATCGCCGCGGCCGCGGCCGGACTCGACCCCGCCGCCCTCGGACCGGACGAGGTCGCCTTCGCCCTCGACGTCGCCGGGGTCGGCACGGACGGCGCCCTGCCGGAGCGGATGGCCCCGGTGCTCGCCGTACTCCAGGCACTGCCCGCCCCGCTGACGGAACGTCTGCTGCCCGAGGTCGTCGCACGGTTGTACACCGCCTGAGCCGCGCCCCGCGGAAAACCCGGTGCCCGCGGTGCCTCCCGCGCGTTACGCTCACGCCCGGAATCGCGCGCAGTCCGCCACGAGGAAGCGCGCCCGCCGACGAACGAGGGGAGACGGCCGTGCGTACCGCCGCTGTCGTCCCCGCGCCGCGGCACCGGGTGATCCTGGTGTCTTCGTGTCTCCGGAGCCGGCTGCGCGGCCGGCCCCGGACCCCCTGACGCACCCGCACGCCCTCCGCCGCCAGGCGACCCGTGGGCCCGGTGCGCCCGGGGAATCGCGCCCGCCCGATTCCCGGATCACCCGAAAGGCCCAGGGCCGTGCGCAGCACCCGCACCCGTACCCGTCAGACCGCCAACCCCCTCGCGACCGTCCGCAACATCGGCATCCTCGCCCACGTGGACGCAGGCAAGACCACCGTCACCGAGCGGGTCCTGTACCTCACCGGCGCCACCCACAAACGCGGCGAGGTCCACGACGGCACCACCGTCACCGACTTCGACCCGCAGGAGCGCGACCGCGGCATCACCATCTTCGCGGCCGCCGTCTCCTGCGACTGGGACGGCCACCGGATCAACCTGATCGACACACCCGGCCACGTCGACTTCGCCGACGAGGTCGAACGCTCGCTGCGCGTCCTGGACGGCGCGGTCGCCGTCTTCGACGCGGTCGCCGGCGTCGAGCCGCAGAGCGAGTCGGTGTGGCGGCAGGCCGACCGGCACGGCGTCCCCCGCATCGCCTTCGTCAACAAGCTGGACCGGGCCGGCGCCGACCTCGACGCCGCGGCCGACTCCATCCGGCGGCGGCTGCACACCGTACCGCTCGTCGTACAGCTGCCCATCGGACGCGAGGACGGCTTCACCGGCGTCGTCGACCTGGTGGCGATGCGGGCACTGGTCTGGGCGGACGGCGCCGCCGCGTACACCGAGGGCGAGGTGCCGCAGGAGCTGCGCGACGAGGCCGTACGCCGCCGCAGGCTGCTGGAGGAGACGGTGGCGGAGCTGCACCCGGCCGCGCTGGAGGAGTTCTGCGCCGGGCGGACACTGAGCCCGCAGGCGCTGACCGCGGTCTTGCGCGACCTCACCCGCGGCGGCGAGGCCGTCGTCGTGCTGTGCGGCTCGGCCTACCGCAACCGCGGTGTCGAACCGCTGCTGGACGCCGTCACCGCCTACCTGCCCTCGCCGCTGGACGTCCCGGCGGTACGCGGCCGGGCGGCGGACGGGCCCGCGGAACGGCCCGCCGATCCGGCGGCGCCCTTCGCGGGGCTGGTGTTCAAGGTCAACGCGACCGCCACCGGGCGGCTCACGTTCCTGCGGATCTACTCGGGCACGCTGCGGAAGGGGGACACGGTGCTGGACGCGGGCACCCGGCGCACCGAACGCGTCGGCCGCATCCTGCGGGTGCAGGCCGACCGGCACGCCGAGGCGGAGCAGGCCGTCGCCGGCGACATCGTCGCCGTCGTCGGTCCCAAGGCCGCACGCCCCGGCGCGACGCTGTGCGCGCCCGGCGCGCCGCTGGTCCTGGAACCCCCGGCGGTGGCCGCCCCGGTCGTCTCCGTCGCGGTCGAGGCCGCGCTGTCCGCCGACACCGAACGGCTCGTCGGCGCGCTCGCCCGGCTCGCCGAGGAGGACCCGTCGCTGACGGTCCGCACCGACGCGGAGACCGGCCAGCTCGTGCTGGCCGGCATGGGCGAGCTGCACCTGGAGGTCGCGGTCGAGAAAGTGCGCATCGACCACGGCATCCGGGTCACGGTCGGCCGCCCGCAGGTCTCCTACCGGGAGACCGTGACGCGCGGGGTGACCGGGCACGTCCACCGGCACGTCAAGCAGGACGGCGGCGCCGGGCAGTACGCGCACGTGGTGATCGACGTCCACCCGCACGAAGGTGCTCCGCAGGGCGGGGGAGAGGAGGGGTTCGTGTTCGCGTCCACCGTCACCGGCGGGCGGGTGCCGCGCGAGTACGTACGCGCTGTCGCGGACGGGTGCCGGGACGCGCTCGCCGAGGGCCCCCTCGGCGGGCACCCCGTCACCGGCCTGCGGGTCGTCCTCACGGACGGGGCCACGCACCCCAAGGACTCCTCCGAGCTCGCGTTCCGCACCGCCGGTCGCGACGCCCTGCGCGGGGCGCTGCGGGCGTGCGGGATGGGGGTGCTGGAGCCCGTCGTCGAGGTCACGGTGACCTCGCCGGACGACTGCGTCGGGGCGGTGCTCGGTGATCTTGCCGCGCGGCGGGGGCGGGTGGCGGGCCAGCGGTCCGTCGGCGGGGCGACGGAAGTGACCGCGACGGTGCCGTTGGCGCGGCTCTTCGGCTACGCGGGGTCGCTGCGCGGGCGTACGCAGGGCCGTGCGACCTTCACGAGCCGCTCCGCGGGGTACGTGGCGGTCTGACCCGCGCGTGGGGGTGGTCCGGGGTGCGCCGCCCCGGGCTGCCCCTTGCGGTGCGGTGTGCGACCTTGCGGTGGGTGGGGGGTTGCTCGCGCCGTTCCTCGCGCCCCTTTGCGCGGCGCGCCGGTGGGCGGGTCGGGGGCCGCCACGGGGCACCTCCTCGGAATGCGCCTTCGCCCTCACCGTAGTTGGTGAGCCCCTCCCAGCGCATTCCTGCGGGGGCACCCCGCACCGTCCCCCTCCAGGCCGGTTCAGCGGCTGCCTGCCGGCGGGGGTGAGGGTTCCCTTGCGGGGGCCCGGCCGCGGGCGAGGGCACCCGTTTTCAGGGGCCCGGCTGCGGGGTGGAGGGCACCCGTTTTTAGGGGCGCAGCTGCGGGGCGACGGCACCCGTTTTTTAGGGGCGCGGGGAACTGCGCGACAAGCCCCCACCGGCGGACAGGCGATGTGCCACCGCAAGTGGCTGCCACCCAGGCGCGGGGGGCGGGGCGGAGCCCCGGGGAGGGGGGACCGCCCCGCGGCGGGACGTTTCTGCTCAGGGCAGGGCGTCAGCCCTCTTCGTGTTGGACCGCGCGGCGCGCATCCGCGTCGAGGACGCCCCAGCCGATGAGCTGCTCGGTCAGGACCGAGGGCGACTGGTCGTAGATCACGGCGAGCGTGCGCAGGTCGTCCTGCCGGATCGACAGCACCTTGCCGTTGTAGTCGCCGCGCTGGCTCTGGATCGTCGCGGCGTACCGCTGGAGCGGGCCGGCCTTCTCCGGCGGGACCTGGGACAGCCGCTCCAGGTCGAGGACCAGCTTCGGCGGCGGCTCGGCCGCGCCGCCGGGAGTCGAGCCCGGCAGCAGTTCCTGGACCGGCACGCCGTAGAAGTCGGCGAGTTCGGCGAGGCGCTGGACGGTCACGGCACGGTCGCCGCGCTCGTACGAGCCGACGACCACTGCCTTCCAGCGGCCCTGGGACTTCTCCTCGACACCGTGCAGCGACAGTCCCTGCTGGGTGCGGATGGCGCGGAGCTTCGCGCCGAGCTGTTTGGCGTAATCGCTGGACATATGGCTCCCCGGACGGAATCTCGGTGACTCACTGTGAGGTTACGCAGCGTAATCCGCGCTCGTCAAGCCGAATAGGTCCGACCGGTCTCTGACCTGGGCGGTCCGGGTCACCTGATACGGTGATGGGCGTACCCCCGACGTCCTTTAACGCCCGTCCCGTGAGGCGGGGAAGGAGGTCCCCGACCCATGGTCGAGAACCACACGGCCGCTTCGGCCGACGAAGCTATTACCGCCGGTATCGCCGATCCCCGGCAGGACCGCCCGGTCCTTGAGGCACCCGACATCGCCCGGGTCCTCACCCGTATCGCCCACGAGATCGTCGAACGCGCCAAGGGCGCCGACGATGTGGTGCTCCTCGGCATTCCCACCCGCGGTGTGTTCCTGGCCCGCCGGCTGGCCGCCAAGCTCGCCGAGATCACCGGCCGCGAGACCGCGGTGGGCTCCCTCGACACCACCATGTACCGCGACGACCTGCGGCTGCGCCCGCCGCGCGCGCTGGCCACGACGGAGATCCCGGGTGACGGGATCGACGGCAGGCTCGTCGTCCTGGTGGACGACGTGCTCTTCTCCGGCCGCACCATCCGCGCCGCCCTCGACGCGCTGGGCGACATCGGCCGCCCGCGGGCCGTCCAGCTCGCCGTGCTGGTCGACCGGGGCCACCGCGAGCTGCCGATCCGCGCCGACTACGTCGGCAAGAACCTCCCGACCTCGCAGCGCGAGACCGTCAGGGTGCTGCTCACCGAGCAGGACGGGCGCGACAGCGTCCTGCTCGGCCAGCGCGACCCGGCACCGCGCAGCGGCACGGCAGCGGACGAGTAGCGCCGTACCGACGGGACCCCCACGCCGGGGTCCCGCGCCGCCGCATGCCCGAAGGCCGCACCGCCATGCCCCCGCACACCCGGAGACGAGTCACCATGAAGCGCCACCTGATCTCGGCCGCCGACCTCACCCGTGACGACGCCCTGCTGATCCTCGACACCGCCGAGGAGATGGCCCGCGTCGCCGACCGGCCGATCAAGAAGCTGCCCACCCTGCGCGGCCGCACCGTCGTCAACCTGTTCTTCGAGGACTCGACGCGCACCCGCATCTCCTTCGAGGCGGCGGCCAAGCGGCTGTCCGCCGACGTCATCAACTTCTCCGCCAAGGGCTCCTCGGTCTCCAAGGGCGAGTCCCTCAAGGACACCGCGCTGACGCTGGAGGCGATGGGCGCCGACGCCGTCGTCGTACGGCACCACTCCTCGGGCGCCCCGCACAACCTGGCCACCTCCGGCTGGATCAACGCCTCGGTGGTCAACGCCGGTGACGGCACGCACGAGCACCCCACGCAGGCGCTGCTGGACGCCTTCACGATGCGCCGCCACCTGTCCGGGGTGGGCCGCGACCTGGCCGGCCGCCGGATCACGATCGTCGGCGACATCCTGCACAGCCGTGTCGCCCGCTCCAACGTCCAGCTGCTGGCCACCCTCGGCGCCGGGGTCACCCTGGTCGCGCCGCCCACGCTGCTGCCGATCGGCGTGGAGACCTGGCCGTGCGAGGTCTCCTACGACCTGGACGCGGTCCTCGCGAAGTCCGACGCGGTCATGATGCTGCGGGTGCAGCGCGAGCGGATGAACGCCGCGTACTTCCCGACCGAGCGCGAGTACGCCCGCCGCTACGGCCTGGACGGCCGCCGGATGGCCGCGCTGCCCGAGCACGCCATCGTCATGCACCCCGGCCCGATGAACCGCGGCATGGAGATCACCGCCGAGGTCGCCGACTCGCCGCGCTGCACCGCGGTCGAGCAGGTCGCCAATGGCGTCAGCACCCGGATGGCGGTGCTGTACCTGCTGCTGGGCGGCTCCGAGCCGGCCCTCAGCACCGAACGACCCGCACCCGGCACGGAGCCGGGCACCGCCGCCCGCACCGAGGAGAGCAAGTGACCATGAGCGACACCACCCTGATCCGCGGCGCGAAGGTCCTCGGCGGCGCCGCGCAGGACGTGCTGATCACCGGCGAGACGGTGACCGCCGTCGGCGAGGGCCTGGCCGTCCCCGAGGGCGCGACGGTCGTCGAGGCGGCCGGGCACGTCCTGCTGCCCGGCCTGGTCGATCTGCACACCCACCTGCGCGAGCCCGGCCGGGAGGACTCCGAGACGGTGCTGACCGGCACCCGGGCGGCCGCGGCCGGCGGCTACACCGCCGTGCACGCCATGGCGAACACCTTCCCCGTCGCCGACACCGCGGGCGTCGTCGAGCAGGTCTGGCGGCTCGGCCGGGAGTCCGGCTACTGCGACGTCCAGCCGGTCGGCGCGGTCACCGTGGGCCTGGAGGGCAAGCAGCTCGCCGAGCTGGGCGCGATGGCCGACTCCGCCGCGCAGGTCCGGGTCTTCTCCGACGACGGCAAGTGCGTGGACGACGCGGTGATCATGCGCCGCGCGCTGGAGTACGTGAAGGCCTTCGACGGGGTCGTCGCCCAGCACGCCCAGGAGCCGCGGCTCACCGAGGGCGCCCAGATGAACGAGGGCACCGTCTCCGGCGAGCTGGGCCTGACCGGCTGGCCCGCGGTCGCCGAGGAGTCGATCATCGCCCGCGACGTGCTGCTGGCCGCGCACGTCGGCTCCCGCGTGCACATCTGCCACCTGTCCACGGCCGGGTCGGTGGAGATCGTGCGCTGGGCCAAGTCCAAGGGCTGGAACGTCACCGCCGAGGTCACCCCGCACCACCTGCTGCTGACCGACGAGCTGGTCCGCTCCTACGACCCGGTCTACAAGGTCAACCCGCCGCTGCGCACCGAGGCCGACGTTCTGGCGCTGCGCGAGGCGCTCGCGGACGGCACGATCGACTGCGTCGCCACCGACCACGCCCCGCACCCGCACGAGGACAAGGACTGCGAGTGGGCCGCCGCCGCCATGGGCATGGTCGGCCTGGAGACCGCGCTGTCCGTGGTGCAGCACACCATGGTCGACACCGGCCTGCTCGACTGGACCGGCGTCGCCGACCGGATGTCCGCCCGCCCCGCCGCCATCGGCCGGCTCGCCGGGCACGGCCGCCCGGTCGCCCCCGGCGAGCCCGCCAACCTGGTGCTGGTCGATCCCGCATACCGTGGGACCGTCAACCCCGCGGGCTTCGCCTCGCGCAGCCGCAACACCCCGTACGCGGGCCGTGAGCTGCCGGGCCGGGTCGTCGCCACCTTCCTGCGGGGCCGTGCGACGGTCAGGGACGGGAAGCTCGTATGACACCACTGGATCGGCTCACCCTCGCGGCCGCGCAGGCCGGGGACAAGCACTCGGCGAAGGTCACCCACTGGGGCGACCGGATCGGCTGGGTCGTGGGCCTGGCCCTGGTCGTCGGCCTCGTCTACTGGCTGATGCGGCAGGGCTGGCAGTGGCGCCGCACCCTCCAGGGCGGCCTGCCCGCCCTCCCGCAGCCCCCCGAGACCACCGGCGGGGTACTGCTCCAGGACGAGGGCCGCTACCACGGCAGCACCACCGCCGGGCAGTGGCTGGACCGCATCGTCGCGCACGGCCTGGGCGTCCGCAGCCGCGCCGGGCTCACCCTCACCGACCAGGGCCTGGACGTCGACCGCACCGGCGCACCCGGCTTCTTCGTCCCCACCGCCGCCCTGCGCGGCGCCCGGCTCGACAAGGGCATCGCCGGCAAGGTGCTCACCGAGGGCGGCCTGCTGGTCGTCACCTGGGAGCACGGCGGCACCCTCATCGACTCCGGCTTCCGCCTCGACAGCTCCGCGCGGCACCCCGCGTGGGCCGAGCGGATCACCGACCTCAGCGGCGACAGCGCTGTCGCCTTCACCGGCACCCGGCCGGAATCCGAGCAGCACCAGAAGGAAGGCGCGACATGACGACCTCCACCCGGGCGGCGCGCACGCCCGCCGTACTCGTCCTGGAGGACGGCCGCACCTTCCGCGGCCGCGCCTACGGCGCGGTGGGGGAGACCTTCGGCGAGGCGGTCTTCTCCACCGGCATGACCGGCTACCAGGAGACCCTGACCGACCCCTCCTACCACCGGCAGGTGGTCGTCATGACCGCCCCGCACGTCGGCAACACCGGCGTCAACGACGAGGACCCCGAGTCCCGCCGCATCTGGGTGTCCGGCTACGTCGTCCGCGACCCCGCCCGCCGCCCGTCCAACTGGCGCTCGGTGCGCTCGCTGGACGAGGAACTCGCCGCGCAGGGCGTCGTCGGCATCAGCGGCATCGACACCCGCGCCCTGACCCGGCACCTGCGCGAGCGCGGCGCCATGCGCGTCGGCATCTTCTCCGGCAACGCGGTGGCCGACGACGGCACCCTGCTGGCGAAGGTCCGCCAGGCGCCCGAGATGACCGGCGCCGACCTGGCCGGCGAGGTCGCCACCGAGCAGCCGTACGTCGTGCCCGCGATCGGCGCCAAGCGCTTCACCGTCGCCGCCCTCGACCTCGGCATCAAGGGCATGACCCCGCACCGGATGGCCGAGCGCGGCATCGAGGTGCACGTGCTGCCCGCGAACGCGACCGCCGAGGACGTGTACGCGGTCGCGCCCGACGGCGTCTTCCTGTCCAACGGCCCCGGCGACCCGGCCACCGCCGATCTCACCGTCGTCAAGGCGGTCCTGGAGCGCGGCACCCCGCTGTTCGGCATCTGCTTCGGCAACCAGCTGCTCGGCCGCGCCCTCGGCTTCGGCACGTACAAGCTCAAGTACGGCCACCGCGGCATCAACCAGCCGGTGCAGGACCGCGCCACCGGCAAGGTCGAGGTCACCGCGCACAACCACGGCTTCGCCGTCGACGCCCCCCTCGACGAGGTCAGCCAGACCCCGTACGGGCGCGCCGAGGTCAGCCACGTCTGCCTCAACGACCAGGTGGTGGAAGGCCTGCGGCTGCTCGACCGGCCCGCCTTCTCCGTCCAGTACCACCCCGAGGCCGCGGCCGGCCCGCACGACGCCGCGTACCTGTTCGACCGCTTCGTCAAGCTCATGGAGGCCCAGCGTGCCTAAGCGCACCGACATCCGGTCCGTTCTGGTCATCGGCTCGGGTCCGATCGTCATCGGCCAGGCCGCGGAGTTCGACTACTCCGGCACCCAGGCCTGCCGCGTCCTCAAGGCCGAGGGCCTGCGCGTCATCCTGGTCAACTCCAACCCGGCCACGATCATGACCGACCCGGAGATCGCCGACGCCACCTACGTCGAGCCGATCACCCCGGAGTACGTCGAGAAGATCATCGCCAAGGAGCGCCCCGACGCGCTGCTGCCCACCCTCGGCGGCCAGACCGCGCTCAACACCGCGATCGCGCTGCACGAGAACGGCACCCTCACCGAGTACGGCGTCGAGCTGATCGGCGCCAACGTCGAGGCCATCCACAAGGGCGAGGACCGCGACCAGTTCAAGCGCGTCGTCGAGGCGGTCCGCGGCAAGATCGGCCACGGCGAGTCCGCCCGCTCGGTCATCTGCCACTCCATGGACGACGTCCTCGCCGGCGTCGACACCCTCGGCGGCTACCCCGTCGTCGTCCGCCCCTCCTTCACCATGGGCGGCGCCGGCTCCGGCTTCGCGCACGACGAGGAGGAGCTGCGCCGCATCGCCGGCCAGGGCCTGACCCTGTCGCCGACGACCGAGGTGCTGCTGGAGGAGTCCATCCTCGGCTGGAAGGAGTACGAGCTGGAGCTGATGCGCGACAAGCACGACAACGTCGTGGTCGTCTGCTCCATCGAGAACTTCGACCCGATGGGCGTGCACACCGGCGACTCCATCACCGTCGCGCCCGCCATGACGCTCACCGACCGCGAGTACCAGATCCTGCGCGACGTCGGCATCGCCGTGATCCGCGAGGTCGGCGTCGACACCGGCGGCTGCAACATCCAGTTCGCGGTCAACCCCGAGGACGGCCGGGTCATCGTCATCGAGATGAACCCCCGGGTCTCCCGCTCCTCCGCGCTGGCGTCCAAGGCCACCGGCTTCCCGATCGCCAAGATCGCCGCCCGCCTCGCCGTCGGCTACACCCTCGACGAGATCCCCAACGACATCACCGAGAAGACCCCGGCGTCCTTCGAGCCCACGCTCGACTACGTCGTGGTCAAGGTGCCGCGCTTCGCCTTCGAGAAGTTCCCCGCCGCCGACTCCACCCTCACCACCACCATGAAGTCGGTCGGCGAGGCCATGGCCATCGGCCGCAACTTCACCGAGGCCCTCAACAAGGCGCTGCGCTCGCTGGAGAAGAAGGGCTCGCAGTTCGACTTCGCGACCCCCGCCGACCCGGCCGCCAAGGCCGGGCTGCTGGAGCTCGCCGCCGTCCCCACCGACGGCCGGATCAACACCGTCATGGCCGCGATCCGGGCCGGCGCCACCCCCGAGGAAGTCTTCGCGTCCACGAGGATCGACCCGTGGTTCGTCGACCAGCTCTTCCTCATCCACGAGTACGCCGAGGAGCTGGCCGCCGCCGACCGCCTCGACCCCGACCTGCTCGCCGAGGCCAAGCGGCACGGCTTCTCCGACGCCCAGATCGCCGGCATCCGCGACCTGCGCGAGGAGACCGTCCGCGAGGTGCGGCACGCGCTCGGCATCCGCCCGGTCTACAAGACCGTCGACACCTGCGCCGCCGAGTTCGCCGCCGCCACGCCGTACTTCTACTCCTCCTACGACGAGGAGACCGAGGTCGCGCCGCGGAGCAAGCCCGCGGTCATCATCCTGGGCTCCGGGCCCAACCGCATCGGCCAGGGCATCGAGTTCGACTACTCCTGCGTGCACGCCTCCTTCGCGCTGCACGACGCCGGGTACGAGACGGTCATGGTCAACTGCAACCCGGAGACCGTCTCCACCGACTACGACACCTCCGACCGGCTCTACTTCGAGCCGCTCACCCTGGAGGACGTCCTGGAGATCGTGCACGCCGAGACGCAGGCGGGCCCGGTCGCCGGTGTCATCGTCCAGCTCGGCGGCCAGACCCCGCTGGGCCTCGCCCAGGCCCTCAAGGACAACGGCGTGCCGGTCGTCGGCACCTCGCCCGAGGCCATCCACCTCGCCGAGGACCGCGGCGCCTTCGGCCGCGTCCTCGCCGACGCCGGTCTGCCCGCGCCCAAGCACGGCACCGCCACGTCCTTCCCCGGCGCCAAGGCCATCGCCGACGAGATCGGCTACCCGGTCCTCGTCCGGCCGTCCTACGTGCTCGGCGGGCGCGGCATGGAGATCGTCTACGACGAGACGCGGCTCGCCGCGTACATCGCCGAGTCCACCGAGATCAGCCACGACCGCCCGGTCCTCGTCGACCGCTTCCTCGACGACGCCATCGAGATCGACGTGGACGCGCTCTACGACGGCCACGAGCTCTACCTCGGCGGCGTCATGGAGCACATCGAGGAAGCCGGCATCCACTCCGGCGACTCCGCGTGCGCGCTGCCCCCGATCACGCTCGGCGGCCACGACATCAAGCGGCTGCGCGCCTCCACCGAGGCCATCGCCCGCGGCGTCGGGGTGCGCGGCCTGATCAACATCCAGTTCGCGCTCGCCGGGGACATCCTCTACGTCCTGGAGGCCAACCCGCGCGCCTCCCGCACCGTCCCCTTCACCTCCAAGGCCACCGCGGTGCCGCTCGCCAAGGCCGCCGCCCGTATCTCGCTCGGCGCGACCGTCGCCGAACTGCGCGCCGAGGGCCTGCTGCCCGCCACCGGCGACGGCGGGGAACTGCCGCTGGACGCGCCGATCTCCGTCAAGGAGGCCGTGCTGCCCTGGAGCCGCTTCCGCGACCCGCAGGGCCGCGGCGTCGACACCATCCTCGGCCCGGAGATGCGCTCCACCGGCGAGGTCATGGGCATCGACGCGGTCTTCGGCACCGCCTACGCCAAGTCCCAGGCCGGTGCGTACGGGGCCCTGCCCAGCAAGGGCCGCGCCTTTGTCTCGGTCGCCAACCGCGACAAGCGCGCCCTGATCTTCCCGGCCCGTGCGCTCATCGAGCACGGCTTCGAGCTGCTCGCCACCTCCGGCACCGCGGAGGTGCTGCGCCGCAACGGCATCCACGCGAAGGTCGTGCGCAAGCAGAGCGAGGGCGTCGGGCCCGAGGGCGAGCCCACGATCGTCACCCTCATCCACGAGGGCGAGGTGGACCTCATCGTGAACACCCCGTTCGGCACCGGGGGCCGTCTCGACGGGTACGACATCCGCACGGCCGCGGTGTCGCGGGGCATCCCCTGCCTCACGACGGTCCAGGCGCTCGCCGCGGCGGTCCAGGGCATCGACGCGCTGACCCGCGGGGAGATCGGGGTGGGCTCCCTCCAGGAGCACGCCGCCCGCCTGGCGGCCAGCCGCGCCTAGCCGCGCCTAACCGCGCGGGGCGGGCGGGTGGGGGGCGCCCGGGAGGTGCCCCCCACACGCCCCCTGGCGGGGCGCACCGAACCGTACGACGAGAAAGCGACGCATGTACGAGTTGCTCTTCCGGATGCTCTTCCGGCGGATGGACGCCGAGAAGGCGCATCACCTGGCCTTCGGGTGGATCCGGGCCGCGGCCCGGATCCCCGGGGTCCGCGCGCTGGCCGCCCGTGTGCTGGCCCCGCGGTACCCGGCCCTGCGGACCACCGCGTTCGGGCGGACGATGCCGGGCCCGTTCGGGCTGGCCGCCGGCTTCGACAAGAACGCGGTGGCCGTCGACGGCATGGCGATGCTCGGGTTCGACCACGTCGAGATCGGTACGGTCACCGCGCGCCCGCAGCCCGGCAATCCGCAGCCGCGGCTCTTCCGGCTGGTGCCGGACCGCGCGCTGATCAACCGGATGGGGTTCAACAACGACGGCTCCGCCGCCGTCGCGGCCCGGCTCGCGGCGCGGCGGGCCGTCTTCCCGGTCACCGTGGGCGTCAACATCGGCAAGACCAAGGTCGTCCCCGAGGGTGAGGCCGTACAGGATTACGTGACCTCCGCCGAGCGGCTGGCCCGGCACGCCGACTATCTGGTTGTCAATGTGTCCTCGCCGAACACGCCGGGGCTGCGCAACCTTCAGGCCACCGAGGCGCTGCGGCCGCTGCTGACCGGGGTGCGGGAGGCTGCCGACCGGGCGGTGCCCGAGCGGCGGGTGCCGCTGCTGGTCAAGATCGCGCCGGACCTCGCCGACGAGGACGTGGACGCGGTCGCCGACCTGGCCGTCGAGCTGGGTCTGGACGGCATCATCGCCACCAACACCACGATCGCCCGCGAGAGCCTGGGCCTGACCGGCGACCCCGCGATCGCGGCCGAGACCGGCGGGCTGTCCGGGGCGCCGCTGCGGGACCGCTCGCTGGAGGTGCTGCGGCGGCTGTACGCGCGGGTCGGCGACCGGATCACGCTGATCGGCGTCGGCGGTGTCGCGGACGCCGAGGACGCGTGGCGGCGCATCCTCGCCGGTGCGACGCTCGTGCAGGGCTACAGCGCCTTCATCTACCGCGGGCCGTTCTGGATGCGCTCGGTCCACAAGGGGCTGGCCGCCCGGCTGGCCGCGAGCCCGTACGCCACCCTCGCCGACGCGGTCGGCGCCGACAGCAGGAAGGCCACCTCGTGAGCACCGAGCAGGAACCCTTCGGCGCGCGGCTGCGCCGGGCCATGGACACCCGCGGGCAGCTGTGCGTCGGGATCGACCCGCACGCCGCGCTGCTCGCCGAGTGGGGCGTCGGCGACGACGTCGCGGGGCTGGAGCGCTTCGCGATGACCACGGTCGAGGCGCTGGGGGAGCAGGTCGCGGTGTTCAAGCCGCAGTCGGCGTTCTTCGAGCGCTTCGGCTCGCGCGGGGTCGCGGTGCTGGAGCGGGCCGTCGCGGCGGCCCGGCAGGCGGGCGCCCTGGTGCTGATGGACGCCAAGCGGGGCGACATCGGCTCGACCATGGCCGCGTACGCCGCCACCTACCTGGACCCGGCCTCGCCGCTGTTCAGCGACGCGGTCACGGTCAGCCCCTACCTGGGCTTCGGCTCGCTGCGGCCCGCGCTGGACGCGGCCAGGGCGGCGGGCTCGGGCGTCTTCGTGCTGGCGCTGACCTCGAACCCGGAGGGCGCCGAGGTGCAGCGCGCGACGGCGGCGGACGGGCGGCCGGTCGCCCAGGTGATGCTGGACGCCATCGCCGAGGAGAACGACGGGACGGCGCCGCTCGGCTCGGTCGGCGCGGTGGTCGGCGCGACGCTGGGCCGGGCGGGGGTGAACCTCGCGGTGAACGGGCCGCTGCTGGCGCCGGGCGTCGGCGCGCAGGGGGCGACCCCGGCCGACCTCCCGGAGGTCTTCGGCACGGCGCTGGGCAACGTGCTGCCGAGCGTGAGCCGCGGGGTGCTGCGGCACGGACCGGACGCGGCGGCGCTGCGCGGAGCCGTCCAGTGGTACACCGACGAGGTCCGTACGGCCTTCGCGGCGGCCTGAGGGTCCCCGCGGCGCCCCGGCGCGGCGGCCGGCTCCGCCAGACGGGTCACCAAGCGGGGCAATAGTGCGGTAATACCTGCGGGTAATACGGTCGAATATCGAACAGAAAAAGGGCCGGATTCAACCACCTGTGACTTTGCGCCCGCAAGCTGTTCCGCTTTGTCCCAAATATCCCCTCGGATCAAGGCTGACCAGGACTTTTCGACTGTTCTCGCTGACTTGAGCCGTCCGGACCGCTAGTCTCCGACAGGAGCGCGCAGTTCACTCGCGCAGCTCCTCACCCCCGCACCAGTGCGGGGGGAGCGTGTATCCACACGGTCCATATCCGATTGCTCTACTTCCGAGGTGACGTAGGCGTGGCTCTTCCGCCCCTTACCCCTGAACAGCGCGCTGCCGCGCTCGAAAAGGCCGCCGCGGCTCGCCGGGAGCGCGCCGAGGTCAAGAACCGACTGAAGCACTCCGGCGCGTCCCTGCACGAGGTCATCAAGCAAGGCCAGGAGAACGACGTCATCGGCAAGATGAAGGTCTCCGCCCTGCTCGAGTCCCTTCCCGGTGTCGGGAAAGTGCGCGCCAAGCAGATCATGGAGCGGCTCGGTATCTCCGAGAGCCGCCGGGTGCGCGGTCTTGGCTCGAACCAGATCGCTTCCCTGGAGCGGGAGTTCGGCGGCACCGCCGCCTGATGTCCCGGGTCCTTCGGGAACCAGGGATAATCGCTCCATGAGCTCTGCTGTCTCCCGGGGGGCCGCCGGCCCCCTCGCTCCGCAGGGGGCCACCGCGGCCCCCCCGGTCAGACGTCCGCGACTGACCGTGCTCTCCGGCCCCTCCGGGGTCGGCAAGAGCACGGTCGTCGCCCACCTGCGCACCGTGCACCCCGAGGTGTGGCTCTCGGTGTCGGCGACGACCAGAAAGCCCCGCCCCGGTGAACGGGACGGTGTGCAGTATTTCTTCGTCGACGACGACGAGTTCGACAAACTCGTCGCGAACGGCGAACTGCTGGAGTGGGCCGAATTCGCCGGTCACCGCTACGGCACCCCGAGGCAGGCGGTACTCGACCGGCTCGCCGCCGGTGACCCCGTGCTGCTGGAGATCGACCTCCAGGGCGCCCGACTGGTGCGCGAGTCGATGCCGGAGGCCGATCTGGTCTTCCTCGCCCCGCCCAGCTGGGACGAGCTGGTCCGCCGGCTCACCGGCCGGGGCACCGAGTCGCCCGAGGTGATCGAGCGCCGACTGGCCGCGGCCCGGGTCGAGCTGGCCGCCGAGTCCGAGTTCGACCGCACCCTTGTCAACACCTCCGTCGAGGATGTAGCGCGTGAGCTGCTAGCCTTGATGCACATCGACTGAGTGGCATCTTTGTCCCGCGCGCCGGACCCCGGTCCGGCTTCCGCGCCCGCCACCCGGTCCGCACCGTCCACTCGTTCCCGTCAGTAGGGGTAGGTAGAGCGTGTCCTCTTCCATCACCACGCCCGAGGGCATCATCAACCCGCCGATCGACGAACTGCTCGAGGCGACCGACTCCAAGTACAGCCTGGTGATCTACGCGGCCAAGCGCGCCCGCCAGATCAACGCGTACTACTCCCAGCTCGGCGAGGGCCTGCTGGAGTACGTCGGCCCCCTGGTGGACACGCACGTCCACGAGAAGCCGCTGTCGATCGCGCTGCGCGAGATCAACGCGGGTCTGCTGACCTCCGAGGCCGTCGAGGCCCCGGCCACCTGAGCAGCCGCACCGCGCATCACGCGTACACAACCGCATGACCACAGGCCCGGCGGCGCGACCGCCGGGCCTGTGGTGTGTCATGGGAGCAGCGGCACCGGCACCGGCGGGGGCCGGTGAGGGCGCGACGGCAGACGGGAGAGACGCATGGAGCGGCAGGCGGACGGTACGGCGGGCGGCAGGCCCCGGGTCGTGCTCGGGGTCGGCGGCGGCATCGCGGCGTACAAGTCCTGCGAGCTGCTGCGGCGGCTCACCGAGTCGGGGCACGACGTCACCGTGGTGCCCACCGAGTCGGCGCTGAACTTCGTCGGCGAGGCCACCTGGTCCGCGCTGTCCGGCCACCCGGTCGCCACCGGCGTGTGGACCGGCGTCCACGAGGTGCCGCACGTCAGGATCGGCCAGCACGCCGACCTGGTGGTCGTCGCCCCGGCCACCGCCGACCTGCTCGCACGGGCCGCCCACGGCCTGGCCGACGACCTGCTCACCAACACCCTGCTCACCGCGCGCTGCCCGGTCGTCTTCGTCCCCGCCATGCACACCGAGATGTGGGAGCACCCCGCGACCCAGGAGAACGTCGCGACGCTGCGCCGCCGCGGCGCCGTGGTCGTCGAGCCCGCGGTAGGCCGCCTCACCGGTGTCGACACCGGCAAGGGGCGGCTGCCCGAGCCCGCGGAGATCTTCGAGGTCTGCCGCCGGGTGCTCGCCCGCGGTGGCCTCACCCGGGACCTGGCCGGCCGCCATGTGGTCGTCAGCGCCGGCGGCACCCGCGAGGCGCTGGACCCCGTCCGCTTCCTCGGCAACCGCTCCTCCGGCAAGCAGGGCTACGCGCTCGCCCGGACCGCGGTCGCGCGCGGCGCCCGGGTCACACTGGTCGCCGCCAACACCGCGCTGCCCGATCCGGCGGGCGCCGACGTGGTGCCGGTCGGCAGCGCCGAGCAGCTGCGCGAGGCGGTGCTCGCCGCGTCCCGGGACGCCGACGCGGTCGTGATGGCCGCGGCTGTCGCGGACTTCCGTCCGTCTCATTACGCGGATATGAAGATCAAGAAGCGGGACGGCCAGGGGCCCGAGCCGATCCGGCTCACCGAGAACCCCGACGTCCTCGCGGGCCTGTCCGCGGACCGTCCGCACCCCGGACTCGTCGTCGTCGGCTTCGCCGCGGAGACCGACGACGTCCTCGCCAACGGGCGCAGGAAACTCGCCCGCAAGGGCTGTGACCTGCTGGTCGTCAACGAGGTGGGGGAGGGCACGGCCTTCGGCACCGACCACAACGCCGCCGTCGTGCTGGGTGCCGACGGCAGCGAGACGGAGGTGCCGTACGGCCCGAAGGAGGTGCTCGCCGACACGGTCTGGGATCTTGTGTCCGTCCGGTTCGGCGGCACCACCCGAACGGGCTGACGCCCCCCGACCAGGCCATCGCGCGGAAATCCCCCGAACGGGCGTAACGAAACGGGCGGAAATCCCACGAAATGCCTCCGTGGCGGGACTGATCGTCATACCGCCACGAGAAGTGACGCAGGTCATGCCGCATCCAAGGAACGAGATGTCGTGTCCGCTCGGGCGGCGCGAACGATAAACTTGCCGCCGGAGTGCCGGGCGCAGCCCCGCGCACTCCACCAAGAATCAGCCAGCAGCCGCTGCAACCCCAGGGAGCGATGTGTCCCGCCGCCTCTTCACCTCCGAGTCCGTCACCGAGGGCCACCCGGACAAGATCGCTGATCAGATCAGCGACACCATTCTCGACGCCCTGCTGACCGCCGACCCCACCTCGCGCGTCGCGGTCGAGACGCTGATCACCACCGGCCAGGTGCACATCGCGGGAGAGGTGACGACGACCGCGTACGTGGACATCGCCACCCTCGTCCGCAGCAGGATCCTCGACATCGGCTACGACTCCTCCAAGAAGGGCTTCGACGGCGCATCCTGCGGCGTGTCGGTGTCCATCGGAGCGCAGTCCCCGGACATCGCCCAGGGTGTCGACACCGCCTACGAGGCCCGTGTCGAGGGCGCCGCGAACGAGGACGACCTCGACAAGCAGGGCGCGGGCGACCAGGGCCTGATGTTCGGCTACGCCTCGGACGAGACCCCCGAGCTGATGCCGCTGCCCATCACCCTCGCGCACCGCCTCTCCCGGCGGCTGACCGAGGTCCGCAAGAACGGGACCATCCCCTACCTGCGCCCCGACGGCAAGACCCAGGTCACCATCGAGTACGACGGCGACAAGGCCGTCCGCCTCGACACCGTCGTGGTCTCCTCGCAGCACGCCTCCGACATCGACCTGGAGTCGCTGCTCGCGCCCGACATCCGCGAGTTCGTCGTCGAGGTCGAGCTCAAGGCGCTCATCGAGGACGGCATCAAGCTCGACACCGAGGGCTACAAGCTGCTCGTCAACCCCACCGGGCGGTTCGAGATCGGCGGCCCGATGGGCGACGCGGGCCTGACCGGCCGCAAGATCATCATCGACACGTACGGGGGCATGGCCCGCCACGGCGGCGGCGCCTTCTCCGGCAAGGACCCGTCCAAGGTCGACCGCTCCGCCGCGTACGCGATGCGGTGGGTCGCCAAGAACGTCGTCGCCGCCGGGCTCGCGGCGCGCTGCGAGGTCCAGGTCGCCTACGCGATCGGCAAGGCCGAGCCCGTCGGGCTCTTCGTCGAGACCTTCGGCACGGAGAACGTCGACGTCGAGAAGATCGAGCAGGCGATCTCGCAGGTCTTCGACCTGCGGCCGGCCGCGATCATCCGCGACCTCGACCTGCTGCGGCCGATCTACGCGGCCACCGCCGCGTACGGGCACTTCGGGCGTGAGCTGCCCGACTTCACGTGGGAGCGGACGGATCGCGTGGAGGCGCTGCGCGCCGCCGCGGGCATCTGAGACAGCTCCCGGCCCCTCGCGGAGGACGGCCCCCCGCCGTCCCCTGCGGGGGGCTTTGCCTTGCACTTGTTTCCCGTGGGAGGCGCCCCGGGCTGCCCCTTGCGGTGCTCTGCGCGACCGTCCGCCGGTGGGTGGCTGGTCGCGCAGTTCCCCGCGCCCCTTGCGCCCTGGGGTGCCTGTTGCGGTGCTTTGTGCGATCGTCTGCCGGTGGGTGGCTGGTCGCGCAGTTCTCCCCCAGGCTCCGCCCGGGAGGTGCCCCCACGCGCCCCTGGTGTTTCCCCTGCGCGGCATGGGTCAGCACCCTGCTGTTCGGGGCTTTGCCCGGGAGTGACTGCCTTTGCGGGCGAGGGCATCCGTTTTTCAGGGGCGCGGGGAACTGCGCGGCCAGCCCCCACCGGGCGGGAAGATGGCATGCCACGCCAAGTGGCAGTCACCTGGGGGCGCGGGGAACTGCGCGGCCAGCCCCCACCGGGCGGAAGGTGGCATGCCACGCCAGGTGGCAGTCACCTGTGTGCTCAGCCCCCGACAGGGGAAGATCGCGGCGCCCACCGCAGTGGGCAGGTCGGGGCGTACTGTCGGAGGCGTCTGGCAGGATTGCCGGGTGAGTGACCAGGACAAACCGGCGGAGCAACTCGCCCTCATCCGGGACGCCGCCCGCAGGGCGAAGCCGCGGACGTGGCGCGGTGCGGCCCTCGCCGAAGGGCTGCCGGTCGCCCGCGTGCTGGTCGACAAGGGACTTCTGCACCTGGACCAGTTCTTCGACTACGCCGTGCCCGCCGCGATGGACGCGGACGCGCAGCCCGGCGTACGGGTCCGCGTCCGCTTCGGGGCCCGCGTCGTCAAGGGGCGGCGCGAAGGCGGCACCCTGCACGACGGCTTCATCGTCGAGCGCCGCGCCGAGAGCGACTACGCCGGGCCGCTCGCCCCGCTGGCCCAGGTGCTCTCCACCGAGCGGGTCCTCACCCCGCGGCTGCTCACCTTGTGCCGTCAGGTCGCCGACCGCTACGCCGGTGTGCTCGCCGACGTCGTCCAGCTCGCCGTGCCGCCCCGGATGGCCCGCGCGGAACGGGATCAGTCGCCCGAGCCGCCGCCCCGCCCCCCGGCCCCCGAACCCGGCAGCTGGGCGCGGTACGCCACCGGGCCCGGCTACCTCCAGGCGCTCGCCCGCGGCGACACCCCGCGGGCGGTCTGGCTCGCGCTCCCCGGCCCGCACTGGCCCGCCGAACTCGCCCGCGCCATGGCCGCGACCCTCGCGTCCGGCCGCGGCGCCCTCGCCGTGCTGCCCGACGGCCGTGCCGTCGCCCGCGCCGACGCCGCCCTCACCGAACTGCTCGGCGAGGGCCACCACGTCATGCTCACCGCCGACGCCGGTCCCGAGGAGCGCTACCGGAACTGGCTCGCCGTCAGCCGCGGCGCGGTCCGTGCCGTCGTCGGCACCCGCGCCGCCATGTTCGCCCCGGTCGCCGATCTCGGCCTCGTCGCCGTGTGGGACGACGGCGACTCCAGCCACTCCGAGCCGCGCGCGCCCTACCCGCATGCCCGGGACGTCCTGCTGCTGCGCGCCACCGAGGAGCGCACCGCCTTCCTGCTCGGCGGCCTGACCGGCACCGTCGAGGGCGCCCAGCTCGTCGACAGCGGCTGGGCGCTGCCGCTGGCCGCCGCCCGCGACCAGGTACGGGCCGCGGCCCCGCTCATCCGTACGATCGGCGACGCCGACGAGGCCCGCGACGCCGCCGCCCGCGCCGCCCGGCTGCCCTCGCTCGCCTGGCAGGTCACCCGGGACGCGCTGGCCCGCGGCCCGGTCCTCGTGCAGGTGCCGCGGCGCGGCTACGTCCCCCGGCTGGCCTGCGGCTCCTGCCGTGCCGCTGCCCGCTGCGCCGCCTGCTCCGGGCCGCTGGAGCTGCGCGAGCAGGGCGGCACACCCGCGTGCGGCTGGTGCGGGCGCCCCGCCGCGGACTGGCACTGCCCCGAATGCGGCGGCTTCCGGCTGCGCGCCCAGGTCGTCGGCGCCCGCCGCACCGCGGAGGAGCTGGGCCGCGCCTTCCCCCGGGTGCCGGTGCGGACGTCGGGCCGCGACACCGTGCTGCCCTCCGTCGGCGCCGCGCCCGCGCTCGTCATCGCCACGCCGGGCGCCGAGCCCGTCGCCGAGGGGCCCGGCTACGCGGCCGGTCTGCTGCTCGACGGCTGGGCCCTCCTCGGGCGGCCCGACCTGCGGGCCGGTGAGGAGGCGCTGCGGCGCTGGGCCGCGGCGGCGGCGCTGGTGCGTTCTGCGGGGGAGGGCGGCACGGTCGTCGTCCTCGCCGAGCCGACGCTGCGCCCCGTCCAGGCGCTGGTCCGGTGGGATCCCGCCGGGCACGCCGTGCGGGAGCTGGCGGAACGGGCGGAGCTGCGGTTTCCGCCGGTGGCGCGGATGGCGTCGGTCTCCGGCCCGGCCGGTGCGGTCGCGGAGCTGCTCGCGGTGCTGCGGCTTCCGCCGGGGGCGGACCAGTTGGGGCCGGTGCCGGAGCCGTCGGGCGGGGAGAGGGTGCTGTTGCGGGTGCCGCCGGGGAGCGGGGGCGCGCTGGCGCTGGCGCTGCGGGAGGCGCGGGTTGCGCGGGCCGCGCGGGGTGGGGGGGAGCCGGTCGCTGTCCGCCTCGACCCGGCGGACATCGGGTAGTTCTCGTTCGTCCGCCCGCCCACCGTTGTTCGGCCGTCTGCCGGTGCCACGGGTGGGCGGTCGGGTGTCGCCCCGGGGCAGCTCCTCGGAATGCGCGTCCGACCTCATGACCTGGGCGGCAGCCCCTGAACGCGCATATCTGCGGCGGCACCCCGGACCGTCCCCCTCCGGGAGCGTCGGCGGCGTCCCGCCCGGTGGGGGACGAGGAAAGACGGGGGACTGCCCGCTCGCCCCCTGACGGCGAGCGCGGCCCACACGCGGGCGTGCACGTGCCTCCCGCCGGGGAGACCCCGCGGGGCGCCGCACCCGCCAGCGGGAATGGCGGGCGCCCGACGCCGTATCCGTAGCCTCGCGCAGCTAACCGTTGCGGGGGCTGGGGAGGAGGGGGTCCGGGAGGGGGGCGTCCTCCGGGAGCGGGGGCGGGACGGGCGGGCGGCGCCCTCCGTAGCGGCGGTGGACCGCCTGTTTGGTCACCCCCAGGGCGGAGCCCACCGCGTCCCAGGAGAAGCCGAGGGAGCGGTCGAACTCGACCGCCGCGGTCACGAGGGTCTCGACGCTGTCCCGGAGCTCCTGCGCGAGCCGCACCGTGGGGGCGGGCGCGCGGCCGTAGACGACGAAGCCGGCGGTGGGGCCGCCGCGCCGCGGGCGGTAGACGTTGCCCAGCTGGGCGGTGAGCGTCCGCAGCGCGTCCGCCTGGCGGCGGACCCTTTCGATGTCCCGCACCAGCAGGTGCAGACTGGCCCGCGCCTGGGCGTCAGGGGTTGCGTGGTCGGGCATCAACAGGCCTCTCCAACCGACGGTGACGGGTCGAACTCTCTTGACCAACGCGCCACCGGCCTCGGGAGTCACGCCCTGGGGGCGTGCGGTGGGTCGCGCACCCCCGGGGATCTAGAATTGGCAGCCGTTCCCCGTCCGGCAGGAGAGGCCCCACGTGACCGTCAAGCCCATCCGCCTGTTCGGCGATCCGGTGCTGCGTGAGGTGGCGCGTCCGGTGACGGACTTCGACGCCGAACTGCGCGCCCTGGTGCGGGATCTGACCGAGACGATGCAGGCCGCGCCCGGCGCCGGGCTCGCGGCGCCGCAACTGGGCGTGCCGCTACGGGTGTTCACCTACTTCGTGGACGGCGAGCTGGGGCATCTGGTCAATCCGGAGCTGACGCTGGGCGAGGAGGTGCAGGACGGTCCGGAGGGCTGCCTGTCGATCCCGGGGCTCACGTACGACTGCCGGCGGGCGCTGGAAGTGGTGGCCCGGGGGCTGGACATGTACGGCGAGCCGCTGGAGATCCGCGGGACGCAGCGGCTGGCGCGGTGCATCCAGCACGAGACCGACCACCTGGACGGCATCCTGTTCGTCGACCGGCTGGACGCCGAGCAGCAGGCGGCGGCGATGCGGGCGATCCGTGAGGCCGAGTGGGCGGGGGAGATCCCGCCCGAGGTCAGGGTGTCGCCGCACGACACCTTCGGCCGCGGCCGGTAACCGAGAGAGGCACACCCGCACGATGAAGCTCGTCTTCGCCGGCACCCCCGAGGTCGCCGTCCCCGCGCTCGACGCCCTGATCGCCGCCGGGCGGCACGAGGTCGCCGCCGTCGTGACCCGGCCGGACGCGGTCGCCGGGCGCGGCCGCAAGCTCGTGGCCAGCCCGGTCGCGCAGCGCGCCGAGGAGGCCGGGATCGAGGTGCTCAAGCCCGGCAGGCCGCGCGAGCCCGAGTTCCTGGAGCGGCTGCGGGAGATCGCCCCGGACTGCTGCCCGGTCGTCGCGTACGGGGCGCTGCTGCCCCGGGTCGCGCTGGACGTGCCCCGGCACGGCTGGGTCAACCTGCACTTCTCGCTGCTGCCCGCGTGGCGCGGCGCCGCCCCCGTGCAGCACGCGGTGATGGCCGGGGACGAGATGACCGGGGCCTCCACCTTCCTGATCGAGGAGGGCCTGGACTCCGGGCCGGTCTACGGGGTCGTGACGGAGGCCGTGCGGCCGAAGGACACCAGCGGCGACCTGCTGGGACGGCTCGCGGTCAGCGGCGCCGGGCTGCTGGTCGCCACGATGGACGGCATCGAGGACGGCTCCCTCGTCGCGCGCGAGCAGCCCGACGACGGGGTCACCCTCGCGCCGAAGCTCACCGTCGAGAACGCCGAGGTCGACTGGTCCGCGCCCGCCCTGCGGGTCGATCGCCTGGTACGCGGCTGCACCCCGGCCCCGGGCGCGTGGACGCTGATCGGCGGCGAGCGGCTCAAGCTCGGCCCCGTCACGCCCGCGCCCGACCGCACCGACCTCGCGCCCGGCGAGCTGGCCGTCGCGAAGAACGCCGTGCATGTCGGGACGGGCAGCCACGCGGTCCTGCTGGGCGAGGTGCAGGCGCAGGGCAAGAAGCGGATGCCCGCCGCCGACTGGGCCCGCGGCGTCCAGCCGCCCGCCGGCACGGTCCTCGGCCGCTGACCGTACGGCGTAGGCTTACCGGGTTCGACGACAATCGTGACGAAACAGAGCGCAGTGAACGGCAGACACCAGCAGCGTCGCCCCCAGGGCACCCCCCACCGGCGCCCGCAGCGCGACCCCGTGCGGGTCCTCGCGTTCGAGGCGCTGCGCGCCGTCGACGAACGGGACGCGTACGCCAACCTGGTCCTGCCCGGACTGCTGCGCACCGCCGAGCGCGAGGCCGCCGCCCAGGACCGCTCCTTCGACCGGCGGGACGCGGCGCTGGCCACCGAGCTGGTCTACGGCACGCTGCGCAACCAGGGCACCTACGACGCGGTCATCGCCGCGTGCGTCGACCGGCCGCTGCGCGAGGTCGATCCGCCGGTGCTCGACGTGCTCTCGCTCGGCGCGCACCAGCTGCTCGCGACCCGCATCCCGCCGCACGCCGCGGTCTCCGCGACCGTCGACCTGGCCCGCGTGGTGCTGGGCGAGGGCCGCGCCCGGTTCGTCAACGCGGTGCTGCGCAAGGTCGCCGCGCACGACCTCGACGGCTGGCTGGAGCGTGTCGCGCCGCGTTACGAGGACGACGCCGAGGGGCACCTCGCCGTCGTCCACTCGCACCCGCGGTGGATCGTCTCCGCCCTGTGGGACGCGCTCGGCGGCGGCCGGACCGGCGTCGAGGAACTGCTCGCCGCCGACAACGCCCGGCCCGAGGTCACCCTCGTCGCCCGCCCCGGCCGTACCACCGCCGCGGACGTCGCCGCCTCCATGCCGGACGGCGCCACCGAACCCGGCCGCTGGTCGCCCTACGCCCTGCGGCTCGCCGAGGGCGGCGACCCCGCCGCGGTGCCGGCCGTGGCCGAGGGCCTGGCCGGCGTCCAGGACGAGGGCAGCCAGCTCGTCGCCGCCGCCCTCGCCGCGGTGCCCGTCGAGGGCCGTGACGAGCGCTGGCTCGACGGCTGCGCGGGCCCCGGCGGCAAGGCCGCGCTGCTCGCCGGGCTCGCCGCGGGGCGCGGGGCACGGCTCGTCGCCGTCGAGAAGCAGCCGCACCGCGCCCGGCTCGTCGGCCGCTCGCTGGCCGGCAACCCCGGGCCGTACCAGGTCCTCGTCGCCGACGGCACCCGCCCGGTGTGGGCGCCCGGCTCCTTCGACCGGGTCCTCGTCGATGTCCCCTGCACCGGGCTGGGCGCCCTGCGCCGCCGCCCCGAGGCCCGCTGGCGGCGCCGCGCGGAGGACGTCCGCGGTTTTGGGCCGCTCCAGCGGGGCCTCCTCACGGAGGCGGTCGCCGCGACGCGCGTCGGCGGTGTCGTCGGGTACGCCACGTGCTCGCCGCATCTCGCGGAGACGCGGGAGGTCGTCGAGGACGTCCTCGCCCGCACCCCGGGCCTCGAACTCCTCGACGCCCGTCCCTACCTCCCGGGCGTCCCGGACCTCGGGCCCGGCCCGACCGTCCAGCTCTGGCCGCACCTGCACGGCACGGACGCGATGTTCCTGGCACTCCTGCGCCGCACTTCCTGACCCTGCCCCTGTGGGGTGCGAGCCTTACGCAGCAGGGGTCCGCCCCAGGCGGGAGGGGAGCCACGTACGGTCGCCCAGGTCGAGCGCGATCGCGGACACCAGGACCGAGCGGACCACGAACGTGTCCAGCAGGACGCCGAAGGCCACCGCGAAGCCGATCTCCGCGAAGGCGACGACCGGCAGCGTGCCGAGGACCGCGAACGTACCGGCGAGGACGAGGCCCGCGGAGGTGATGACGCCGCCGGTGGCGGCGAGGCCGGTCAGGACGCCCTGCCGGGTGCCCAGCGCCGCGCTCTCCTCGCGGATGCGGGTCATCAGGAAGATGTTGTAGTCGATGCCGAGCGCGACCAGGAAGACGAAGACGAACAGCGGGAAGGCGGTGTCCTCGCCCGCGTAGTCGAAGACGTGCGCGAAGACCAGCGAGCTGACGCCGAGCGCGGCGGTGAAGGACAGCACGACGGTCGCGATGAGCACCAGGGGTGCGACGAGCGCGCGCAGCAGCACCGCGAGGATGAGCAGCACGACCAGCAGGATCAGCGGGATGAGCAGGACGTTGTCGCGGCTGGAGGCGCGCGCGGTGTCCTGCTGGATCGCGGTGCTGCCGCCGACCTTCGCGTCGGCGCCGGGGATCGCGTGCAGGACGTCGCGGGCGTGGTCGACGGTGCGGCGGGCGGCGTCGGTGTCGGGCTTCTGGGTGAGGGTGGCCTCCAGGTAGACCAGGCCGTTCTTCTGCGGGGTGACGCCCGGTGGGGTGCCGACGCTCGCGGGCAGGACGCCGGGCAGCGAGCGCAGCGCCGAGGTGACCTGGGGGGCGGCGCCCGCGCGGGCGATGACGACCATGGGCTGGCCGCTGCCCGCGGGGAAGTAGCGGTCCTGGAGGTGCTGGCCGACGACCGAGTCCGGGGTGTCGGTGAAGCTGTCGGCCTGGGCCAGCCCGTCCGCGTTGATGGAGAACAGGCCGAAGCCGAGGGCGCCGAGGATCACGACGGTGGTGCTCCACACCAGGCGGGGGCGGCGGCTGATGCGCTGTCCGATGCGTGCCCAGAGTCCGGTCGCGGTCGGCTCGGGGGTGCCGACGTGCGGGATCGCGGGCCAGAAGACCCAGCGGCCGGCGATCACCAGCAGCGCGGGGAAGAGCGTGATCATCGAGGTGAGGGCGACGGCCACGCCGATCGCGGCGACCGGGCCGAGGCCCGAGGTGGAGTTCATGTCGGCGGCGAGCAGGCACAGCATGCTCAGGGCGACGGTCGCGGCGCTGGCGACGACGGCGGGCCCGGCGCGGTGCAGGGCGAGGGCCATCGCCTCGTGGCGGTCCTCGTGGTGGCGCAGCTCCTCGCGGTAGCGGGCCACGAGCAGCAGCGCGTAGTCCGTACCGGCGCCGAAGACCAGCACCGTCAGGATGCCGGCGCTCTGGGCGTTGACGACGAGCCCCGCGTGCCGGGCCAGCAGGTAGACGAGGGCCTCGGTGGTGAAGAGCGCGGCGATGACGGAGATCACCGGGAGCAGCAGCAGGGTCAGGCTGCGGTAGGTGACGAGCAGGATCACCACGACGACGGCGAGGGCCGCGAAGAGCAGGGTGCCGTCGATCCCGGCGAAGGCCTTGTTGGAGTCGGCGGCGAAGCCCCCGGGCCCGGTGATGTGGACCTGGAGCCCGTCGGTGCCGCGGGAGGCGGTGGCCCGCAGGTCGTTCACCGCGTCCTCGACGGACGTCCAGCCCTTCTCCTCCAGCACGATCGGCACGACGACCTGGGCGGCCCGCGGGTCCTGGCGGCGGTCGAGCTGCGGGCCGACGGTGCGCGAGCCGATGATGCCGTGCGCGGTCATGGCGCGGACGGCGTCGGTGTCGCGGCCGATGACGGCGACGTCGGCCGGGGTGAGACCGCCGGGGCGGGTGTAGACGATGACGGCGGGGGCGGACTCGGGCACGAACTGCTTCTGCAGCTGGAGCACCTTCGTGGACTCCGCGTTGCCGGGCAGCCAGCTCGCCGCGTCGTTCTTCTCCGCGCCCATGAGCTTGGTGGCCAGCGGGGCGAGGGCGACGAGGACGACCACCCACAGGGCCAGCACGACCCATTTGCTGCGCCGTCCGGTGACCAGGTGCGCCAGCCGTCCTGCCGTGCCCGCCATCCGCGTGACCCCCACGATCCGCTCGGAGGTGGCCCCGTGACACCCCGGCAGGTACGCGGGGCGGGCCGGTCCCAGCATGGCACCGGTGTTCGGGCCGCGCCCGTCGGCCGCGGCGGACGCGGGTCCCGCGCGGCCCGGCCCGTACCGGGTTTCCGCAGGCCGCGGCGATCTGGTTTGCTGGGGGCCATGAGCGTGCAGATCAGCCCCAGCATCCTGTCCGCGGACTTCGCCCGGCTGGCCGACGAGGCCAGGGCGGTCGAGGGTGCCGACTGGCTCCATGTGGACGTCATGGACAACCATTTCGTGCCGAACCTGACGCTGGGTCTGCCGGTGGTGGAGTCGCTGCACAAGGCGACCGGGACGCCGCTGGACTGCCATCTGATGATCGAGGACCCGGACCGCTGGGCGCCCGCGTACGTCGAGGCCGGCGCCTCGTCGGTGACCTTCCACGTCGAGGCCGCGGCCGCGCCCGTCCGCATCGCCCGGGAGATCCGCGCCAAGGGCGCCCGCGCGTCGATGGCACTGCGTCCGGCGACCCCGATCGAGCCGTACGAGGACCTGCTGCCGGAACTCGACATGCTGCTGGTCATGACCGTGGAGCCGGGCTTCGGCGGGCAGAGGTTCCTGGACATCATGCTGCCGAAGATCCGCCGCACCCGGCAGCTGATCGACCGGCACGGTCTGGAGATGTGGCTCCAGGTGGACGGCGGGGTGTCCGCCGAGACCATCGAGCGCTGCGCGGAGGCGGGCGCCGACAACTTCGTGGCGGGCAACGCGGTGTACGGCGCCGCCGACCCGGCGGCGGCGGTCCGGGCCCTGCGGGAGCAGGCCGCCTCGGCGCACCGGCACTGATCCTCCGTCCGCCGGGTGCTACGCGCCCGTAACCCCCGGCGTCTGCGAGGATGGCGGAGAAGCCGGACCGGCCGGGCGACTGGGGAGAGACGGACGTGAGCACAGGCCGCGCGCACGCGCGCATGGGCCCAGGGGAGATGGTCCAGGCGGCGGCGATGGCACGTCGCTTCTACCTGGAGGGCAAGTCCAAGATCCAGATCGCCGAGGAGTTCGGCGTGAGCCGCTTCAAGGTGGCCAGGGTCCTGGAGACCGCGCTGGAGCGTGAGCTGGTGCGGATCGAGATCCGGGTCCCGGCCGAACTGGACGCCGAACGCTCCGACGCGCTGCGCGCGCACTACGGGCTGCGGCACGCGGTCGTCGTGCAGACCCCGCCGGACCAGGCCGACGCCCCCGACCCGGAGAACCTGGGCGCGGTCGCCGCCGGGCTGCTCGGCGAGCTGGTCACCGACGGCGACGTGCTGGGCCTGGCCTGGGGCCGCTCCATCATCACCATGGCCAACGCCATCGACCGGCTCGCCCCCTGCACCGTCGTCCAGCTCACCGGTGTCTACGACGTCGGCACCGCCGAGCGCGGCTCGGTCGAGGCGGTGCGCACCGCGGCCGCCGTCTCCGGCGGCGAGGCGCACCCGCTGTACGCGCCGATGGTGCTCGGCGACCCGGCCACCGCCGCCGCGCTGCGCGGCCAGAGCGGTATCGCCGCCGTCATGGGCCACTACGACAAGGTGACCGTCGCGGTGGTGTCCGTCGGCTCGTGGGAGGCGGGGGTCTCCACGGTCCACGACGCGCTCACCGACGAGGAGCGCGAGCACTACGCCGGGCTCGGGGTGGCCGCCGAGATGTCCTCGCACCTCTTCGACGCGGCCGGCCGCCGGGTGGGCCGCGACCTGGGGGAGCGCTGCATCACGATCGACGCCGACCGGCTGCGCCGCATCCCCGAGGTGGTGGCCATCGCGGGCGGTACGCGCAAGGCCGCCGCGATCGACGCGGTGCTGCGCTCCGGCCTGGTCACCAGCCTGGTCACGGACATCGCCGCCGCCGACCGGCTGCTGGCCGACACCCGCGCCCCGGAGCGCCCGGCGCTGGAGCGGGCAGACCCCGACGACCACTGACGGCCGCTGACGCGCACAGACGGCCCGGCGCGCCGCTGCCGCGCGCCCCGGCGTCCGCTGTGGCAGCATCGGCGCATGCTCGTGCTCGACCTGACCGGCGTCGCCGACCGGCAGGCGTTCATGGACCGGTGCACCGCCGACCTGGCCCTGCCGGAGTGGTTCGGCCGTACCTGGGACTCGCTCGCCGACTGCCTCACCGACCTGTCGTGGTGGCCCGCCGGACCGGACGGGCGGCGGCTGGACGTCCGCGGCTGGTCCGGTTTCGCGGCGGCGCTGCCGCGCGAGTGGCGGATCGTCCGGGACATCCTGCGGGACGCCGAGCTGTTCTGGCGGGGCACCGACACCGAGCTGCGGGTGGTCCTGGAGGAAGACACGAAGGGCCCCGGTCAAGAGCCGGATGTTCCTCCGTAGGCACCGCCGACCTCCGCATGCAAATATGAAGTACGTGCGTTTCCTCAATGATGTTCAGCCTCCGTACGACCTTACGTACGACGACGTTTTCATGGTGCCGAGCCGCAGCGCGGTGGGCTCCCGGCAGGGTGTGGACCTTCGGGCCCCCGACGGGACCGGCACCACGATTCCGCTGGTGGTCGCCAACATGACCGCCGTCGCCGGCCGCCGGATGGCCGAGACGATGGCCCGCCGCGGCGGGCTCGCCGTCATCCCGCAGGACATTCCGATCGATGTCGTCGCCGACGTGGTCGGCTACGTCAAGCGGCGCCACCTGGTGCTGGACACCCCGATCACCCTGGCCCCCGGCCAGACCGTCGCCGACGCGCTGTCGCTGCTGCCCAAGCGGGCGCACGGCGCAGGCGTGGTCGTCGAGGACGGCCGCCCGGTCGGTGTCGTCACCGAGTCCGACCTGACGGGCGTGGACCGCTTCACCCAGCTGTCCGAGGTGATGTCCGCCGACCTGCTGGTGCTCGACGCCGGCATAGACCCGCGGGACGCCTTCAACCGGCTGGAGGACGCCCACCGCAAGCTCGCCCCCGCCGTCGACGCCGACGGCCGGCTCGCCGGCATCCTCACCCGTACGGCCGCGCTGCGCGCCACGCTCTACCAGCCCGCCGTCGACGCCGAGGGGCGGCTGCGGATCGCCGCGGCGGTCGGCATCAACGGGGACGTGGCGGGCAAGGCGGCGCAGCTGCTCGAGGCAGGGGTGGACACCCTCGTGGTGGACACCGCGCACGGCCACCAGGAGTCGATGCTCGCCGCGGTCCGCGCGGTCCGGGCGCTCGACCCGGGGGTGCCGGTCGTCGCGGGCAACGTGGTGTCCGCCGAGGGCACCCGCGACCTCATCGAGGCGGGCGCCGACATCGTCAAGGTCGGCGTCGGACCCGGCGCGATGTGCACCACCCGGATGATGACCGGGGTGGGCCGCCCGCAGTTCTCCGCCGTCCTGGAGTGCGTCGCCGAGGCGCGCCGGCACGGCAGGCACGTCTGGGCGGACGGCGGCGTACGGCACCCGCGGGACGTCGCGATGGCGCTCGCGGCCGGTGCTTCCAACGTCATGATCGGCTCGTGGTTCGCGGGGACGTACGAGTCGCCCGGCGACCTCCAGCAGGCCGCGGACGGGCGGCTCTACAAGGAGTCCTTCGGCATGGCCTCGGCCCGCGCGGTCCGCAACCGCACCGCCGAGGAGTCGGCGTACGACCGGGCGCGCAAGGGGCTCTTCGAGGAGGGTATCTCCACCTCGCGGATGTACCTGGACCCGGTGCGGCCCGGCGTGGAGGACCTGGTCGACTCGATCATCGCCGGGGTCCGCAGCGCGTGCACGTACGCGGGCGCGGGCTCGCTCGCGGAGTTCGAGCGCAACGCGATCGTCGGCATCCAGAGCGCCGCGGGATACGCCGAGGGCAAGCCCTTGCACGCCAGCTGGCAGTAGCCGGCGGTAGCGTCGGGCCTCGTGCCGCTCAACGAACTCGACGAACGCATCGTCCACGCGCTGGCCGCCGACGCCCGCCGCACCTACGCCGACATCGGCGCCGAGGTGGGCCTGTCGGCCCCCGCCGTCAAGCGCCGGGTGGACCGGCTGCGGGCGGCGGGGGCCATCACCGGCTTCACCGTGCGGGTCGATCCGGCCGCGCTCGGCTGGCAGACCGAGGCCCTCGTGGAGCTGTACTGCCGCCACAACACCTCGCCGGACGACATCCGGCGCGGGCTGTCCCGCTACCCGGAGGTGGCGTCCGCCTCGACCGTGACCGGCGAGGCGGACGCGGTGGTGCAGGTCTTCGCCGCCGACGTGCGGCACTTCGAGCAGGTGCTGGAGCGCATCGCCGGTGAGCCCTTCGTGACCAGGACCAAGTCGGTGCTGGTGCTCTCGCCGCTGCTGCGCCGCTACGGGGCGGGCAGTCCCGGCTGATCGCGCCCGGTGTCGCGGGCCGCCGCACGACACATCGGGCAAAATGTCTGGTTCGTTAGGTTTTGCCGGATCCTCCCGGGTAATCCGTTCAGTGACCGTTCCCAGGTCACGGCAGCCCGTAGGAGGCGACATGATCACGCGCGAACAGATACCCCAGGTGGTGGGCCATCCGGTCCATGACGCCGAGGGCAAGAAGGTCGGCGACGCCAAGCACATGTACCTGGACGACAACACCGGAGCCCCCGAGTGGGTGACGGTCAAGACCGGGTTCTTCGGCAGCAACGAGACCTTCGTGCCGACCCGTTCCGCGCGGCTTGTCCAGGACCACCTGGAGGTGCCGTACGCGCGGGAGAAGATCAAGGGCGCGCCGAACGTCGACGTCGACTCCGGCGGCCACCTGTCGGTGGAGGAGGAGCAGCACCTCTACCGCTACTACGGCATCGAGCGCAGCGGCGACAAGAGCGAGTCCGCCGACACCTCGGGCAAGAAGGCCGCCGCCGCGGGCGGGGCCGCCGGGGCGGCAGGCGCCGCGGCGGGCACGAAGCGCTCCGCGCGGGACACCGGGGCCGACACCCCGGGCGGGACGGACGAGAAGTCCGCCGCCGCGGGGGCGGGCGCGGGCGCCGGGGCCGGCATGGGCACCTCCGGGATGCCCGGCCGCACGGGCGCACCCGAGCGCGGCACCGCCGCCGGAGCGGAGAACGAGGCCCTGACCCGCTCCGAGGAGGAGATGCACGTCAAGGTCGAACGCCACGCCTCGGGCAAGGCCAGGCTGCGCAAGTTCGTCGAGGTCGAGGAGGTCGAGCAGACCGTCCCCGTACGCCACGAGGAGGTCAAGGTCGAGCGCGAACCGCTGAGCGCCACCGACCGCGAGGCCCTGCGCTCCGGTCGCGAGATCAGCGAGGCCGAGAGCTACGTGACCCTGCACGAGGAGAGCCCCGTCGTCGAGACGGAGGTCGTCCCCAAGGAACGGGTGCGGATGCGGGTCGAGGAGCACGTGGAGCAGAAGAAGGTCCACGGGCGGGTGCGGAAGGAAAGGATCGAGGCGGACATGGAGTCCCCCTCGGACCCCCTCCCGGGTGACACCCCCTGACCGCCCCTTCTCGGCGGTCCCCCGCCCGGTCTCCGGCCCCCCGGAGACCGGGCGCCTTCTTGCGCGCGGGGCCCGGGGCCCAGGGGCGCGGGCCCCACGCAACGGATCACCGGCGGCGGCGGGAAACGCGCAACGGATCGGGCGGCAGCGCGCAAGGGATGGGTCTTGAGCGCGCCGCACCCCGTACGTAGCGTCGAGTCGTACGGGGTGACCTGCGGAAAAGAAGGAGTACGGGGTGCGGATCGCGCTGGCTCAGGGGGTGGCGCCCGGCGGGGCCGCGTTCGAGGCGACGGCGCGCGAGGCCGCGCGCGGCGGGGCGCGGCTCATGGTCGCGCCCGAGCTGTCGTGGACCGGCTACGTGCTGGGCCCGCGGGCGGCCGAGCTCGCGGAGGGCGCGGACGGGCCCGCCGCCGCGTGCGCGGCCCGGGTCGCGGCGGAGTACGGGCTCGCCGTGGTGTACGGCTGGCCCGAGCGCGACGGCGACACGGTCCGCAACACCGTCCGGCTCGTCGGGCCGGACGGCACCGTACGGGCCACGTACCGCAAGGCGCATCTGTACGGCGAGGGCGAGCGTGCCGCCTTCGCGCCCGGCGCCGAGCCGGTCGTGCAGGCCGAGCTGGACGGCCTCGTGATCGGCCTGCTCGTCTGCTACGACGTGGAATTCCCCGAGGCGGTGCGCGCGCACGCGCTGGCCGGCACCGACGTGCTGGCGGTGCCCACCGCGCTGATGCGGCCGTACGAGGCGGTGCCGCGGCTGCTCGTACCGGCGCGGGCGTACGAGAACGGGCTGTTCGTCGCCTACGCCAACCGCTGCGGCCCGGAGGGCGGCTACGACTTCGCCGGGCTGAGCTGCCTGGCCGGGCCCGACGGCGAGGTCGCCGCGCGGGCCGGGGCGGGTCCCGGCGTGCTGTTCGGCGACGCCGATCCCGCGCGGATCGCCGAGGCGCGCGCGGCCACGCCGTACCTCGACGACCGCCGGCCCGACCTCTACCCCACCCTCACCGCCAGGAGCCCCCGCACATGACGTCCGTGCCCACCGCCGTCCACGACGAGCAGCACATCGAGGCGCAGACCCAGCCGCCCGTGACGATGTCCGGCCCCGACTTCCCCTTCCCCTACGACGACTTCCTCGCCCATCCGGCGGGGCTGGGCGCGGTGCCGCCGGCCGAGCACGGCACGGAGGTCGCGATCGTCGGCGGCGGGCTGTCCGGGATCGTGGCCGCGTACGAGCTGCTGACCATGGGCCTGCGGCCGGTGGTCTACGAGGCGGACGGGATCGGCGGGCGGCTGCGTACCGTCGGCTTCGACGGCTGCGACCCGGAACTGACCGCGGAGATGGGCGCGATGCGCTTCCCACCGTCCTCCACCGCCTTCTGGCACTACGCGGACCTGGTCGGCCTGCGGAGCTCGCCCTTCCCCAACCCGCTGGCGCCCGCGACCCCGTCGACCGTCGTCGATCTCAAGGGCGAGACGCACTACGCCACGTCGCTCGACGACCTGCCCGAGGTCTACCACCAGGTGATGCACGCCTGGAACGCCTGCCTGGAGGAGGGCGCCGACTTCTCCTCGATGCAGCGCGCGCTGCGCGAGCGGGACGTCCCGGAGATCCGCCGGATATGGTCCGCGCTGGTGGAGCGGCTGGACAACCAGACCTTCTACGGCTTCCTGTGCGACTCGCCCGCCTTCCGGTCCTTCCGGCACCGGGAGATCTTCGGGCAGGTCGGCTTCGGCACCGGCGGCTGGGACACCGACTTCCCCAACTCGATCCTGGAGATCCTGCGGGTCGTCTACACCGGCGCCGACGACGACCACCGCAGCATCGACGGCGGCAGCCGGCAACTGCCGCTGCGGCTGTGGGAGAAGGCCCCCGACAAGGCCGTGCACTGGCCCCGCGGCACCTCGCTGGCCTCGCTGCACGACGGCGGCGCCCCGCGCCCGGCCGTCACCGGGCTGCACCGCACCGCGGGCAACCGGATCACGGTCACCGACACCACCGGCGACATCCGCTCGTACAAGGCGGTGGTCTTCACCGCGCAGAGCTGGATGCTGCTGTCGAAGATCGCCTGCGACGACGCGCTCTTCCCGATCGACCACTGGACCGCGATCGAACGCACCCACTACATGGCGTCCAGCAAGCTCTTCGTGCCCGTGGACCGGCCCTTCTGGCGGGACAGGGACCCGCGCACCGGGCGGGACGTGATGTCGATGACGCTCACCGACCGGATGACCCGCGGCACCTATCTGCTGGAGCAGGGGCCGGACCGGCCGGCCGCGATCTGCCTGTCGTACACCTGGAGCGACGACAGCCTCAAATGGCTGCCGCTGAGCGCCCACGAGCGGATGGAGGTCATGCTCGGCTCGCTCGCCGAGATCTACCCGGGCGTCGACATCAGGAAGCACGTCATCGGCAACCCGGTGACCGTCTCGTGGGAGAACGAGCCGTACTTCATGGGCGCCTTCAAGGCGAACCTGCCCGGCCACTACCGCTACCAGCGGCGGCTGTTCACGCACTTCGTGCAGGACGCGCTGCCCGCCGACCGGCGCGGGCTGTTCCTCGCGGGCGACGACATCTCGTGGACCGCCGGGTGGGCCGAGGGCGCGGTGCAGACCGCGCTCAACGCGGTGTGGGGCGTCATGCGCCACCTCGGCGGCGCCACCGACCCGCTCAACCCCGGGCCCGGCGACCGCTACGACGAGCTGGCGCCGGTACTGCTGCCCGAGGACTGACCCCCGCACCCGGCCGGGGTCAGCAGCAGCCGGCCGACCAGCCCCACGCCCGCGTCCAGCCGGCTCACGCACTCGTCGTACGCGGCGGGCGAGCCGCGCAGCGCCCACAGCAGCCGGGCCGCCGCCCAGGCCGCGTCCCGGGCGCGGGCCAGCGACCAGGACCCCACCAGGTGGGTGAGCGGGTCGGCGGCCTCCAGCAGGTCTGGGCCGGGCATCAGCTCCTCGCGGACGCGCTCCTCGATGCCGGTGAGCACCTCGCCGATCCGGTCGAAGTCCGCTTCGAGCGCGGCGATCCCGAGCCCCGTCGCGCGGCAGGTGTCCAGCACCGCGAGGGCCAGGTCGTGCCCGACGTGGGCGTTGATGCCGGCCAGCGCGAACTGCAGCGGCCGCACCCCCGGGTGGGCGCGCAGCGTGAACAGCGGGCGCCAGCACGCGGGCGGGCGGCGGCCCGCCGCGTCGTCCTCGACCGCCGCCAGGAAGCGCCCGGCGAACCGCACCGCGAGCCGGGCCGCGACCACCCGGTCGGTGAAGTCGCCGCCCGCGAGCCGCCGTTCGACCTCCTCGGTCACGGAGGCGTAGACCCGGGTGAAGACGGCGACGCCGTCCCCGTACGGCAGGCCCGCGTCGGTGGCCCGCATCCGCTCCAGCACGGCGGCTACGTCGGTCGTCATGCGCCCAGTCTGTCCGCGCCCGCCCGGCAACTCCCGTACGCCGCACCGCGGCACCGGTCCGCGCCACCCGTGCGGGTGCGTGTCAGAGCGCGCCCGCGTCGCGGGCCGTCCACACCGAGGGGAAGAGCGGGCGGTAGCCCAGCTCGTCGCGGATGCGGACGGTGGAGACGACGCCCTCCCACGGGTCCTCCAGCGGGCGGTCGGTACTGCCCTCGGGGACCGGGACACCGTTCAGCCAGTGCAGTTCGGCCGCGGAGACCGGGGCGTCGTCGGCGACGTTGTAGATCCGGCCCGCCACCCCGGGCGCGTACAGCACCCGCAGGACGCCCTGCGCCACGTCGGCGTGGTGCACCGTCTGGAGCCGCATGTGCGCCGCCCAGCCGCCCGCCCAGCGCAGCGAGTCCGCCAGGTGCGGATCGCCCTCGCCGTAGACGAAGGCGAGCCGCGCCACCCGCACGTCCAGGCCGCGCTCGCGGTGCAGCGCCAGCAGCCGGTCCTCGGCCTCCTTCTTCGCCGCCGGGTAGGCGCCCCACATGCGCCCGCCGGGGACCGGGACGTCGTCCTCGACCGACGGCCTGCCGTGCCCGGTGCCGTACACCAGATTGGTGCTGACCTGGACGAAGCGGGTCACGCCCGCGGCGGCCGCGGCCTCGCCGAGCGCGACGGCCGCGTCCCGGCAGACCGCCATGCACTCGTCGTCCGGCACCCCGCGGAAGGCCGCGGCGACGTTGACGACCGCGTCGGCGCCCTCCAGCGCCCTGGCGACGTCCGCGGGCTCGCGCAGGTCGCCCGCCAGCACCTCGGCCCCCGCGCGGGCCAGCGGCTCGGCCCGCGCCTCGTCGCGGACCAGCACGCGTACGGTGTCGTCCGGGCCGGTGCGCTGCAGCAGCCGCGGGACGAAGCGGCGGCCGACCTGGCCGGTGGCCCCGGTGACCAGAATCCTCATGGTGTCCTCCTGGGATCGGTGCGGTGCGCGGCGGACGGGACGCGTCCGCCGGCGCCCTCCACCCTGCGGCGGCCCCGTCCGGGCCGGGAGAGACCTGCCGATCCAGGGAGTGGCACTCCCTGGATAGCCCGCCCCGCCGGCCGCATGCTGGAGGGGTGGACCGACCAGAACTCGCCGACTTCCTGCGCCGCAGCCGCGCCCGCCTGGCACCCGTGGACGTGGGCCTGAACGGCGGCGCACGCCGCCGCACCCCGGGACTGCGCCGGGAGGAGGTCGCCCAGCTGGCGTGCATGTCGGTGGACTACTACACCCGGCTGGAGCAGTCCCGCGGCCCGCATCCGTCCCGGCAGATGCTCACCACGCTGGCCCGCGCGCTGCGGCTGACCGCCGACGAGCGCGACCACCTCTTCCACGTGTGCGGGCAGGAGCCGCCGCGGGACACCGCCGGCAGCGGGCACGTGCGCCCCGGCCTGCTGCTGGTCCTGGACCGGCTGCACGACACGCCCGCCCAGGTCGTCAGCGACATCGGCGACGTCCTCGCGCAGAACGCGATGTCGGTCGCCCTCAGCGGTGACGTGTCGGCCCGGCCGCCCGCGATGCGCAACATGATGCGGCGGATGTTCACCGACCCGTCCGCCGCCGCGATCTTCCCCGCGGAGGACCGCGAGCACCACGCCCGCGCGAGCGTGGCCAACCTGCGCGCGGTGCTCGCCGCCCGGCCCGACGACCCGCGCGCCGCCGCACTGGTGGCCGAACTGCGGGCGGTGAGCGCGGAGTTCTCCCGGCTGTGGGACGAGCACCAGGTCGCGGTGCGCCGCTCGGACGCCAAGCGCTTCGTGCACCCGGTGGTGGGGGAGCTGACACTGGACTGCGAGGTGCTGCTGAGCGCCGGGCACGACCAGCAGCTCATCGTCTACACCGCGCGGCCGGGCAGCGAGTCGTACGAGCGGCTACAGCTCCTGCGGGTGGTCGGACTGCAGGATCTGACGGCCCGCTGATCGTACTGCTGTTCCCCCGCGTGCGGGCCTGACGGCAGCTCAACTGCCGTGCGGGACACGGCAGGTGAATGCGCGCCTGTGCCATGGCGTAATCCCGCGGAATGAATTGCCCGTTGCGGGCTCCCTTCCGAGCGGCAGGCGCCGGTAACGTGGGCTTCGGTTCGGCGGGCGCGATTCCCCCGTGCGCGTCCGCCGAACCACTGACCGGCCGCTGCGTGAGCGCTCCGCACCGCAGGCCCCCTTCGCGACGTGTGCGCCGACCGTATGAACCCCGCGGTCCGGCGGCCCTTCCGCGCCCGTGCCGCCCGTGCCGTGCCGCTTACGTTGAGGGCGCAAGCGGCGGCGGGCGGCGGCGAGGAGCGGGCACATGGTGCGCGGAGTGGGCTGGACGGTGCACGGCGACGGCCGCAGCCCGCGCCCCGGCGAGGTGGTCCGGCCCGGCGAACGCCTCAGCTGGGGCCGCACGGTGGGGCTGGGCGCGCAGCACGTCGTCGCGATGTTCGGCGCGACGTTCGTGGCCCCCGTCCTGATGGGCCTCGACCCCAACCTGGCCGTGCTGATGTCGGGCGTGGCCACCGTGCTGTTCCTGCTCGCGACCGCCGGACGCGTCCCCAGCTACCTCGGCAGCAGCCTGGCCTTCGTCGGCGTGGCCGCGACCATCCGAGCGCAGGGCGGCGACAGCGCGACCCTCACCGGGGCGCTGCTCGTCGTCGGGGCGGTGCTGTGCGCGTGCGGGCTCGCGGTGCGCGCGCTCGGGCCGGGCGTCGTGCACGCGGTGCTGCCGCCGCCGGTGACGGGCGCGGTGGTGCTGCTCATCGGCTTCAACCTCGCGCCGGTCGCGGCCGGCACGTACTGGCCGCAGGACCAGTGGACCGCGCTGCTGACCCTGCTGTTCACCGGTTTCGCGCTGGTGGGGCTGCGCGGCTTCGCGGGACGGATCGCGATCTTCCTCGGGCTGCTGTTCGGCTACGGGATCTCGTGGCTGTTCGACCGCGTCTTCGGCCGGATCGGCGTGCACCACACGGCCACCGGGCACACCGGCGGCCACTGGCGGCTGGACCTGCACGAGGTCGGCCACGCCGCGTGGTTCGGCTGGCCGAGCACCCACGCGCCCTCCTTCGACGGCTCCGCGGTGCTCGTCGCACTGCCCGTGGTGATCGCGCTCATCGCGGAGAACGCCGGGCACGTCAAGGCCGTCGGCGAGATGACCGGCGACCGGCTGGACTCCGTACTCGGCACCGCGATCGCCGCCGACGGCGGCACCACCGTGCTCTCCAGCGCCTTCGGCGGCCCGGCCACCACCACCTACGCCGAGAACATCGGCGTCATGGCCGCGACCCGGGTCTACTCCACCGCCGCCTACTGGGCGGCCGCGGGCTTCGCGATCCTCTTCGGCCTGTGCCCCAAGTTCGGCGCCGTGATCGCGGCGATCCCCGGCGGGGTGCTCGGCGGCATCACCGTCATCCTCTACGGCATGATCGGCCTGCTCGGCGCGCGCATCTGGGTGGAGAACCGGGTCGACCTGGCCAACCCCGTCAACCTGGTGCCGATCGCGGGCGGTGTCGTCGCGGGCATCGGCAACGTCACCCTGAAGATCACCGACACCTTCTCGCTGAGCGGCATCGCGCTCGGCACCGTCCTGGTGCTCGTCGGCTACCACGTGGCGCGCCTGGTCGCGCCCGCGTACCTGCGCACGGGCTCCTTCGGCGCGGGCGGCGGACCGGACGGCGGACCGGACGCCGGTTCCGGCGGGGGATCCGGCGGCGAAGGCGCCGGGGGAGCGGATACGCCGGGGGGCGGATGACACCGGACCGGCTCCCACTCCGGTCGGGGCCCCCGCCCCCCGGCGGGCTCTGGGGTGCTACTCGGCTGCCACGGGGGCCGGTTCGGGCGTGCCGCCCGCGACCTTGCGGCTCGCCCCGTGCGTCCCGACGACGCCCGCGCCGAACACCAGGCCCAGCGTCAGGACCGTGACCAGGCCGAAGGAGACGGTCAGCGACGACGCCCCGGCGATGCCGCCGATCGCGGCGGGCGCCACCAGGCCCGAGGTGTACGTGACGGTCGCGACGCCCGCGATCGTCCGGGCCGGGTTGGACCCGCTGCGCCCGGCGGCCGCGAAGCACAGCGGCACCACGACCGAGATGCCCACGCCGATGAGCGCGAAGCCCGCGATGCCCGGGGCCGGGGAGTGGGCGAACACCACCAGCAGGCCGCCCGCGGTGGCGATCACGCCGCCCACCCGGATCGCCAGGACTGCGCCGAGCCGGCGGACCGCGATGTCGCCCAGCAGCCGGGCGGTGGCCATCGTGCAGGAGAAGGCGGTGTAGGCGAGCGCGGCTATCGCGGGCGAGGCGTGCGCGATGTCGCGCAGGAAGACCGCGCACCAGTCGGCGGTGCCGCCCTCGGCGAAGACGCCGCAGAACCCGATCGCGCCGATCACCAGCGCGGACTTCGGCGGCAGCGCGAAGCGCGGCGGCGCGTCCTCGTCCGCCGCCGGGTGCAGGTCGGGCACCTGCGAGGACAGCAGCAGCGCCACGGCCACCAGCACCGCGGCGACCACCCCGAGGTGGATCCGCCCGTCCAGCCGGGCGTGCGCGGCCGGCACGCCGACGGCGGCGCCGACCAGGGTGCCGACGCTCCACATGCCGTGCAGGCCGGACATGATCGACTTGCCCTTGTGCTCCTCGACGGCGACGCCGACCGCGTTCATCACGACGTCGGCCATGCCGGCGCTCGCGCCGAACGCCAGCAGCGCCAGGCACAGGAACGGCAGCCCGGGGGCCAGCGGCGGCAGCACCAGGACCGCGCACCACAGGGCGAGCAGCATCCGCAGCGCGGCGCGTGAGCCCAGCCGGTGCATCAGCCGCCCGGCCAGCGGCATCATCAGCACCGAGCCGATCGCCGGGCACACCAGCGCGATGCCCAGTTCGCCCGCGCTGAGCCCCAGATGGTCCTTGATCCACGGGATGCGGGTGGCGAAGGTGCCCTGGACGGCGCCGTGCACCGCGAAGACCGTGGCGATGGCCAGGTGGGAGCGGCGTACCCGGGCGGGTGTCCAGCTGGTGTCGGGGGCGCTCGTCGTCATGGTGCGTAAACTATCAGGAAGCCTGCCTGAAAGTTAAGTCCCGGGCAGCCACCGGTCTGGAAGGATCGCCCGCATGACCGCCACCCGCGCGCACCCCGCCAGGAACGCGTCACCGCGTACGGCCAGAGCCATCAACGACCGGCTCGCCCTGCGCCTGCTCCAGCAGGAAGGGCCGCTCACCGCCGCGCAGTTGAAGGAGCTCACCGGGCTCTCCCGGCCCAGCGTCGCCGACCTCGTCGAGCGCCTCCAGGAGTCCGGCCTGATCGAGGTCGTCGGGGAGTCGGGCGCCGCGCGCCGCGGCCCGAACGCGCGCGTCTACGGCATCGTCGCAAACCGCGCCCATGTCGCCGGGCTCGACGTGCGGGTGGACAGCGTCGGCGTGGAGATCGCCGACCTCCTCGGCCACACCGTCACCCGGGCCGCGCTGACCGTCGCCCCGGACGCCGACCCGGCCGCCACCGTCGAACGCGGCGTGCACCTGCTGCTCGGCGCGGCCGGCGGCACCGCCCTGCACACCGTCGCCTGCGGCGCGCCCGGCCTGGTCAACCCGGTCACCGGGCGGCTCGCCGTCACCGGCGAACTGCCCGCCTGGCACGGCGACCTCGTCGACGAGGTCCGCCGCAGGAGCGGGGTGCCGGTGCTGCTGGAGAACGAGGTCAACCTCGCCGCGGTCGCCGAGCAGCGGGTGCGCGGCGGCGCCCCCGACGAGACGTTCGTCCTGCTGTGGATCGGCGGCGGAGTCGGCGCCGCCCTCGTACTCGACGGGCGGCTGCGGCGCGGCTTCTCCGGCGGCGCGGGCGAGGTCGGCTTCCTGCCGGTGTCCACCTCCGGGCGGCTGCCCACCGCCACCAACTGCGACGACGGCTTCCACGGGCTCACCGGCAGCCGCGCGGTGTGCGCGCTGGCCGCCGAGCACGGCATCCGCACCGCCGCCCCCGCCGACGCCGCGGCCGCCGCGGACGCGGTGCGCACCGGGACCCCCGGCTTCCTCGACGAGCTGGCCGCCCGGATCGCGGTGGGCGCCTCCGCGATCTGCGCGGTCCTCGACCCCGGGCTGCTGGTGCTGGCGGGCGAGGTGGGGGCGGCCGGCGGCCAGGACCTCGCCGACCGCGTCGGCGACCGGCTGGCCCGCCTCTCCCCGCTGCGGACCACGGTGGTGCCCACCGCGATCCCGTCCGGCCCCATCCTGCGCGGCGCGGTCATCACGGCGATGGACTCGGCCCAGGAGGCGGTCTTCGCCCCCGCGGGCTGAGATCCCGCGGGCTGAGATCCCGAGGGGCGAGATCCGGTACGGGGCCGGGCCGCGGCGGCGTTCCGGTGCTGATCCCCGCCACGGCGCGGAGCCGTACCGGTGCGGGAACGGAGGAACGCCCTGGTGACGGCTGTGGCGGCGCGGGCGGGTGGGGCGGCGCGCCCGCGCGCGCCGGGCGGCCGCAGTGGCGGAGCACACACCCGCCGGGGGAGGAGTGCGGTGAAACGCCCTGGAGCCGTGCCGGTCCGGCGTGGCAGACTGGGGGACGTACTTAGTGACGTACGCGCACTCCGGGGTCGGTGTAATTCCGAACCGGCGGTTACAGTCCGCGACCCGACCGCATCCAGCGGCCGGTTGACCAGGTGAAATTCCTGGACCGACGGTGAAAGTCCGGATGGGAGGCAGTGCGCGGCGGGCGTTCACGACGGTGCGCCGCCACGGCGGCAGGTCGGGTCGATCTGCCGGTGCCGCAAGGTGGGGTGTCGGGTGTGTACGCGCGTCGAAGCCCCGGAGTTCCGTGCCCGATGCGGCAGGAGGACCCGGTGGCCACCACCACGGAAACCGACGCGATGCGCCGAGCCGTCGCGCTCTCCGCACGCGCCCTCGGCGCGACCGCCCCCAACCCCGTCGTCGGCTGTGTGATCCTCGACGCCGCCGGCAGGCCCGTCGGCGAGGGCTGGCACCGCAGGGCGGGCGGCCCGCACGCCGAGATCCACGCGCTGGAGGCGGCCGGGCCCGCGGCCCGCGGCGGCACCGCCGTCGTCACCCTCGAACCCTGCAACCACACCGGCCGGACCGGCCCCTGCGCCGTGGCGCTCGTCGAGGCCGGGGTCGCCCGTGTCGTCTACGCCGTGGCCGACCCCAGTCCCGCCGCGTCCGGCGGCGCCGCGACCCTGCGGGCCGCGGGAATCGACGTCGAGGGCGGGCTGCTCGCCGCCGAGGCCGAGGCCGTCAACACCGCGTGGCTCACCTCGGTGCGCCGCGGCCGCCCGTACGTGCTGTGGAAGTACGCGGCCACGCTGGACGGCCGGATCGCCGCCGCGGACGGCAGCAGCCGGTGGATCACCTCCGCGGAGTCCCGCGCCGACGTGCACCGGCTGCGCGCGCGGGCCGACGCGGTCGTCGTCGGCTCCGGCACCCTGCTCGCCGACGACCCGCACCTCGCGGTGCGCGGTGTCGAGGGCGCGGTGCAGCCGCTGCGGGTCGTCGTCGACACCCGGGCGCGCATCCGTCCCGGCGCGCGGGTCCTGGACGACGCGGCGCCCACGCTCGTCGCCGTCGCCAAGGACGCCGACACCGCCCACCTCGACGCCCTCGACGGGCCCGAGACCGTCCGCCTGCCGTACGGGCCCGGCCCCACCCGCGGGCTGGACGTCACCGCGCTGCTCGCCGAACTGCACGCCCGCGGCGTCCGCTCCGTCCTGCTGGAGGGCGGGCCGACGCTCGCCGGGGCCTTCGTGGCCGCCGGGGCCGTGGACACCGTCGTCGGCTATCTCGCGCCCGCCCTGCTGGGCGCGGGGCCGGGCGCTCTCGGCCCGGCAGGAATCAGCACCCTCGCGCAGGCGTTGCGGCTCGACGTGACCGACGTCGCCCGCCTCGGGCCCGACCTGCGTATCACCGCCGTCCCCACTGCTGCACAGGAGAAGTGACGTGTTCACCGGAATCGTCGAAGAACTGGGTGAGATCACCGCGGTCGAGGAGCAGTCCGACGCCGCCCGCTTCACCGTCCGCGGACCCGTCGTCACCGAGGGGGCGAAGCACGGCGACTCGATCGCCGTCAACGGGGTGTGCCTGACCGTCGTGGACCTCGGCGACGGCAGCTTCACCGCCGACGTCATGGACGAGACGCTCAAGCGCTCCAGCCTCGGCGCCCTGCGCCCCGGCTCCCGCGTCAACCTGGAGCGCCCGATGGCGCTCGGCGGCCGCCTTGGCGGACACCTGGTGCAGGGGCACGTGGACGGCACGGGCACGGTGCTGGAGCGCACCCCGGGCGAGCACTGGGAGATCGTGAAGATCTCGCTGCCCGCCGACCTGGCCCGCTACGTCGTCGAGAAGGGCTCGATCACCGTGGACGGCATCAGCCTGACCGTCGTGGACGCCGCCGCCGACCACTTCACCGTCAGCCTCATCCCGACCACCCTGGAGCTGACGACGCTCGGTGTGAAGCAGCCCGGCGACCCGGTCAACCTGGAGGTCGACGTCATCGCCAAGTACGTCGAGCGCATGCTCGGCGCGACCGGCTCCGGGGCCGCCGGAGATGTGCGATGAGCGCGCTGCACTGGCTCGACGCCGAGGCGTTCACCGCCTTCGACCAGCACGTCATGTGGTCCGACATGATCGGCAACCTGCTGGGCCTGGCCGCGCTCGCGCTCGGCTGGCGGCGGGCGATGCTGACCTGGCCCGTCCAGCTGCTGTCCGGTGTGGTGCTGGTCGCCGCGTTCTGGTCGGCGCACCTGGGCGGCGGGGTCGGCAAGCAGTTCGTCGTCATCACCGTCGCGGTGTGGGGCTGGTACCGCTGGCGCGGCGGCCGTACCGACGACGCCGGGCGGGTCGCGATCCGCTTCGCGACCTGGCGGGAGCGCGCCGTGCTGGTCGTCGCCACGGGAGCCGGTACCGCCGCGGTCGCCGGGCTCTTCCTGGCCTACCCGTCGCTGTCGTGGAACCCGTGGCCGGACGCGTACATCTTCACCGGCACGCTCGCCGCGATGTACGCCCAGGCGCGCGGCTGGGTCGAGTTCTGGTTCGCGTGGCTGGCCGTCGACGTGGTCGGCGTGCCGCTCAACTTCCACAGCGGCCTGCCCTTCTCGGGGCTGGTCTACATCGTCTACTTCGTCCTGGTCATCGCCGGGATGTACGCCTGGTGGCAGCAGACCCGCCGGCCCGACGCCGGGGCCCGGGTCCGCCCGAGCAGCACCGTCGCGGAAGGAGTGACGGCATGAGCGCCGTGACCGCACTGCAGGACGACTGGTACGACGACGAGGACCTGCGCCTGGACCCGGTGGAGCGGGCCATCGCCGACATCGCCGCGGGCCGGCCGATCGTCGTCGTCGACGACGAGAACCGGGAGAACGAGGGCGATCTGATCGTCGCCGCGGAGAAGATCACCCCGGAGATCGTGGCCTTCATGATGACCGAGTGCCGCGGGCTGATCTGCGTCCCGCTGGAGGCGCCCGACCTGGACCGGCTGGAGCTGCCGCAGATGGTGGACTCCAACACCGAGTCCATGCGGACCGCCTTCACCGTCTCCGTCGACGCCGGGCCCGAGCACGGCGTGACCACCGGCATCTCGGCCGCCGACCGCGCCACCACCATCCGGCTGCTGGCCGAGTCCACCAGCGTGCCCGGCGACTTCGTCCGCCCCGGCCACGTCTTCCCGCTGCGCGCCCGCAGCGGCGGCGTGCTCACCCGCCCCGGCCACACCGAGGCCGGAGTGGACCTCGCCCGGCTCGCCGGACTGCGCCCGGCCGCGGCGATCGTGGAGATCGCCCGCGAGGACGGCACCATGGCCCGGCTGCCCGACCTGGTGCCCTTCGCCCGCAAGCACGGCCTGGCCATCATCTCCATCGAGGACCTGATCGCCTACCGCCGCTCCGCCGAGCCGACCGTGCGCCGCGAGGCGTCCACGACGCTGCCCACCGCGTACGGCGACTTCCGCGCGTACGGCTACCGCAGCACCGCCGACGGTGTCGAGCACATCGCGCTGGTCGCCGGGGACATCGGCGAGGGCGACGACGGCACCGACGTGCTGGTGCGCGTCCACTCCGAGTGCCTGACCGGCGACGTCTTCGGCTCGCAGCGCTGCGACTGCGGCCCGCAGCTCCAGGCGGCACTGCGCCGGATCGCCGAGGAGGGCCGCGGCGTGGTGCTGTACCTGCGCGGGCACGAGGGCCGCGGCATCGGCCTGCTGTCCAAGCTGCGCGCGTACGAGCTGCAGGAGCGCGGCCGCGACACCCTGGACGCCAACCTCGAACTCGGCCTGCCCGCCGACGCGCGCGACTACGGCGCCGCCGCCCAGGTGCTGGCCGACCTCGGGGTGCGCTCGCTGCGGCTGATCACCAACAACCCCGCCAAGACCGGCGCGCTGGTCCGGCACGGCCTCGACGTCCTGGGACGCGAGCCGATGCCGGTCGGGGCCGGGGAGCACAATCTGCGGTACCTGCGGACCAAGCGCGACCGGATGGGGCACGACCTGCCCTGGCTGGACACCGTGGCCCGCCCCCGCACCGTCGAGGCCGGCAACGGCACTGAGCACCGAGGAGACAAGTGAGCGGCAAGGGCGCCCCCGAGCTGACCGTCAAGAACTGCGGCGACCTGAGGGTGGCGGTGATCGCGGCCCAGTGGCACCAGCAGGTCATGGACGGCCTCGTGGACGGGGCGATGCGCGCCCTGCACGACCTCGGCATCGAGGAGCCGACGCTGCTGCGCGTGCCGGGCAGCTTCGAACTGCCCGTCGTCGCCAAGGCGACGGCCGCCCGCGGCTACGACGCGGTCGTCGCCCTCGGGGTCATCATCCGCGGCGGCACCCCGCACTTCGAGTACGTCTCGCAGGGCGTCACCGCCGGGCTCACCCAGGTCACCGTGGACACCGGCGTACCGGTCGGCTTCGGCGTGCTGACCTGCGACACCGAGGAGCAGGCGCTGGACCGCGCCGGACTTCCCGGGTCGAACGAGGACAAGGGCCATGAAGCGGTCACCGCCGCGGTGGCCACCGCGACCGTGATCCGTTCACTATCCGAGCCGTGGCGCTGACCGGTCCGCGCTTCCCCGTACGCTAGGGACCACCATGGCCAACAAGACATTCGAGCAGCTCTTCACCGAGCTGCAGCACAAGGCCGCCACGGCCGACCCCAGCACGTCCCGGACCGCCGAGCTGGTCGGCAAGGGCGTGCACGCGATCGGCAAGAAGGTGGTCGAGGAGGCCGCCGAGGTGTGGATGGCAGCGGAGTACGAGGGCGCTGCCGCCACCGCCGAGGAGATCTCCCAACTGCTGTACCACGTCCAGGTGATGATGGTCGCCCGCGGCATCTCGCTGGACGACGTGTACGCGCATCTGTGAGCCGTGCGGCCCGCGCCACCCGCGCGCGGGCCGCACGCGCACGCCCGCGTACCCGCACGTACCCCTTGTCCCACCCCGCCCTGACACCGCTCCGAGCGAAGGAACCCCACCCCATGCTGCGCATCGCCGTCCCCAACAAGGGCTCGCTGTCCGGACCCGCGGCGGCCATGCTCCATGAGGCCGGCTACCGGCAGCGCAAGGAGTCCAAGGAGCTGGTGCTGTTCGACAGCGCCAACGACGTGGAGTTCTTCTACCTGCGCCCGCGCGACATCGCCATCTACGTCGCCTCCGGCCGCCTCGACATCGGCATCACCGGCCGCGACCTGCTGCTGGACTCCGGCGCCAGCGCCGAGGAGATCCTCCAGCTCGGCTTCGCCCGCTCCACCTTCCGCTACGCCGCCCGCCCCGGCACCGCGGCCGGCGTCGCCGACCTCGGCGGCATGACCGTCGCCACCTCCTACGAGGGCGTCGTCGAGAAGCACCTCGCCGACAACGGCGTCGCCGCCACCGTCGTCCACCTCGACGGCGCCGTGGAGACCGCGATCCAGCTCGGCGTCGCCCAGGTCATCGCGGACGTCGTGGAGACCGGCACCTCGCTGCGCAACGCGGGCCTGGAGACCTTCGGCGAGCCGATCATGGCCTCCGAGGCGGTCGTCGTCCGCCCGGTCGGCGCGCCCGCCGGCGACCCCAAGGTGCAGAAGTTCCTGCGCCGGCTCCAGGGCGTCCTGGTCGCCCGGCGCTACGTGATGATGGACTACGACATCCGCGCCGAGCACGTCGACCAGGCCGTGGCCCTCACCCCGGGCCTGGAGTCGCCGACCGTCTCCCCGCTGCACCACGAGGGCTGGGTCGCGGTGCGGGCGATGGTCCCCACCACCGACGCCCAGCGGATCATGGACGAGCTGTACGACCTCGGCGCCCGCGCGATCCTGACCACCGGCATCCACGCCGCCCGGCTGTGACCGCCCCCGACGGCGGCGGCGCGGGCCACGGACGGCCGCCCGCCCCCGCCGCCGCCGCCGTCGAGCGGCTCCCGCTCACCTTCCGGCCGCTGCTCACCCGTGTGGTCCTGCTCACGGTCGGCGTGCTGCTGCTCGCCACGCTGAGCACCCTCGCGGTGCTCATGCCGTCCGAGGGCGCCTCGCCGTGGACCACCGGCGACCGGGTCAGCATCGCCGTCGTCGGGGTCCTCGCACTGGGCGTCCTCATGCTGCTCAGCCGCCCCAAGGCGGTCGCCGACCGGGCCGGGCTCACCGTCGTCAACGTGATCGTCAGCCGCCGCCTGGCCTGGGCGGAGATCCTCGGCGTACGGCTGCGTCCGGGCGACGCCTGGGTGCACCTGGACCTCGCCGACGGCACCACGCTGGCCGTCATGGGCATCCAGCCCGGTATCGCCCGCCGGCAGGCCCTCGTCGACGCCCGGCTGCTGCGCGAACTGGTCACCGCGCTCGGTGAGGCACCTGTCGACAGGCGTGACGCACGGTGAAGCGGGCGTCCGGCCTGCGGTGAAGCCGTCGTGAAGGCGCCGTCCGCCGTCCTTCGCGGTCGGCGGACCGTTGACTACTCTTGACCTGGGCCGTGCGTCACGCGCGGCCCGCCGACCTGCCCGCCCTACCGAGGAGTGACACCCACACCCCGATGGACGCACCGTCCGGTAGTACCAGCGCCGCCCCTCCCGCACGAAAACCCGGAGCGGCGGCCTCATGAGCACGTCCCTGCTGCTGCTCGCAGCGGCCTTCGTCCTGATCATCGCCAACGGCTTCTTCGTCGCCGCCGAATTCGGCCTGGTGACCGTGGAGCGCCCGGCCGCCGAACGCGCCGCGGCCGAGGGCGACCGGCGCGCGGCCGGCGTCGTCGCCGCCCTGCGCAAACTGTCCTTCCAGCTGTCCGGCACCCAGCTCGGCATCACCATCACCTCGCTGGTCGTCGGCATGCTCGCCGAACCCGCCCTCGCCGACCTGCTCACCGGCCCCATCCGGGCCGCCGGCATCCCGCACGGCGCCGCTGCCGGCATCGCCGTCGTCGCCGGCATGCTGGCCGCCGCCGCGGTGCAGATGGTGATCGGCGAGCTGGTCCCCAAGAACTGGGCGGTCTCCCGGCCGCTCGCCGTCGCCCGGATGGTCGCCGGGCCGCAGCGGGCCTTCTCCCGCGCCTTCCGGCCGGTCATCGAGCTGCTCAACGGCGCCGCCAACCGCCTGGTGCGGATGCTCGGCGTGGAGCCCGCCGACGAGCTGGCCTCCGCCCGCACCCCCACCGAGCTGGTCTCGCTGGCCCGGCACTCCGCGCGGGCCGGCGCGCTCGAACAGGACACCGCCGACCTGTTCGTCCGCACCCTGTCCCTCGGCGACCTCATCGCGGAGCACGTGATGACCCCGCGCGTGCGGGTGAGCGCCCTGGAGGACACCGCGACCGCCGCGGACGTGCTCAACCTCACCCGCGCCACCGGCCTGTCCCGCTTCCCCGTCTACCGCGACCGGCTCGACGACATCGTCGGCATGGTGCACCTCAAGGACGCCCTCGCGGTGCCCGCCGAGCTGCGCGACCGCACCGCCGTCAGCCGCATCGCGGTCGTCCCGCTGCTGGTGCCCGAGACGCTCGCCGCGCAGCCGCTGCTGGAACTGCTGCGCAGCCAGCAGCCCATCGCCGTGGTCGTCGACGAGTACGGCGGCACCGCCGGGGTCGTCACCCTGGAGGACATCGTCGAGGAACTCGTCGGCGAGGTCCGCGACGAGCACGACGCCGTCGACCTGCCCGAACTGGCGCAGGCTCCGCCGGAGGACGGCCGCCCCGCGTGGGACGCCGACGGCGGCTGCCGCGTCGACACGCTCGCCAGGATCGGCCTGGAAGCGCCCGAGGGCCCCTACGAGACCGTCGCCGGGCTGGTCGCCGACCTGCTCGGACGGATCCCCGCGGTGGGCGACACCGCGGACCTGCCCGGCTGGCGGCTGCGCGTCGCCGAGGTCGGGCACCACCGCGCCGAGCGGGTCCGCATCCTGCGCACCGCCCCCGCGCCGGACGCCACCGCGGACGAGGCGGGGGGTGAGGCCCGGTGAACGCGCTGATGCTCGTCCTCGCACTGCTGCTGGTCCTCGCCAACGGCTTCTTCGTCGGCGCCGAATTCGCCCTGGTCTCGGTCCGCCGCAGCCAGATCGAACCGCTCGCCGCGACCCACCGCGGCGCCCGGCGGGTGCTGTACGGGCTGGAGAACCTGCCGCAGATGATGGCCGCCGCCCAGTTCGGCGTCACCGTCTGCTCGCTGACCCTCGGCGCGGTCGCCGAGCCGACCGTCGCCCACCTGCTGGAACCGGTCTTCTCCGCCGTCCGCGTGCCGGAGGACCTGGTCCACCCGATCGGCTACGTGCTCGCGCTGGCCCTCGTGGTCTTCCTGCACCTGGTCATCGGCGAGCTGGTCCCGAAGAACCTGGCCATGGCCGACCCGGAGAAGACCGCGCTGTGGCTCAGCCCCGGACTCGTCGGCTTCGCCCGGGTCTTCCAGCCCGTCATCGTGGTGCTCGGCGCCGGTGCGCGGCTCATCCTGCGCGCCTTCCACGTCGAGCCCAAGGACGAGGTCGAGTCCGTCTTCACCAGCGCCGAACTGACGGTGCTGGTCGAGGACGCCCGGCGGGCCGGACTGCTGGACTCCGACGAGCAGGAACGTCTGGAGGACGCCCTGGAACTGGGCAGCCGCCCGGTCACCGAGGTACTGCTCACGCCCGACGAGCTGATCACCCTGGCCCCCACGGCGACGGCGAAGGAGGTCGAGGAGCTGACCGTACGGACCGGCTACTCGCGCTTCCCGGTCGCCGCCGAGTCCGGCACGGGCTACCTCGGCTACCTGCACGTCAAGGACGTCCTGGACCTGGAGGACCAGGACCGCCCGGTGCCGCGCCGGCTGTGGCGGCCCATCACCACGCTGCGGGCCGACCTGCCGCTGGACGACGCGCTCACCTCGATGCGCCGGGCCGCCTCGCACCTCGCGGCCGTCGCCGAGCCGGGCGGCCGGGTGCTCGGCCTGGTCGCGCTGGAGGACGTCCTGGAGATGCTGGTGGGCGAGGTGCGGGACCCCTCGCACCCGGCGCACCGCACGATGCCGGGCGAACTCGTCCGCTGACCCCGGACACCCCGCCGCCGGACCCCGCTACTCCGCGGGGTCCGGCGGCGGCACTCCCGGGCCGCGGCCCGAGAGCACCTCGCCGTACGCCTGCATCAGGTCCGGCAGCCGCAGCGTCGCCAGCTCGTCCCGGGTCGGCGTCGCCGGGTACTCCGACAGCCGCAGGTCGCGGTACGCGCAGCTCTTCTCGTACAGGGTGCGCAGCAGCCGGCCGTTGCCCAGCTCGTCGATCCAGCCCTGCTCCACCACATGGCCGCTGATCGCGCGCAGCTCGTCGATCGCCTCGTCGTCCCAGTGGTCGCCGTTCTCCGCGGCCAGCACCTCGCCGATCCGGGTCAGCTCGTTCGGACGGTAGCTCGGGAAGTCCACCCGGGTGGTGAAGCGCGAGCCAAGGCCCGGGTTGGCGGCGAGCAGCCGGTCCATGCCCTCGGGGTAGCCCGCCAGGATCACCACCAGCCGGTCCCGGTTGTCCTCGGCCCGCTTCAGCAGCACCTGGAGGGCCTCGTCGCCGTACGCGTCACCCTTGCTGTAACCGGAGTTGGACAGCGCGTACGCCTCGTCCACGAACAGCACGCCGCCCAGCGCCGAGTCGATCAGCTCATTGGCCTTGACCGCGGTCTGGCCCAGGAACTCCCCGACCAGATCGGACCGCTGCGCCTCCACCAGGTGGTCGCCGCCGAGCAGGCCCAACGCGTAGAACACCCGGCCCAGTATCCGGGCCACCGTGGTCTTGCCCGTGCCCGAGGGGCCGGAGAAGACGAAGTGGCGTTTCGGCGGCTGCACCGGCAGCCCCTGCCCGGCCCGCAGCCGGGCCATCCGCAACTGCGCCGACAGCGCCCGCACCTGGCGCTTCACCGGCTCCAGGCCCACCATCCGGTCCAGCTCCGCGAGCGCCTGCGCCAGCAGCGCCGGATCCGAGCCGCCGAGCGGCAGCGGGATCTGCGGGGCGCCCGCCAGCGGGGCGGCGCCGCGGTCGCGCGGGTCCTCCTCCAGCGGGCCCGGCGGGACCAGCAGCACATCGTCCACCTCGACGGGCTCCGGCACGGCGGGCGGCCGGCCCTCGCCCGGATCCGCGTACAGCCCGGCCTCCAGGTCCGTACCGCCCTCCGGCACCGCCTGCCCGCCCGCCAGCGACACCGCGGTGGCCAGGCCCGCGCTCTCGTCGAGGCCGTCGTCCGTCTCGTGTATCGCCGCCAGCCGCGCGGCGGTGTCCATGAACGCCGGATCCACCCGGTGCACCGCCCGGTACAGCGGTACGGCCGCGGCGGTACGGCCCGTGCCCTCGTACGCCCTGGCCAGCCAGTACCGCAGCTCCTTGCGCTGCGGCTGCTCGCTGCGGCAGCGCATCAGCGCCGCGGACAGCAGCGGTTCGGCCTGCCCGCACATCTCCAGGCGCACCCGCGCCATCCCGCCGAACAGGCCCGCCTCGATCCCCAGCAGCTGGTCGCCCAGCAGCGGCTCGGTGTGCCGGACCAGATGCTCCCAGTCCTTGACCAGATACGCCCGGCAGGCGTGCAGGAAACGCACCTGCGGATCGGTGTCCACCGGAGGGCAGTCCGCGAGCGCGCGGTCCAGCTCGGCGACATGCCGTCCGTCCAGCCAGTGGCTCGCGTGCGCGAGCAGCAGATCACGGCTGGTCTCCAGCACCGGCTGCACCCACCAGCCCAGCCAGTACCAGGAGTTCAGCGTACGGCGGTGGGCGGCGCGCTGCTCGCCGAAGCGGTCGCGGTGCCGGTACATCTGGAGCAGGGCCGTCGCGGTGTCCGCGCGCAGCGCGTGCAGGCCGAGCCAGGCGTCGGCCATCCCCGCGTCCAGCCGGACCGCGGTCCTGAACTCCTCCTCGGCCTGGGCGTAGGCGCCCACGGTGTACGCGTCGATGCCGCGCAGCCAGGCGAGATCGGCAGGGCCGCCCGCGCGGTCGGTGCCGAAGTCCATGTGGTCCCCACCCTCGTTGCCCCGCGCCCCTCGCCGACGGCTCCCGCCGCCAACCGGAAGGCGACACGCAGGAGTTGAAGCAGGTGGTGACTCCCCAGGGCACCACCGCGACCCCTCCGCATCGTACCCGCGAAGCGGGCGGGGCCGTAGAGTGCGTGGCCCCTGCGGGGTTGCTCCCGGGTGGCTGCGCCTTGCGCTGGGGCTTCCCGCTTACCCCGGCGGGGGGCACGCGCTCCCCGGGCGGGGGCGCGGGCCGGTGGCGCTCCGGGGGGCGTGGTGCGGTGCGGTGTGCGACCTTGCGGTGGGTGGGGGGTTGCTCGCGCAGTTCCTCGCGCCCCTTTTCGCGGCGCCGCCGTCGCTGGGTCGGGGGCCGCCACGGGGCACCTCCTCGGAATGCGCGTTCGGCCTCTTCCCGTGTGGGTGAGCCACTTGCAGCGCATTCCTGCGGGGGCACCCCGCACCGTCCCCCTCCGGGCCGGTTCGGTGGCTGCCTGCCGGTGGGGGGCGAGGGTTCTCGTCTTTAGGGGCGCGGCTGCGGGGGAGGGCACCCGTTTTCAGGGGCGCGGGGAACTGCGCGCTCAGCCCCCACCGGCGGAAAGGCGAACTGGCCACCCCGCGTGGCAATCACCCGGGGGCGCGTGGGGGAGAACGGGGCGACCGGCCACGACGGTGGCGCAAAAGGAGGGGTAGACGGAGCCCCCGGTCACGGGGGAACAACCGGGGGCTCCGTGCTACGGAAAGCGGTCTTCCGGGACCGCTTGGTTGAAAACGTAATTGCTCGCCGCCAAGCGGTCAAGCCGTCTCCGCAGGTCCCCGCACGGGGCCGCGCACCGCGCGGTAGCCGTCGTCCGTCTGATGGACCAGCAGGTCCGCGAAGGGCCGGGTCGGGTCGGAGGCGAAATGCGCGTCCTCCGCGGCGGACCACCCGGTCCAGAAGTGTTCGAGGGCGGGACCGTCCCGCCGTATCCCGCGGCCCCGCGCGGTCACGCGGTCGACTTCCAGCCACAGCGTGAGCGCGAGGTGCGGGCGCAGGGCGAGGCGTCCGGCTCCGACACCCTCGACGAGCACGACCGGGGCCGCCGGGACGTCGCGGGTGGACGCGAACCGCCGGGCCGTCCAGTCGTAGACCTCGTGCCGCGCCGCGCGCCCCGCGGCGAAGAGGCCGACGACCTGCGCCGCGAACCGCTCCTCCCAGTCGAACGGCTCCTCGTGCGTGGCGAGGTCGTCGGTGTGCACGACGGGCACCCCGTCGAGTTCCGCGGCGAGCCGCCCCGCCAGCGTGGTCTTGCCCGAGCCCGCGTGGCCGTCGACGGCGACCAGCCGGACCGGGCCGCAGGACGGTGGCAGCACGCCCAGTTCCGCGGCCAGCTCGCGCAGCGACAGGCCCTGTTCGTCGTCCATGTCCCAGGACCCTACGCGACCCGCCGGGCGCCCCGGCCGCACACCGTCCGGGCGGCGCGCGGCGTGCCGGAAAATATCGGCGTCCGGAGCGGGCGGGGCGTTTACCGTGGGCGGCGTGACCGTTACCGAGCAGAATGCCGACGCGCTCCACCCCGCCGAGCGCCTCACCCTCGCCAGGAAGGCTGCGGGCGACGCCGGCCTCGACGCGCTGCTGATCTCGCCGGGCGCGGACCTGCGGTATCTGACCGGCTACCAGGCGCTCCCGCTGGAGCGGCTGACGTGCCTGGTGGTGCCCGCCGAGGCCGACCCGTTCCTGGTGGTGCCCGCGCTGGAGCGCCCCGCCGCGACGGCCTCCCCGGCCGGCGCCCTGGCCCTGGACATCACCGGCTTCGCCGAGACCGACGACGCCTACGCGATGATCGCCCGCCGGCTGCCCGCGGGCGTCCGCCGCTTCGCGGTCGACAACCACATGTGGGCGGAGAAGCTGCTGGCCTTCCAGGCGGCACTGCCGGAGGCCCAGGCGTGCCTGGCGGGCGACGTGCTGACGGAGCTGCGGATGCGCAAGAGCCCGGCGGAGGTGGCCGCGCTGCGCCGCGCGGGCGCGGCGATCGACCGGGTGCACCGCCGGGTGGGGGAGTGGCTGCGCCCCGGCCGCACCGAGCGCGAGGTCGCCCGTGACATCGCCGACGCCATCATCGAGGCGGGCCACGTGACCGTGGACTTCGTCATCGTCGGCTCGGGCCCGAACAGTGCGAGCCCGCACCACGAGGTGTCCGACCGGGTCATCCGCACCGGCGACCCGGTCGTGGTCGACATCGGCGGCACCACCGCGGACGGCTACTGCTCGGACTCCACCCGCACCTACGCCGTCGGCGAGCCCCCCGCGGGCTTCCGCGAGCTGTACGCGGTGCTGCTGCGCGCGCAGACCACGCAGACCGAGGCGGTGCGGCCCGGCGTCACCGCCGAGCAGCTCGACGCGGTGGGCCGCGACATCATCACCGCCGCCGGCTACGGCGAGCACTTCATCCACCGCACCGGGCACGGCATCGGAATGGAGTCGCACGAGGAGCCGTACATCGTGGCGGGCAGCAGCCGACCGCTCGCGCCCGGCATGGCGTTCTCGATCGAGCCCGGCATCTATCTGCCCGACACGTACGGCGCGCGCATCGAGGACATCGCGGTGTGCACCGAGGACGGCGGCGAGCGGCTGAATCTGACCGGGCGCGACCTGGTCGTGCTGCCCGGCTGAACGGTGGCCCGGCGCCACTGGAACAGACCAATGACGGTGCCGCCACGCGGCCGGAAAGCCTGGTGGAAGGGCGGGTCGTGCTGCCATGGTGGTGCGACCTGCCCGCCGGCGGCGCGCAGGGGTGCCCACGCCTGTCCGGGCACGCCCAGGAACGAGCAACGCCGAGGGAAACGAAGGGGATTCAGCCATGACCAGTAACGCGCCCCGCCGTACCGTCATCACCGCGGCGCTGGCCGCCGCGGCAGCGGCCGCCACCACCGCCGTCGCGCGGCCCGCGGCCGCGGCGCCCGCCGCGGCGGGCACGCCCGGCGCCGCGCAGCACGGGCACGGCGGCGCAGCCGCGCCCGACGACGCACCGGTCGACTACCACGGCTGGACGACCTTCCCCGACTGGCTGTTCGGCGCGCACTCCGGCACCCGCCCGGTGCCCGGCGCGCGGCCCGGCCTGGAGATCGGCCGGGCCACCGGCTCGCTGGACTACACCGACCCGCACACCGGCACCACCGCGACCTGGGAGTCCGCGTCGTGGACCTCGCCGGTGCGCAAGGTGCCGCACCCGGCGACCGAGCTGATCGCGTCCTGGAACGCGCACACCCCGGCGGGCACCTGGCTCCAGGTCGAGCTGCTCGGCACGTACACCGACGGCACCGCGACCCCGGCGTACGTCATGGGCCGCTGGACGGCGGGCGACGGGCCCGAGGACATCCGGCGCACCTCCGTGGACGACCAGACCGACGGCAAGAGCAGCATCTGGACGGACACCTTCTCCATCGACGACGCCGCGGCCGGCCCGCTGCTCGCGTCGTACCGGCTGCGCCTGACCCTCTTCCGCAAGCCCGGCAGCAAGCTGACGCCCACGGTGTGGCGGCTCGGCGCGATGGCCTCGAACATCCCGGACCGCTTCACCGTGCCGGCCTCGGTGCCCGGGGTCGCGACGGGCGTGGAACTGCCCGTGCCCGCGTACTCGCAGAACATCCACAAGGGCCAGTACCCGGAGTACGACAACGGCGGCGAGGCGTGGTGCAGCCCGACGTCGTCGACGATGGTCATCGAGTACTGGGGCCGCGGCCCCACCGCGGAGCAGCTGGCGTGGGTCGACCCCGCGTACGCCGACCCGCAGGTCGACCAGGGCGCCCGCTACACGTACGACTACCAGTACGAGGGCTGCGGCAACTGGCCCTTCAACGCGGCCTACGCGGCCACCTACCGGGACATGCAGGGCGTCATCACCCGGCTGCACTCCCTCAACGACGTCGAGACGCTCATCGCCGCCGGCATCCCGGTGATAACGTCCCAGTCCTTCCTGGCCTCCGAGCTGGACGGCGCCGGCTACGGCACGTCCGGCCACCTGATGGCCCTGGTCGGCTTCACGGCGGAGGGCGACGTGGTCGCCAACGACCCCGCGAGCGACAGCGACGCGGTGGTCCGCAACGTCTACAAGCGGGCGCAGTTCGAAACGATCTGGCTCCGCACCAAGCGCATCAACGCCACCGGCGGCACGAGCGGCGGCACCGGCGGCGTCTGCTACCTCTACTTCCCCGCCCGCCCCACCCCCCGCCAACGCCGCGCCCTCGCCTCCGTCGGCGTGATCTGACCCCCCGCCCGGGGGACGGACCCCACGGCCCGCCCCCCGGCATCCCCTTGCCACACCAGCGACACGTTCCTCCGCCGTCAGGTGCGAGCCGCCCATGTGCCGCCCCCCCGGCGCTTCCCCTGCCGCACCACGTCCGGCGCGAGTCGCCTGCGTGCCGCTTCGCCCCTGACGCCCGTCTTCGCCGCGGCAGCGGCACGTCCCCACCTCCGGCGCGGGTCGCCCGCGTGCCGCTTCGCCCCGGCGAGGGTGTACGCCGCGGCAGCGGCATTTTCCCTGCGTCCGGCACGGAGCGCCTACTGCCGCTTCGCCGTGTCCCCGCCCCCGCCGCGGCAGCGGCACGTCCTCGCCTCCCGGCGCGGGTCGCCTACGTGCCGCTCCACCCCGGCACGGGTGTGCCCGGCGCCTGCCGCGGCAGCAGCACGTCCCCCACGCCCGGCGCGGAGCGCCTACGTGCTGCTTCGCCCCCGGCGAGGGAGTTCGCCGCGGCAGCGGCATGTTCCCAACTACCGGCGCGGAGCGCCCACGTGCCGCTTCTGCCACAAATTGGTCTCGACCAATTTGTGGGTTGCTCTAAAGGTCTGGACCAACTCATTGACGGGTTCGTGTCAGCGCTGGATTCTGCTGGCACGTTCCCCCACAGGAGGTTCCCGACGTGAAGCGTCTCCAAGCACTGGGTTCGGGCGTGGCCGCTGCCGCGCTCGCCGTGGCCGGGCTGGGTGCCGTGGCCACGGTCGGCGCCGGGCAGGCGGACGGCGCCACGGCGGCGTCGTCCGCCCTGGGCAGCCAGTGGTACGCCGCCGCCCCGTATCTGATGCCGACCGACAACAATCCGCCGGACGCGACCGCGATCATGGACGCCACCGGCCTGAAGGCCTTCCAGCTCGCGTTCATCCTGGCCCCCAACGGCGGTGGCTGTACGCCGACATGGAGCGGTACGAGCGCGGTCTCGTCCGACACCGCGGTCGGCAACGTCATCTCCGCGATCCGCGCCAAGGGCGGTGACGTCTCCGTCTCGATCGGCGGCTACGGCGGCACCAAGCTCGGCCAGGCCTGCTCCGACGCGGCCTCGACCGCGGCCGCCTACCAGCAGGTCATCAACAAGTACCAGCTCAAGGCGATGGACTTCGACCTGGAGGAGCCGGAGTACGAGAACACCGCGGCCGTCGCGCACGAGATCGGCGCGGCCAAGATCCTCCAGCAGAACAACCCGGGCCTGTACATCTCGGTGACCACCGCGGGCACCGCGGCCGGCACCGGCTGGTTCGGCCAGCAGATGCTCAACGAGGCCAAGTCGCAGGGCTTCACGCCCAACAACTTCTCCATCATGCCCTTCGACGGCGGCTTCAACGGTGCCGCCGCCCAGACCGCGGCGCTCACCGCCTTCAACGGCCTGCTGAAGACCACCTTCGGCTGGGACACCGCGACGGCGTACGCCCACGAGGGCTTCTCCGGCATGAACGGCCGCAGCGACGCGGGCGAGTACTTCTACCAGGCGGACTTCCAGACCGTGCTGGACTACGCGACCAGCCACGGCATGGCCCGCTTCACCTTCTGGTCCCTCAACCGGGACCGGCAGTGCACCCCGCCGGACAACCAGACCACCTCGGGCACGTGCAGCAGCGTGCCGCAGAGCAACTGGGAGTTCGCGAAGTTCTCGGTGAAGTTCGCGGGCGCCACCCCGCCCACCAACCCGCCGACGACGCCGCCGACCACCCCGCCGACCTCGCCCGGCGGTGGCGGCACCTGCACCGCCGCCCAGTGGAGCGCCTCCGCGGTCTACACGGGCGGCAACGAGGTCGCGCACAACGGCCACCTGTGGAAGGCCAAGTGGTGGACGACCAACGAGGAGCCCGGCACCACCGGCGAGTGGGGCGTGTGGCAGGACGAGGGCGCCTGCTGACCGCAGCGTGACGACACCCGGCCCGCAGAGATTGGCCGGAAATCGCTGAAGGGCCCGCGGCGTGAGGTGCCGCGGGCCCGTCATCGTGACGGGGCTTGCCCGCTTCCTCTGCGCGAATTCGCCGTGGCGCGTTTTCGCACCTGCACATGCCGGTGGTTGTTGACCGAAAACGGACGTAGCGTCTCCGGTTGGTTGTTTCGCTCCGAACATACGATCAGTAGCCTCACAGGGACAAGCGGCCTCCCGTCCGCGACAGTTGCTCCGGACGCGTCCACCCCGGCCCCTCGACCTGGAGACTCCCACCGTGACTGAGCGACCCTCCTGGGCACCCCCCGGTATCGACATCAACGTGCCCAGCGTGTCGCGGGTGTACGACTACTTCCTGGGCGGCTCGCACAACTTCGAGGTGGACCGGGACGCGGCCCGCAAGGCCATCGAGGCCATGCCGGGCATCCCCAAGCTGGGGCAGGCCAACCGGGCGATGATGCGCCGCGCGGTGCGCTACGCGGTGGGCCGCGGCATCACCCAGTTCCTCGACATCGGCTCGGGCATACCGACCTTCGGCAACGTCCACGAGGTCGTGCACGCTCTGAACCCCGAGGCGAACGTCGTCTACGTCGACAACGACCCGGTCGCCGTCGAGCACAGCAAGGCGGTGCTCGACGGCAACAAGCACGCCACGATCGCCGCGGCCGACCTGCGCGACCCGCGCGGCGTCCTGGACCACCCCGAGACCCGGCGGCTGCTGGATCTCGGGCAGCCGGTCGCGCTGCTGCTCGTCGCGGTGCTGCACTTCCTGTCCGAGGACGAGGACGACGCGTACGGCGTGGTCGCCACCCTCCGCGACGCCCTCGCGCCCGGCAGCGTGCTGGTCGTCACCCACGGCACGCAGCAGACCGAGATGAACGAGGACCAGGACGAGGCCGTCAAGATCTACCGGCGCACCCGGACCCCGCTGATCCTGCGCTCGCCGCAGGAGGTGGAACGCTTCTTCACCGGATTCGAGCTGCTGGAGCCCGGTGTCGTGACGCTCCCGTACTGGCGCCCCGACTCCCCGCCCGGGGACGACATCGATCCCGCCGTGCTGGCCGGGCTGTCCGGCGTGGGGCTGAAGGCGTGACGCTGCGACCGGTCCTCGCCGGGTACGGACCGGGCCCGGCGACGGCGGTGGACGACGACAGCCTGGCCCGGTTCGCGGCGATCTGGAGCCGGGCGGTCTACCCGGTGACGGCCACCTCGATGACCAAGGCGGAGTTCGAGGCGCACCTCCTGCCGCTGGCCGCGGTGCTGCGCGACGCCCTGCACGCCGAGCGCTTCGAGCCGCGCGCGGCCGTCCAGGTCGGCACCGGACTGGTCGCCGCGCACTGCACCGACCCCGAGGCGCTGCCCAGCATCCTCGGCGTCATCGACGCCTACCTCGTCCTCTACTGCGGTCCCGGCCCCGAGCTGGGCCTGCCCGCCGACGAGTGCCGGGCGCGCTGCGCCCGGCTGCAGCACGCGGTCGCCGTCGGCTTCGCCCACGCGCTGCGCGAACGCACCCTGCGCGAGCAGGAGTCCATCTCGCGCGCCGCCCTCAACGCCAAGAGCGAGGCGGAGAGTGCGCTCGCCGCGAGCGAGGCCCGCTTCCGGGCGGTCTTCGAGACCGCCGCCGTCGGCATCGGCATCGCCGACCTCGACGGCACCATCCTGGAGCTCAACGCGGCCCTGGTGCGGATGTTCGGCAGCGAGTCCTTCATCCGGCAGCGCAGGACCGCCGACTGGCTGCACCCGGAGAACTCCACCGACACCGAGGGCGTCAACCGCGAACTGGTCACCGGTGAGCGCGACCACTACCAGATCGAGAAGGCCTACCCGCGTGCCGACGGCTCGGTGCTGTGGGCCGACGTCCAGGTGTCGCTGCTGCGGGACGCCGCCGGGCGGCCGCGCTACCAGCTCGCGCTGCTCGACGACGTGACCGAGCGCCGTCGGCTGCTGGAGCGGCTGCGCCACCAGGCCACCCACGACGCGCTCACCGCGCTGCCCAACCGGGCACTGTTCTTCGAACGCCTCGACCAGGCCCTGGAGGAGCCCGCCGACGGGCCGTCCCGCCAGATCGGGGTGTGCTACCTGGACCTCGACGGCTTCAAGGCCGTCAACGACAGCCTCGGTCACGCCGTCGGCGACCGGCTGCTGCTCGCCGTCGCGGACCGGCTGCGCGAGTGCGTCACCTCGCCGGACCAGCTCGTCGCGCGGATCGGCGGCGACGAGTTCGTGGCGCTGTACGCCGACCCGCCCGACCGGCGGGCCGTCACCGACCTGGCCGCGCGCATCCTGGGCGCGCTGTCCACCCCGGTCCTGCTGGACGACCGCCAGCTCACCGTGCACGGCAGCCTCGGCCTCGTGCACGGCCCGGTCGGCGGCCGCGGCCCGGCCGACATCCTGCGCAGCGCCGACATCACGATGTACCGCGCGAAGGAGCGCGGCGGCAACCGCTACGAGGTCGCCGACGCGGACGCCGACGCCCGCGCCATCACCCGGCACGGCCTGACCAACCAGCTGCCCAGCGCGCTGCGCCACCACGAGTTCTTCGTGGAGTACCAGCCGCTCATCGCCCTGGAGGACAACTCCGTGCTCGGCGCCGAGGCGCTGGTGCGGTGGAGCCACCCGGTGCACGGCGTCCTCGGGCCCGACCGGTTCATCCCGCTCGCCGAGAGCACCGGGCAGATCGTGCCGCTCGGCCGCTGGGTGCTGGAGCAGGCCGTCCGGCAGGCCCAGGAGTGGCGGCAGGACCTGCACTGCCCGGGGCCCCCGCCGCGGATCAACGTCAACCTCTCGCCCGTGCAGCTCGGCCACCGCGGTCTGGTCTCCGACGTCGCCGCGGTCCTCGGCGAGAGCGGCCTGGAGCCGAGCGCGCTGTGCCTCGAAGTGACCGAGAGCGCCCTGATCGGCGCCGACAAGGACGCCCTCGAACCGCTGCGGCGGATCGCCGATCTCGGCGTCGCCATAGCGCTGGACGACTTCGGCACCGGCTACTCCAACCTCGCCTCGCTGCGCTGGCTCCCGGTCAGCGTGCTCAAGCTCGACCGCGCGTTCACCCGCGGCATGCGGTGCAAGCCGGCCGACCCGATGGAGTTCAAGATCGTCGAGTGTGTCGTCACCCTCGCGCACGCCCTCGGCCTCACCGTCACCGTCGAGGGCGTCGAGACCCGCGTCCAGGCCGACCACCTGCGCGCACTGGGCTGCGACACCGCCCAGGGCTGGTACTACGGCAAGGCCGGACCCGCCGACCGGCTGCACAAGCTCACCCTCGCCGACGCCGGCTGACGCGCCTGACGCGCCTGACGCGGCACCGGCCCGCGGCACGGCGGCGCTGTCCGGGCACCGCCCCCCGCTGTGATGAAATCCCCTGGTACGCCGTCATCCGCACCAGGGAGTTCCGCTGAGCACCGCAGCCGCAGAGACGCTGTCCGTGGCCGCGCTGCTGCTCGTCCTGGGCTTCGCCGTGCTGCGCCCGCACGGCTGGCCGGAGGCCGCCGCCGCGGTGCCCGCCGCGGTGCTGCTGGCCGCCGTCGGGGCCGTGCCGCTCTCCGCCGCCTGGCACCAGATCCGCGAACTGGCCCCCGTCGTCGGCTTCCTCGCCGCGGTGCTCGTGCTCGCCGAGCTGTGCGCCGACGACGGGCTCTTCACCGCCGCGGGCGACGCCATCTCGCAGGCCTGCCACGGGCGCCCGCAGCGGCTGCTCGCGGGCGTCTTCGCCGTCGCCGCCGTGGTGACCGCGGTGCTCAGCCTGGACGCCACGGTCGTGCTGCTCACCCCCGTCGTCATCGCGACCGCCGCGCGGGCCGGGGCGCGCGCCCGCCCGCACGTCTACGCGTGCGCGCACCTGGCCAACTCCGGCTCCCTGCTGCTGCCGGTGTCCAACCTGACCAACCTGCTGGCCTTCACCGCCGCGGGCATCACCTTCACCCGCTTCGCGCTGCTGATGGCGGTGCCCTGGCTGCTGGCCGTCGGCATCGAATACGCCGTCTTCCGCCGTTTCTTCGCCGCCGACCTCGCGGTCGTCGAGCACCCGCCGGAGCGCGGCGAGCCGCCCGCCGTCCCCGTCGTCACCCTCGTGGTGCTCGGCCTGACGCTGGCCGGCTTCGCCGTCACCTCGCTCGCCGGGATCAACCCGGCCTGGGCCGCGCTCGGCGGCGCGCTGGTGCTGGGGGTGCGCGCCCTGTACCGCGGGCGGGCCACCGTGCCCAGCCTGGTGAAGGCGGCCGGGCCGCTGTTCTGCCTGTTCGTGCTGGCGCTCGGCGTCGTCGTCGAGGCGGTCGTGCGCAATGGGCTGTCCGACGCGGCCGACGCGGTGCTGCCGAACGGCGACAGCCTGCCCGCGCTGCTCGGGGTCGCCGCGTTCTCCGCCGTGCTGGCCAACCTGATCAACAACCTGCCGGCCACCCTCGCGCTGCTGCCGCTCGCCGAGTCCGGCGGCGCGGGGCCGGTGCTCGCCGTGCTCATCGGCGTCAACCTCGGGCCCAACCTCAGCTACGCCGGGTCGCTCGCCACCCTGCTGTGGCGCCGCGTGCTGCACGACCACGGGGCCGACGCGAAGCTCGGCACCTTCACCCGGCTGGGGCTGCTCACCGTGCCGCCCACCCTGGTCGCCGCGACCGCCGCGCTGTGGGCGGGCCTGCGCCTCACCGGCACCTGACGGGCGCCCCGCTCAGCTCGTCTTCCGCAGGACGGTCGGCGACCCGGGGGCCGTGGAGCCGGGTGCCAGCTGCAGGTGCGTGGCATCGGTCATGGACAGCGTGTAGACGCGGCCGTCGGCGCAGTGCAGATCGGAATCGCGGTCGGTGGGCACGCTGGTGACCGCCTCGAAGGTCATCATGTCGCCCTGCACACCGGTGAGCCGCAGATCCTCGGTGCAGCCGTTGTCCACACCGGAGTCGGGTACGGGAATGTTGCTGACCTGCTTGCCGACGGTGCTGCCACGGCTGCCGCCCCGCAGGGTGAGCGTGACCTTGACCGAGCTGCTGCCCTGCGAGTAGCTCCCCGGACCCTCGCCGTACCAGGTGCCGACCCACGCCGCGGGCAGCCGGTCCCCGGCGGTGGCCGCGGACGCCCCGGACGACGTGCTGCCCGTGCCCTTGCCGCCCGTGTCGCCGCCCGAGCCGCCGTCGCCGCCCGATCCGGAGCCCAGGTTCTGGCTGAGCACCACGGCCAGCACCGCCACGACCGCCACCGCGCCGCCGGCCGCCGCGAGCAGCGGGCCGTTCGCGCGCCGCCGCCCCGGCGTGGCGGGGGAGGCGGGCGCGCCGCCGTAGGGGTGCCCCGCCGTCGGGGCCGCGACCGTGGGCCGGACCGGCTGCGGGTGCGGGGCGGTGTGCGGGGCAGTGAGCGGGGCGGGCCCGGTCGGATAGGCCGTGGTGCCCGGACCGTACGGCGAGGGGCCGAGGTCCGCGGCGGGCGCCGCGCCCAGCGCCGCCCGGGTCTGCGCCTCCCGGGCCGCCAGGTCCGCCGCCAGCTCCGAAGCGGCCGCGGGCCACCCGCCGGTGGCGCCGCCGCCGGGCAGCAGCTCGGCGGCGGTCCGGGCGTCGGGGCGCTCCGCCGGGCTCTTGGCCAGGCACGCGCGGAGCATCGGCAGCAGCTCGGCGGGCACACCCTCCAGGTCCGGGTCCTCGTGCACCACCCGGTAGAGCAGCGCCGGCGCGGAGACCTCCTCGCCGGGGTGCTGGAAGGGCCCGTGCCCGGTGGCCGCGTACACCAGCACCGCGGCCAGCGCGAAGAGGTCGCCCGGCTCGGCCGCCGAGCCCGCCGTGGCCTGCTCGGGCGCCATGTAGCCGGGGGAGCCGATCATCCCGCCGGTGCTGGTGTGCCGGGTGTCCTCCGCCGCGCGGGCGATGCCGAAGTCGATGAGCAGCGGCCGCCGCGCGGCCAGCAGCACGTTGGACGGCTTGACGTCGCGGTGCGCGAGCCCCGCCTCGTGGACGGTCCGCAGCGCCCCGCACAGCTCGGCGGCCAGGGCGGTCACCGCCCGCGCGGGCAGCGGGCCGTGGGCGGCGACCCGGTCGGAGAGCGACGGCGCCGGGACGTACTCGGTCGCCAGCCACTGCGGACCGCTGCCGGGCGGGCTGAAGTCGACCACCGCGACCGTCCACGGCGAGCGCACCCGGTCGGCGTTGCGGATCTCCTGGGCGAACCGGGCGCCGAAGCCGGGATCGAGCGCGAACTCCGGCCGTACGGTCTTCAGCGCCAGGGCCCGGCCCGCCGGGGTCCGGGCGAGGAACACCTGCCCCATCCCGCCCGCCCCGAGCCGCGCGAACAAGGGATATCCGCCGATCGACCGCGGGTCTCCGGCTTGCAGCCTCTCCATGGGCCGAGCGTACGACGGCGCGCCCCGCCCGGCCCCGCCGTTCCGGAAACCCGCGGATCTTCACCTGGCCCCCGTCCGGCGGCGGCGCACCGGTGACGTGCGCCGCCGCGTCCGGCATACTCCAACGCGCCGGTCTCGTCGATCAGCCCGTGCCGTGATCCGGTACGGGAGGGCGGCAGCCGGGTATGCCCATCGGACGGAACCGCCCACCCACGGCGGCCCGCCCCGTAGCCCCCGACCGGGAGGAGTGCGCCGCCATGCAGAAGTACGGTCCGCAGCCGGTGTCCCGCCAACTGCCCACCGAGGAGGCGCGCGACCTGCTCGCGCTCACCCGGGAACTGGCCCAGCGCGAGATCGCCCCCGCCGCGGCGGCCCAGGAGGAGGCGGGCCGCTTCCCGCGCGAGGTCTTCACCCTGATCGGCGAGTCCGGACTGCTCGGCCTGCCCTACCCGGAGGAGTACGGCGGCGGGGGCCAGCCCTACGAGGTCTACCTCCAGGTGCTGGAGGAGCTCGCGGCCGCGCGGCTGACCGTCGGCATGGGCGTCAGCGTCCACACCCTGTCCTGCCACGCCCTCGCCCACTACGGCACCAAGGAGCAGCGCGCCGAGCACCTGCCCGCGATGCTCGGCGGCGGCCTGCTGGGCGCCTACTGCCTGTCCGAGCCCACCTCCGGCTCCGACGCCGCGGCCCTGCGCACCCGCGCGGCCCGGGACGGCGACGACTGGGTCCTCGACGGCACCAAGGCCTGGATCACCCACGGCGGGGTCGCCGACTTCTACACCGTGCTGGCCCGCAGCGGCGGCGAGGGCGCGCACGGCATCTCGGCGTACCTCGTACCCGCCGACACCGCGGGGCTGTCCGCGGCCCCGCCCGAGCGGAAGATGGGCCTGAAGGGCTCGCCGACCGCGCAACTGCACCTCGACGGGGTACGCGTCCCCGACGCCCGCCGGATCGGCGACCTCGGCCAGGGCTTCGCCATCGCCCTCGGCGCCCTGGACTCCGGACGGCTCGGCATCGCCGCGTGCGCGATCGGCGTCGCCCAGGCCGCGCTGGACGCGGCACTCGGCTACGTCCTGGAGCGGCAGCAGTTCGGCAGGCCGGTCGCCGACTTCCAGGGACTGCGCTTCATGCTCGCCGACATGGCGACCGGAGTGGAGGCCGGCCGCGCCCTCTACCTGTCGGCCGCGCGGCTGCGGGACGCCGGGGAGCCCTTCTCCGCGCAGGCCGCGATGGCCAAGCTCTTCTGCACCGACACCGCGATGCGGGTGACCACCGACGCCGTCCAGCTGCTCGGCGGATACGGCTACACCGCCGACTTCCCGCTGGAGCGCTACCTGCGGGAGGCGAAGGTGCTGCAGATCCTGGAGGGCACCAACCAGATCCAGCGGATGGTCGTCGCCCGCCACCTGGCGGGCCCGGAATCCCGCCGCTGAGCTGCGGGCGCGGGCGAGGGCGGGGCGATGGAGGCGGGGGCCGGCGACGGGGGCGCCGGCCCGACCGCGGGCCTAGGCCGCGAGCCCCTGCGGGGGCAGGTGGACGGGGCGCGACTCGGGGCCGCCGACGTGCGAGAAGGGCTGGGTGCGCCAGTCCAGCCCGGCGGGCAGGGTGAGCAGTACGGCCAGGTCCGGCCGGCGGTCCGCGGCGCCGACGGCGACCGGGCCGGCCTCGGCGACCGCGCGGCCGGAGCCGTCGCACACCGTCAGGCCGAACGGATTCCACGGCGTCGGGCACAGCGCGTGCTGCGGGAGGCGGTCCTCGTCCGCGAGGACGGCGATGGGCCGCCCGCAGCCGGGGCAGGACAGCCGGACGATGTCCGCGGTGTCCTCGTCGAGGACGTCCTCGACGCCGGCGTCCGCCTCGGCGGCGAAGATGTCCATCAGGTCGTCGGACGCGTCGGCGTCCGTAAGGCCGGCGGCCGGGGTCGGGCCGCGTTCGTGGCCCTCCTCGAACGCGGGAGCGGTCCGCTCGCTGCGACTGCGGCGCACGTGATGACGCATGGTGCGTGTCCCCCTCGGGTGAGTGCCCCTCCAACGGGTCGGCCGGGCGTCACGCCTCAGGCCATAGCGAGCACTTCCCGCCGCGCTACGCGGGTAACCACGCCATAGCGGGCGGACCGGCCCATCCGGTGTGTGCTTCGTCACATCCCCGCGGTTGGCCGGTTCATGCGCCCCCGGCGTGCGCCCGCGCACCCCCCTGAGCCCCCGCGCGGCGCCTTGCCAACCGTCCGGATACAGTGCGAACAGGCGAGGCCAGGACGGGTCCCGCGGGATCGGAAGCGTGACGTGATGCGAACCAACTGGGCGGGGAACCTGACCTTCTCGGCGGCCGAAGTACGACGCCCGGCCACCGTGGCGGAACTGCGGTCCGCCGTCGCCGGCAGCCGCCGGGCCAAGGCGCTCGGCAGCGCCCACTCCTTCAGCGACATCGCGGACACCGACGGCACCCTCATCGACACCTCCGCGCTGCCGCCCGAGATCGACGTCGACACCGCCGCCCGCACCGTGCGGGTCGCCGCCGGTGTGCGCTACGCCGACCTCGCCGCGCACCTGCACGCCCACGGTTGGGCGCTGCCCAACATGGCCTCGCTGCCGCACATCTCCGTCGCCGGCTCCGTCGCGACCGGCACCCACGGCTCCGGCGACCGCAACGGCTCGCTGGCCACCGCGGTCTCCGGCCTCGACCTCGTCACCTCCGACGGCGCCATCCACACCATGAGCCGCGCCGCCGACCCCGACACGTTCGACGGCGCCGTCGTCGCCCTCGGGGCGCTCGGCGTCGTCACCCACCTCACCCTCGACCTGCGGCCCGACTTCGCCGTACGGCAGCAGGTCCGCACCGGCCTCGACCTCGCCGACGCCGTCGAGCACTTCGACGCGATCACCTCGGCCGCGTACAGCGTCAGCCTCTTCACCGACTGGCGCGGCCCGCGCTTCACCCAGGTCTGGCTCAAGCAGCTCGCCGACGCCCCCGACGCCGACTTCCCGTGGGCCGAGCCCGCGCCGGCCAAGCTGCACCCGGTGCCCGGCGTCGACCCGGTGCACTGCACCGAGCAGTTCGACGTCCCCGGGCCCTGGCACGAGCGGCTGCCGCACTTCCGGCCCGGCTTCACGCCCAGCAACGGCGAGGAGATCCAGTCCGAGTACCTCGTGCCGCGTGCGCACGCCACCGCCGCGCTCGCCGCGCTCGACGCGATGCGCGACACCATCGCGCCCGCGCTGCAGATCTGCGAGATCCGCACCATCGCCGCCGACCGGCTGTGGCTCAGCCCCGCGTACGGCCGCGACACCGTGGGACTCCACTTCACCTGGGTCAAGGACACCGCCGCCGTCCTGGCCGTGCTCGCCCCGCTGGAGGCCGCGCTCGCGCCCTACGCGGCCCGGCCGCACTGGGGCAAGCTCTTCACCACCGACCCCGCCGAGGTCCGCGCCCGCTACCCGAGGATGGACGACTTCGCCGCGCTCGTCGCCGCGACCGACCCCGCGGGCACCTTCTCCAACGCCTTCCTCGACCGTATGCTCCGCGGATGACCGAAATCCCCGGCGGAACGGTAAGGTCGTCGGCTGTGGAAGAGCTGGACCGGCAGATCGTGGAACTGCTCATGGCCGACGGGCGCATGAGCTACACCGACCTCGGCAAGGCGACCGGTCTGTCCACGTCGGCGGTCCACCAGCGGGTCCGCCGGCTGGAGCAGCGCGGGGTGATCCGCGGGTACGCCGCGATCGTCGACGCGGAGGCCGTCGGGCTGCCGCTGACCGCCTTCATCTCCGTCAAGCCGTTCGACCCCAGCGCGCCGGACGACATCCCCGAACGGCTCGCCGACGTCGCGGAGATCGAGGCGTGCCACTCCGTGGCGGGTGACGAGAACTACATACTCAAGGTGCGGGTGGGCACACCGAGCGAGCTCGAACACCTCCTCGCGCGGATCCGCACCCTCGCGGGCGTCTCGACCCGCACGACGGTCGTCCTCTCCACCCCGTACGAGTCGCGCCCTCCGCGGATGTAGGGGGGCGCCCCGGGGTGCCTCATGCGGTGGCCCGCGCGACCGTCTGCCGGTGGGTGGTCGCGCGCGCAGTTTCTCCCCCAGGCTCTGCCGGGAGGTGCCCCCACGCCCCTGGTGCGTTGCCTCGCGCGGCATGCGCGGGCTCTTGCCGGGCAGGGTGAGCGTTTTTAAGGGGCGCGGGGAACTGCGCGATCAGCCCGCCCCCGGCAGATGATCGCGAACGCCACCGCAAGGGGCAGCCCGGGGCGTACCCCGCGGCCGGGGCGGACGCCGGGACGGGGGAGACTGGGGAGATGCGCCCCAGCTCCACCACCCAGCCCCAGCCCCAGACCCCGGACCAGCTCAGCAGCATGCGGACCCTCATGCTGCGCGGCGGCTTCGTCTACAGCCCCGCGGACCCGTTCGCGACCGCGATGGTCGTCGAGGGCGACACCGTCGCCTGGGTCGGCGGCGAATCCGCGGCCGACTCTTTCGCCGACGGCGTGGACGAGATCGTCCACCTCGACGGCGCCCTCGTCACCCCCGCGTTCACCGACGCGCACGTGCACGTCACGTCCACCGGCCTGGCCCTGACGGGGCTGGACCTCACGGGCTGCGGCAGCCTGCGGGAGGCGCTGGAGCGGGTCGCCGCGCACGCCGCCGCGCACCCGGCGGACCGGGTGCTGCTCGGGCACGGCTGGGACGAGACGGCCTGGCCGGAGCGCCGGCCGCCGACCCGCGCGGAGCTGGACGCGGCGGCGGGCGGCCGCCCCCTGTACCTGTCCCGCACGGACGTGCACTCCGCGGCCGTCACGAGCGCGCTCGCCGTCCTCGTACCGGACCTCGCGGGACGCGCGGGCCACGACCCGCAGGCGCCGCTGACGCGCGACGCGCACCACGCCGTGCGCGGGGCCGCGTACGCCGCCGTGACGCCCGCGCAGCGCGACGCGGCGCAGCGGGCGGCGCTGCGGCACGCGGCGGCGCAGGGCATCGGCGCCGTCCACGAGTGCGCGGGCCCGGAGATCTCCTCGCAGGACGACCTGACGGCCCTGCTCGCGCTCGCCGCGCGGGGCGGGGGCCCGCGGGTGCTCGGCTACTGGGCCGAGCCGGTGGGCGGCCCCGCGGACCTTGAGCGGCTGCGCGACCTCGGCGCCGCCGGCGCCGCGGGCGACCTGTTCGTCGACGGCTCCTTCGGCTCGCACACCGCGCATCTGCACGCCCCGTACGCGGACGCGCCGGGCAGCACGGGCGTGGCGTACCTGGACGCCGAGACCGTCGCCCGGCACCTGCTGCTGTGCACCCGGGCGGGGGTCCAGGCGGGCTTCCACGCGATCGGCGACGCCGCCGTGGACACCGTCGTGGCGGGCGTGCGGGCCGCCGCGGCGGACGCGGGCCTGGACCGGGTGCGGGCGCTGCGGCACCGCGTGGAGCACGCCGAGCTGCTCTCGCCGGACGCGATCGCCGCCTTCGCCGAGTTCGGCCTCGTCGCGTCCGTGCAGCCCGCCTTCGACGCCACCTGGGGCGGTCCGGACGGCATGTACGCGCAGCGCCTGGGTGCCGAGCGCGCCGCGGCCCTCAACCCGCTGGCCGCGCTGAGCCGCGCGGGCGTACCGCTCGCGCTGGGCTCGGACAGCCCCGTCACCCCGCTGGACCCGTGGGGCGCGGTGCGGGCCGCGGCCTTCCACCGCACCCCCGCGCACCGCATCTCCGCCCGCGGTGCCTTCACCGCCCACACCCGCGGCGGCTGGCGTGCGGCGGGCCGGGACGACGCGGGCGTGCTGGTGCCGGGCGCGCCCGCCGACTACGCCGTGTGGAGCGTCGGCGACCTGGTCGTCCAGGCGCCCGACGAGCGGGTCGCCAACTGGTCCACGGACCCGCGCTCGGGCGTGCCGGGTCTGCCGGACCTGACCCCGGGCGGCGCGCTGCCGGTGGCGCTGCGCACGGTCGTCGGCGGCCGTACGGTCCACGAGCGGCCGAACGGGTGACCGCGGGCGCCGCCGGATGCGGCCGAACGGTGTGCCCTGGCCGGTCAGCGGCGTGTCGCAGCGCCCCGGGCCGGTCCGCACTGACCTGCTGATTTGGTGAAACCCCGCAGGTCACAGGGCTGTTGACAGTTGCCCGTCGAGGGCGAGTAGGTTCGGCGAAGTCCACCACAGGACGCCGGACCGGGGGTACTCGCGAGGGCGTCGACCGCCGCTGGGCCGTGGGGCGTCGCGCCGCACGTGCACGCCGCCACTGGCAGCCAGGTCCAGCGCGCTCGACGCGGAACGCGGCTCGCCAGTGGGCCTCTCCGCCCGTGAGGGTACGGAGGGTGAGCACCGCCCGATCGGCAGGTGGGACCCGGGAAGGGCCCGGACGCCCAGTAGACAACGGCCTCGGCGGACGCGCAGCCAGCGCGCCCCGGGTCGGCCCGAAGGGTGTCCGGGCCCGTTCCGCAGCGGCGCGCTCCGCGCGGGCGCGGCTTTGGGCCTGACAGGTTGAGGTGGGAAGCTTTGCCCACGTGCGGCCCACCCGGGTGCCATCCCGGGGTACGGTCGCCTTCACCCCGTCTCCACCTGCAGGAAGGCCGCGATCGTGCGCCTGCGCCCCGAAGCCGCGAGCGCGGCGCCCCCGGCGGAGTCCGGCGTGCCGGAACCCTCCGACTCCGCCGCCGCGCCGGCGCGCCCCCCGGCTTCCGCCGTCGGCCCCGTCGCGGACCGCGCGCCCGTCGCGGACCCGGCCCCGGTGCCGCGCCCCACCCGGCGGCAGCGGTTCGCCGCGCTCGTCCGCCGGATGTGGCGCGACAGCGCCGTCGCCGCGGCGGCGGGCCTCGCGCTGGCCGCCGCCTTCCCGCCGTACGACGTGTGGCCGCTGTCGCTCGTCGCCGTCGCCGCCTTCACGCTGCTGATGCGCGGCCGGACGGTGCGTCAGGGGGCGTGGCTGGGCTTCGCCTTCGGGCTGCCGTTCTTCATCTGGCTGCTCCAGTGGCTGCACACCGTCGGCTGGGACGCCGTGGTCGGGCTCGCGGTCATCGAGGCGTGCTTCCTCGCCGCGCTGGGCGCGTTCACGGTGCCCGTGACGCGGCTGCCGGGCTGGCCGGTGTGGGCGGCGTGCTTGTGGGTGACCGAGGAGCTGGCCCGCGACCGGCTGCCCTTCGGCGGCTTCCCGTGGGGGCGGCTGGCGTTCGCCAACACCGGCTCGCCCTTCACTCCGCTGGCCGCGCTCGGCGGCGCCCCGCTGGTGTCCTTCGCGGTGGCCCTGAGCGGCACGCTGCTGGCCGCGACGGCCCTCGCGCTGGTCCGGCTGCGTCCGCAGCCGCGCGACGCCCGTACCGCGCTGTCCGCGGCCGGTGCGCTCGCGCTGTCGGCTGCGGTGCTGCTGGCCGGGCTGCTGGTGCCCGTGCCGACCGATGCCCGGGACCACGTCCGGATCGCGGTGGTGCAGGGCAACGTGCAGCAGCCGGGCATGCACTTCCTGGGCCGTCCGATGATGATCCTGGACAACCACGTCAAGGCCACCCTCAAGCTCGCCGCCGACATCAAGGCGGGCAAGGTGCCCAAGCCGGACCTGGTGCTGTGGCCGGAGAACTCCTCCGACCTCGACCCCTTCAGCCACCCGGCCGCGTACGACAAGATCACCGAGGCGGTGCGGGCGGTCGGCGTCCCCGTCCTGGTCGGGGTGCTCGTGGACGGGCCGGACGCCGACCACGTGCAGAACGAGGGCATCGTCTGGGACCCGGTGAAGGGCCCCGGCGCGCACTACACCAAGCAGCACCCGGTGCCGTTCGGCGAGTACGTGCCCTTCCGCAAGGAGCTGACCAAGGTCATCAGCCGGCTCGACGAGATCCCGCGCGACTTCTACCCCGGGAAGACGACGGGTGTGCTGCAGATCGGCCCGGCCCGGCTCGGCGACGTGATCTGCTTCGAGGTCGCCTACGACGGCATCGTGCGCGACACCGTGAACGCCGGCGCCCGCGCCATCGTCGTCCAGACCAACAACGCCACCTACGGCGAGACCGGGCAGCCCGAGCAGCAGCTCGCGATGTCCCGGCTGCGCGCGATTGAGCACGGCCGGGCCATCGTCACCGCCGCGACCAGCGGAATCAGCGCGATCGTCGCTCCTGATGGCAAGATCGAGCAGCGCAGCAAGGAATTCACGCAGACGGTGCTCGACGCCGACATCCCGCTGCGCGACGGCACGACGACGGCCGATCGCGTCGGTGCGGCACCCGAGTGGACTCTCGCTATGGTGGGGCTCCTGTCCTGTGCGGCTGCCGTCGCGCTCGGCAGGCGCGAGCGCACCCGCACGGCGAAAGGGCAAGAGCAGCAGTGAACGACGGCGAGCAGCGGACCTTCGGCCCGCTGGGCAAGGTCCTGGTCATCATCCCGACCTACAACGAGGCCGAGAACGTCGTGCCGATCGTGCGGCGGGTGCGGGCCGCGGTGCCGGAGGCCGAGATCCTCGTCGCCGACGACAACAGCCCCGACGGCACCGGCAAGCTCGCCGACGAGCTGTCGGCGGCCGACCCCGCGGTGCACGTCATGCACCGCAAGGGCAAGGAGGGCCTGGGCGCCGCCTACCTCGCGGGCTTCCGCTGGGGCATCGACCACGGCTACGACGTGCTGGTCGAGATGGACGCCGACGGCTCCCACCAGCCCGAGGAGCTGCCGCGCCTGCTCACCGCGCTGAAGAGCGCCGACCTGGTGCTCGGCTCGCGCTGGATCCCCGGCGGCCGGGTCGTGAACTGGCCCAAGAGCCGTGAGTTCATCTCCCGCGGCGGCAGCACGTACTCCCGGCTGATGCTCGGTGTGACGCTGCGGGACGTGACGGGCGGCTACCGCGCCTTCCGCAAGGAGACCCTGCTGGGCCTCGGCATGGACGACGTGGCCTCCGCCGGATACTGCTTCCAGGTCGACCTCGCCTGGAGGGCGGTCAAGGCGGGCTTCCACGTCATCGAGGTGCCGATCACCTTCGTCGAGCGGGAGCGCGGCGACAGCAAGATGAGCCGCAACATCGTCGCCGAAGCGTTCCTGCGGGTCACCGCGTGGGGTGTCAGCTCGCGCGCCGGGCAGCTCACCGGCCGCAGGCCCGACACGGCCGCTCCCGACGCCCCCGCCGCCGCGCGGCCCGCGGAGGGCGCGGTCTCCGTGCCCGAGCAGGCCGGCCCCGCCGTCGCCGCCGACGCCTCGCCCGAGCGGGAGTCGCAGACGCCCTGACGGCCGCCCGGCGGCTACTGCAGGATGTTCACCGCCCGCGCGACCACCAGCACCACGGTCAGCAGCGACACCGCGGACTGCGCCAGCATCAGCGCCTTCGCCCACCGGGTCAGCGGCATGACGTCGGTCGGGCTGAAGGCGGTGGAGTTGGTGTACGACAGGTAGAAGTAGTCGAAGAAAGCCGGCTCCCAGTGGGCCGGCGCCATCTCCGGCACCTGCATCTGGACGAAGAGGAAGTCGGGGACGTCCCGCTCGCCCTGCGCACGGGCGGCGGGGCCGCCGCGGTCCAGCTCCCAGTACAGCAGCCCGAAGATCACGATGTTGATCAGCCAGATCGCCCCACCGGTCAGCAGCAGCGGGCCCGCGGAGCCGCCCTCGGTGCCGCGTACGAGGCCCGCGACCAGCCGTACGGCCCCGTAGGCGTTCGCGCCGCCGATCGCGAGCGTGAGGGCCAGCTCCAGCATCCGGTAGGTCCGGGAGGAGCGCTCGATGCGGTGCGGGTTGCCCGCGATCAGCGCGACCAGCAGCGCCAGCTCCACCACCGGCATCAGCCACCGCGGGTGCACCGAGAGCCGCGCGGGCAGCGCGAACTGGATCACCACCACGGCCAGCACCGTCGAGGTGGAGGCCCACCGCGGCTCCCCGCGGGTGACCCGGCGCCAGGCCGGTACAAGCGCCGCCGCGGGCCCCTCGGCGGCCTCCGCGGGCCGTGCGGGCGGCGGTACGGGGGCGGGTGCCGGCTGCGGCTCGGGCTGCGCGCCGGGCGCGGAGTTCGTCACGCCGCACATCGTGGCCGCGCCGCGGTCCCGCCGTCCATCGCGGGCGGGGGCACCGACCCGGGCTTTACCTGCTCTTTGGCACACTTGAGCTATGACGACGAGTTCCTCGCGCCCCGTCCGACCGCAGTCCGGGCAGCAGCCGCCACGGCAGCCGCGGCGGCGCTCCCGCGCCCGTACCGTGGTGCCCCTGGTGGTGGCGGCGTGGGCCGTGCTGGAGATCTGGCTCATGACGGTGGTGGCGTCGGCCACCAGCGGCCTCGTCGTGCTGCTGTGCGTCATCGCGGGCTTCGTGCTGGGCGCCGCCGCCGTCAAGCGCGCCGGGCGCAGCGCCTGGCGGAATCTGACAGCCGCCGTGCAGGTGCCCGGCGGCGGTCCGGGGGAGGGGGCGCCGGTGCCGCCGCCCGCGGGCGGCGGGCGCACGGGCCTGCACATGCTCGGCGGGCTGCTGCTGATGATCCCAGGCTTCCTGTCCGACGCCGTGGGCCTGGTGCTGCTCTTCCCGCCGACCCGCAGGCTCGCCGGATCGCTCGCCGAACGGCTGGCCCGCCGCTCGCTGCGGCGCCACCCGGACGCCGGGCCCGGCTCGATCGGCGACCTCTTCCAGCAGGCGCAGCAGGCCGGTGAGCAGGCCCGTATGCACCGCCCGGACGGCAAGGTCATCCAGGGCGAGGTCGTCGACCACCGGCACGACCGCTGAGCCCACCGGCTCATGCGGGCGCCCCCGTCGCGCGAGCGCGAGGCGGGGGCGCGGATGTGAGCAGACTCACTCCCGGACTCACCCGTACGCGGGCTCGTCGCCGGAGCCACCCGTGCACGGACTGACTCCCGGACTCACCCGTACGCGGACACACGACCGCCCGGCCGGGGGACGCGGCGTCGCGTCCCGCGCCGGGCGGGGAGTCCGGGGGCACCCCGGGTGGTTCCCCGGGGCGTCGGGTCGGGTCAGGCGGTCTTGCGGTTGTCCCGCGGGTGCACCGCGATGTTCATGGCGCCGGAACGCAGCACGGCCAGCCGTTCGGCCAGCACTTCCTCCAGCTCCTCGAGCGTGCGCCGCTCCATGAGCATGTCCCAGTGCGTGCGCGCGGGCTTGGTCGTCTTTTCTTCCGGGCCTTCGCCGTCCACCAGCAGTGCGGTCTGGCCGCAGGCGCGGCACTCCCACTCCGGCGGAATCTCGGCCTCGACCGAGAACGGCATCTCGAATCGATGGCCGTTCCGGCATGCGTACTCAACGGTCTGGCGCGGGGCCAGATCGATGCCGCGGTCGGTCTCGTAGCTGGTGGCCCCGAGTCGCGTGCCGCGGAGAGCTCGCTCACTCATGAATCGTGCCTCCCGGGCTTGGTCGCCCACAGGACAGGTGTCGCTGTCGTCGTCATCCGGTCAACGTCCGGTCGGCGGTGAAGATTCCCGAAGTGGGAGATGCGTCGCCCGTCGTGTCGCCCCTGTTTGTACCCGCCGATGCCCGTTTTGTCACATCCGGGACAAGATGTCACCCGGTCTTGTCATATCTTTTGTGTGCAGTAACGGTCAAGCCGGAGGGCCAACCGCGTACACTACCCGTCCGCGTGCCCGGGGGCTAAATCGTGTCCGCCATCACGTGCTCCCGCGCGGCGGACCCGGCCGCTGCGGCGGAGGGTTCCGTACCCGGCTCCAGGCCGCCGAAAACGCGCAGGAAGAACTGTGCCAGCGGTCCTATCGCCAGCGCGTAGAGCACCGTCCCCACCCCCACGCCACCGCCCAGCACGAAGCCGACCGCCAGCACCGTCAGCTCGATCGCGGTCCTGATCAGCCGCAGCGAGCGGCCCGTCCTGCGGTGCAGCCCGGTCATCAGGCCGTCGCGCGGGCCGGGCCCGAAGCGGGCGGCGATGTACAGGCCCGTCGCGACGCCGTTGCCCACCACCGAGGCCACCAGCAGCGGTATCCGCCCGCCCAGTGCCTCGACGTGCGGCACCAGCGCGAGCGTCACGTCGATCGCGCCGCCGACCAGGAAGACGTTGGACACCGTGCCGAGGCCGGGCCGCTGCCGGATCGGCCACCACAGCAGCAGCACCACCGCGCCGACGATGATCGAGACGTTCCCGATGGCGATGCCGGTGTGCCGGGACAGGCCCTGGTGGAAGACATCCCAGGGGTCCAGTCCCAGATCCGCGCGGATCATCAGCCCGTCGGTCGCGCCGTACAGCAGCAGCCCGGCGTACAGCATGACGAGGCGGGCCACCGGCAGCGGGCCGCGGCCCGCCACGAGCCGCCCGAGCCGGGACGGAGGAAACAGGCGTACTGGTGACAAAGGAGCCCCCCGGATGGTGGTCATACGGCTACGCATGACACTCTGTGGCTCGTAAGCAGAGCTTCTCCAGGGCCAATTCGCGGAAGGTGGACTGAATTTTATGTCGCAGTGGACCGCGTCGGTGAGTGCCGCGCATCTGGCCAGGCTGCTGTCGCCCGGACCGCAGGCGGCCGTGGGCGGCCGCAGGCTCCCCGCCTACCGCGGGCTCGCCGACGGGGTGCGGCTGCTCGTCCTGGAGGGCCGCGTCCAGGTCGCCGCCCGGCTGCCCGCCGAACGTGAACTGGCCCTCGCGCTGGGGGTGAGCCGCACCACGGTCGCGGCCGCGTACGAGGCGCTGCGCGCCGAGGGCTTCGCCCGCTCGCGGCGCGGCGCCGGCAGCTGGACCGCGATCCCCGACGGGCACGTGCTCCCCACCCGCGGCCTCGAACCCCTCCCGCCGGACGCCGCCGGCTCCGTCATCGACCTCGGCTGCGCCGCCCTGCCCGCGCCCGAACCGTGGCTCACCCAGGCCATGGAGGGCGCCCTCGCCGAGCTGCCCGCCTACGCCGCCACCCACGGCGACTTCCCGGCCGGGCTGCCCGTGCTGCGCGAGGCCATCGCCGACCGCTACACCGCGCGCGGGGTGCCGACCATGCCCGAGCAGATCATGGTCACCACCGGGGCGATGGGCGCGATCGGCGCCACCGCCCGCCGCGTCGCCGGGCACGGCGAGCGCGTCGCCGTCGAGTCGCCCAGCTACGCCAACGTCCTGGAGCTCTTCCGCGAGACCGGCGCCCGGCTCGTCCCCGTCGCCCTGCGCGAGGGCCTCGGCGGCTGGGACATGGGCGCGTGGCGCCGCGTGCTGCGGGACGCCGCCCCGCGCATGGCGTACGTCATGCCCGACTACCACAACCCCACCGGCACGCTCGTCGGCGACGACGAGCGGCGCGAACTGGTCGAGGCCGCCCGCGCCGCCGGGACGGTCGTCGTCGCCGACGAGACCATGGCCGAACTCACGCTCGACGGGGACGAGCCCGGTGTGCGCCCGATGGCCGCCTTCGACCGCGGCGGCACCGTCATGACCGTCGGCTCCGCCAGCAAGGCGGTGTGGGCGGGCCTGCGCATCGGCTGGGTCCGCTCCACGCCCGACGTCGTCCGGCAGCTGGTGTCCGCGCGCGCCTACCTCGACCTCGGCTCGCCGGTCGTCGACCAGCTCGCCGTCGCCTGGCTGCTGCGCGGCGGCGGCTGGGACCAGGCCCTCGCCACGCGGCGGCTGCGCGCCCGCGAATGCCGCGACGACCTCGCGGCGGCGCTGCGCGAGCACACGCCGGACTGGGACTTCACGCTGCCGCGCGGCGGGATGACGATGTGGGTGCGTACGGGTGACGTGTCCGGGTCGCGGGTCGCCGTGGCCGGTGAGCGGCTCGGGGTCCGCGTGCCGTCGGGGCCGCGCTTCGGGGTGGACGGCGCGTTCGAGTCCTACGTCCGCATCCCCTTCACGGTGAGCGGCCCCACCGCGCAGGAGGCTGCCGCGAGGCTCGCCGCCGCGGCCACGGTGGTCCGCTCGGGGGGCGCCCCCGACGCGGACCCTACGGGGTTGTTCGTGGCTTGAGCGATCCGCTGCGCGGGGCGGTGAGTGTTTCAGGGGCGCCTGGGAAGTGCCCCCAGCCCCCGCCGGGGCGCGGGTGGTCACCGGCCGAAACGGGCAGTTGCTGTCGTTTCCGGACCACCGGCCGGTGGAGGGCTGAGCGCGCGGTTCTCCCCCAGGCTCCGCCTGGGAGGTGCCCCCACGCGCCCCTGGTGGCTCGCGCCCCGCGCGGTCAGGTCAGGTCCGCGACCGTGCGGATGACGTCCTTGCGGAGGGACGGGGCCGCGGGTTCCGGGGCGGGCTCCGGGTCGGGGGCGGGGGCGGACGCGCCCGGGAGGAGGGCGAGGACTGCCTCGCGGTGAGCGGCGCAGCTCTCCGCGTCGTACGGGTCGGGTGCGGCCGGCACCTGGAGGCGCAGGACGGGCCCGGTCCCGAGCCGGGCGTACCCCCGTCCGGGCGGGACGTCGGCGGCGGGCGTGCTGTCCGGCGCGGCCCCGAGCACCGCCTCGACGTGCTCGGGGGCGAGCCGCCCGAGCACGACCCGGGCGCGGGTGTGGGCGACGACGGGCGCGAGCCCCTCCGTCGCGTCGAGCTGGTCGGCGACGGCGACCGCGACGTTGGCGGCGCGTCCGTGCCGCAGCGGAACGTCGAGGAGCAGCTGCGGGTCGGGGCGGCCCTCGGCGAGGGCGAGCTGGGTGAGGGCGGTGGGCCGGTCGACGAGGATCCACAGCGGGCGGCGCGCGTCCTCCTCGACCGGGCGGCCCTCCTGCCGGGCGCGGTTGACGGCGACGAGCCGCCGCTCCGTCTCGTGCGCGGCCCATTCGAGCGTGGCGGCGGCGCCGAGCACGCAGTCCTCGACGGCGAGGACGCCGGGCCGTCCGGTGAGGAACGCGTACTCACCGGTGCCGCTGCCGTCCACGACGACGACATCGCCGCCCGCGAGGGCCTGGAGGGCGATGCAGCGCAGCAGGCCGGTGGTGCCGGTGCCGGGCTGGCCGAGGGCGAGCAGGTGCGGTTCGGTGGAGCGGGCGCCGGTGCGCCACAGCACGGGGGGCGCGTCGCGCGGCTCGGGGACGCCGTCGCCGGTGACCGGGAGCGTGCGGGCGACGGCGTCCGGGTCGGTGAAGCCGAGCACCGTCTCGCCGGGGGCGGTGACGAAGCGCTGCACCGCGATGTCGGTGGCCAGCGGCGGCAGCGCGGTGAGGACGAGGCGGTTGTCCTCCTCGTTCCAGTCGAAGCGGTACTCGCGGCCCCGCCCGGCCTTGGCGTGCAGCAGTTGCTCGACGCGGGCCCTGGCGTCGGCCTCGCCGTCGGTGAAGTAGGCGGGGTAGCGCAGTTCGAGCCGGACGAGCCGGCCGTCCTCGAAGGTGTAGGAGCCGAAGGCCTTCTCCCAGCCGCCGTCATACGTGTAGAGGGGCGCGGGGTCGGCGGGGTCGGACAGGTAGGGCACCAGGGCGTCGTACAGCGCGCGCAGCCGGGCGGTCTCGGCCTCGCCGGGGCCCGCGGGGGTGCGGGCGGCGCGGTCGCGGCCCATCCAGGCGGCGGAGGCGAGGACGGCGGCGAGGGCGAGCAGCGGCCCGTACGGCATCATCACCAGGACCACGACGCCGGCGGCGGCGAGCAGCAGCGCGGGCCCGCGGCGGTCCTTGGGGGTGCGGCCCCACCAGCCGCCGGCCCAGGCCGCCTGGCGGCGCATGCCGCGGCCGATGGTGATGACCGGGTGCAGGACGTCCGAGGCGCCGTCGGCGGCGGTACGCGCCAGGTCGCGGCCGCGGGCGAGCGCGGGACGGCTGGTCAGGATGCTGGGCAGGGGGCGCCTGGACACGGCTTGCTCCATGGGTGGCGGGGATGTGCTGGGGTGCGGCGGGGGAGGGGACCGCGAGCGACCCGGGAGCGGCGCGCTCCCGGGTCCTGGACGACGTGTGCCGTCGGCCCTAGATCTTGATCCCGCCCAGCAGGCTGGCCAGGCTCGCGCCGCCCGCCGTGATGCTCGGGGCGATGGCGGTGCTCGCGAGGTAGAAGCCGAAGAGGGCGCTGACGATGCCGTGGGACATCTTCAGACCGTCCTTGCGGAAGAACAGGAAGACGATGATGCCGAGCAGGACGACACCGGACATGGACAGGATCATGGGCTTTCTCCTGGGTGATGGGGACGGTCACCATGAGTGCCTCCAGGGTCACAAAAAGTCAGGAATCGCGCGCGGCGGCACATGGGTGATTTATAGAGAATTTCGCCCATCGGAGTGGGCCGGTGCCCCGGGATCACGCGGGTGGCGCCGGTGCGGGTGCGCGGGCGTCCCGCCCGATCGGGTGATCCGGGCCCGCCCGCCCGCGCCGCGGCCCGCTCCGGCAGGATGAGCCCGTGCAGTTCACGCCGATCAGCCGGGCCCGGCTCGCCGAGGCCCTCGCCGGGAAGATCGCCGGGCAGGACCCGCCCGAGGGACCGTGGTGGCGGGTCGCCGTGGACGGGGCGCCCGCCGCCCGCCCCGCGGACCTCGCCGACGACCTGGCCGCCGCGCTCCCGCCGCTCGGCCACCCGGTGCTCCGGGTGCGCGCGGCGGACTTCTGGCGGCCCGCGTCGCTGCGGCTGGAGTACGGGCACGAGGACGTCGACGCGTACTACCAGCTGTGGCTGGACACCGGCGCGCTGCGCCGCGAGGTCCTCGACCCGCTCGGTCCCGGCGGCAGCGGGCGCGCCCTGCCGTCGCTGCGCGACCCGGGCACCGACCGCGCCACCCGCGCGGACTACGTCGAGCTGCCGCCCGGCGGTGTGCTGGTCCTGGACGGGGCGCTGCTGCTGGGCCAGGGCCTGCCGCTGGATCTGACGGTGCACCTGCGGCTGTCGCCCGCCGCGCTCACCCGCCGTACACAGGAGGCGGAGCGCTGGACGCTGCCGGCCTTCGCGCGCTACGCCGACGAGGTGCTGCCGGAGGAGACCGCCGACGTCACCGTCCGCGCGGACGACCCGCGGCACCCCGCGTGGACGGGCGGGCAGCCCGGGTGAGCGTCGTGACCAGGCTGCGCCTTGCCCTCGAAGGCCGCGCCCCGCTAGCGTCCTCGACCACCATGACTGTCGCCACCGCGCCGCTGACTCCCGAGCACATACCCCTGGCCGTCCAGCGCTACGACCGCTGGTTCGCCCGCGCGCGGCGCCCGCCCTCGCAGCGGTCCTGGCTCGCCGACGGGCCGGTGCGCGGCGAGGACCTGGTGGGCCCGCTGCACGCGGTGCCCGGCCTGGAGGCCTGCCGCGCGCTGGACGGCGACGGCAACATGATCGGCTACCTCGCAGCCCAGCCCGTCACGCTCGCCCCCGACGACCCCGCGGGCCTGCGTACCCACCCGCGCTCCGCGCTCGTCCCGTACGGCGGCCACGCGCTGCCCGGCGGGCGGGAGACCGAGGTGCTGCGCTCGCTCTACGCCCGGATCGCCGAGCGGCTGGTCGCCGACCGGCGGCTGGTGCACTACGTGCAGGTGCCCGCGGGCGAGGTGGCCACCGCGCCCTGGGCGGATCTGGGCTTCGGCCGCGAGCTGGTGCACGGGCTGATGGCGGTCAAGGCGCGCGGCCGGCAGCCGCGCGGGGTCGAGGGTCTGGCCATCCGGCGTGCCGGGCCCGGCGACCTGCCGCAGATAGGGCGGATGGCCGCCGAGTCGTCGCGGCGGCAGCGCGGCACCGCGGTCTTCCAGCCGCAGCCCGAGGCGGCGCTCGCCGCGCTCCGGCTGCGCTACACCGACGCGCTCGCCGACCCCCGCTGCGGTGCCTGGATCGCCTCCCGCCGCGGTGAGGAGATCGCCATGGTCGTGGTGGTCCCGGCCGTCGCCGACCCGGTGATACCGGAGTCGTGCGTGGAACTGGCCGAGGCGTACGTGGAACCGGCCGCGCGCGGCGAGGGCATCAGCCGGGTGCTGCTGGCCACCGCGCTGGCCTGGGCGTACGACAACGGGCACCGCTACATGTCGGCCCGCTGGCACTCCTCCTCGCCGCTGGCGGCGGGCCACTGGCCCGGGGTCGGCTTCCGGCCGGTCGGCTACCGGCTCAGCCGCACTCTCGACACGCGGATCGGCGGGGCACCGGGGACGTTCTGACCGGGTCATCGCCAACAAGTCGCCCAGAAGTGAAATAAGCCTGCATATCGGACATTTCGCGGTGATGCGGGTCACCTCGGGCGAATCGTGTGTCCGGTGTCACCCGCCGAACACGGTGCGCGCCCCGGTCGCGTACCCGCTGTTCGTGCCGGGGGCCGAATGTCGCGGCGGGTGCGGCGCCGGTCGGCGGACGGTCACCGTCGCGGGTACGCAGTGGATCGCGCGGGTGGCGCCCCGTGACCACCGGTAAGGGCGGAATGGGGTGGCATGCCGGGTTTGCTTGCCCGCCGCTCGCGGGGTCGTCTAGCTTCGCCGTTACCGCGGGCCGGACGTCCGCGACAGCCGCCGGGCGGAACGCCGAATCCTGCCGCCGCCCGGACGCAGCACCATCCGAGCTGCAAAGGGCAGGAGCGGGGGACCCAAGGTAAGCCGCCGTCCGGGACGACTCCCGGCCGGCTCGGGGTGAAGCCGTGCCGCCGTACCGCCGCGCACCTGACCGGAGCGCGCACCACGGCCGCGGCCGGGCATCTCCAGCCCGAACCCGACAGCTCACCTCGCAGGCGTAGGAGAGGAATCCCCATGCCCGCACAGGGTCAGCACCGCAAGCCCCGCTCGCTCAGCCGCCTCACCCGTGTCTGCGTCGTCGCCGGCACGGGCGCCGCCGCCGTGGCGATCCCGCTCGTCGGCGTCGCCCAGTCCGCGTCCGCCGCCGAGCCCGCCAAGGCCCCGGCCGCGGCGACCGCCAAGGCGCAGGACTACACCGTGGTCCGCGGTGACACGCTCGCCAAGATCGCCACCACGCACCACGTCAAGGGCGGCTGGAAGGCGCTCTACGACGCCAACAAGAAGGTCATCGGCGCCAACCCGGGCATCATCCACCCCGGCCAGCACCTCACGCTGAACACCGCCCCGGCCGCCGCGCCGAAGCCCGCGCCCGCCGCCAAGGCCCCCGTGAAGAAGGCCGCCCCGGCGAAGAAGGCCGCTCCGGCGGCCGCTGTGAAGGCCGACACCGGCTGGACCAAGCCGGTCGGCGACGCCGCCATCGGCACCGGCTACAAGACCGGCGGCAGCATGTGGTCCTCCGGCCACCACACCGGCGTCGACTTCCTGGTCTGGAGCGGCACCCCGGTCCACTCCGTGGCCGCCGGCACCGTCGTCCACGCGGGCGCGGACGGCGCCTACGGCAACGACGTGATCATCAAGCACGCCGACGGCAAGTACACCCTGTACGGCCACCTGACGCGCCCGGTGGTCTCGGTCGGCCAGACCGTCACCGAGGGCCAGGAGATCGGCATCTCCGGCGCCACCGGCAACGTCACCGGCCCGCACCTGCACTTCGAGGTGCGCACCACGCCGGACTACGGCTCCGACATCGACCCGGTCGCCTACCTGGCGTCGCACGGCGTCACCGTCTGACCGCCGCCCCGGCGGTACGGCCCCCAGGGTGCCCGCCCGGTCCTCGCGACCGGGCGGGCACCCGCCGTTGCGCCGCTAGCCGAACAGCCCGGCCAGCTCGCCCCGGGAGGCCACTCCGAGCTTCGGGTACGCCTTGTACAGGTGGTAGCCGACGGTCCGCGGGCTCAGGAACAGCCGGGCCGCGATGTCCTTGTTCGACAGGCCCTCCGCCGCCAGCCGGACGATCTGCGACTCCTGCGGTGTGAGCCCCGCCTCCGCGTCCACCGGCGCCGTCTCCCGGCCCGCCTCGGGCAGCGTCCCGCCCGCCGCGCCCAGCTCACCGCGCGCCCGCTCCGCCCACGGGGCCGCGCCGAGCCGCTCGAAGACGTCCAGCGCGGCGCGCAGCCTCACCCGGGCCTCGTTCTTGCGGCGGGCCCGGCGCAGCCACTCCCCGTACAGCAGGCTCGTGCGGGCCGACTCCATGGCGCGCCGGTGCGGGTCGTGCGCGTCGAGCGCGGCGAGGTAGTACGCCTCCGCGTCCGCCTCCGGCGCGCGCAGCGCACGGCAGCGCGCCACCAGGGCCGCCGCCCAGCCTTGCCCGGAGCGCGCCGCCCACGCCTCGAAGCGGGCGAAGGACGCGTCCGCGCGCTCCGGCACCCCGAGCCGCACCGCCGCCTCCACCAGGTCCGGGATGCTGCGGGTGGCCGATATGTGGTGCCGCACCGACTCCTCGCCGAGCAGCGACAGCCGCTCCAGCGCCGCCTGCGCGCGGCCGAGACCCAGCTCCAGCAGGCCCTGCGACCAGTACGCCCACGGGGCGCCGGGCGGCATCGCGGTGCCCGAGCCGCCCGCGAGCGCCGCGTCCACCCTTCGGCGGCACTCCTCCTCGTCGCCGCGCACCGCGGCGACGTACGCGAGCGCGCTGCTGAGCTGGCTCACCCACTGCCGCTGGCCGGTGTCCGCCGCGATCCGCAGCGCCTCGCGGGCGGTCGCCGCCGCGTCCTCGAAGCGCGCCTCGAAGATCTCCGCCTCGGCGCGGAAGAACAGCACCGTCGTGAGCCGTCCGACCCCGCCGCTCTCCCGGCCCTCGGCCGCGAGCACCGTGGTCAGCTCGTGCGCCTGCACGTCCTGGCCGAGCGTCAGCCCGACCCCGCACAGCATCACCAGATGCCCCGGCTCGACCCGTCCGCCGTGCGCCGCCCGCGCCGCGGCCGCCGCCGCCCCGAGGTCCGGCGGTACGTGCCCGGCCGCGCTCCGGCCCAGCGCGTCCACCAGGAAGCGGGCGACCGGCGTCACGGGCGCGTCCGGCGGCAGCCGCAGCGCGTCCAGGCGCGCCACGGTGTCAAAGACCGCGTCGCCGCCCAGGTACCACGCGGTGTGCGAGGCCTGCACCAGCATGCGCGCCGCGCGCGTCGGATCGCCCTCGGCGGCCAGCGCCGCCCCCTCGATGAGCAGCCGGTGGGCCGCGGGGAAGTCGCCCTCCAGGAAGTCCGCGAGCCCGCGCACGTGCAACGTCCGTGCGACGGCGAGCTGTTCGGCCCCGCCGTCCTGGGGCGCCGTCGCGGCCAGTCGGGCCGCCAGCCGGGCGGCCTCGTCGGCGAAGGTGCGGGCGCGGGGGATCTCACCGGCCTCCGAGGCGGATTCCGCGGCGAGCAGCAGGCGGCGCAGGCGGGCCGCCGGATCGGTGCTGAGGCGGGCCGCGCGGTCGTACGCCGCGGCGGCCGCGGTGTGGCCGCTGCGCTCACGGGCGCGGCCCGCGGTGCGCTCCAGGGCCGCGGCCGCCGCCTCGTCCGGGCCGGTCGCGGCGGCGGCGAGGTGCCAGGCCCGGTGGTCGGCGTCCCGTTCGGGGTCGGCGGCCTCGGCCAGCGCGCGGTGCGCGGCGAGCCGTTCGGGCAGCGACGCGCGCTGGTGGATCGCGGCCCGCACGAGCGGATGCCGGAAACGCAGCAGCGTGCCGTCCACCGTGACGAGCCCGGCCTCCTGCGCGGGCGGCAGATCGGGGACGCCCGCGCCCAGCTCACCGGCCGCCCGCAGCACCGTGCCCAGCTCGCCGGTGTGGTCCGCGGCCGCCACCAGCAGCAGCGTCTGGGTGGCCCGCGGCAGATGGCTGACCCTGCCGTGGAAGGCCAGTTGCAGCCGGCTGGTCAGCGGCAGCGCGCCCGGCCCGGCCACGGCGCCGCCCGCGTCCCGCAGCCCCGCCGGGAGTTCCAGCAGCGCCAGCGGATTGCCCTGCGCCTCGGCCAGCACCCGGCGGCGCAGCACGTCCGCCATCGGCTCGTCCCGCCCGGCGCGCTCGGCGAGCAGTGCCAGCGCCGCCGTCTCGTCCAGCGGCGCGGGGCGCAGCTCCGGCAGGCCCGGCGCGGGGAAGGCCCCCTCCCCGTCGCGCGCGGCGAAGACCATCGCGACGCCTTCCGCGTCCAGCCGCCGGGCCGCGAAGAGCAGCGCGTCGGCGGACGCCCGGTCCAGCCACTGGGCGTCGTCCACGACGCACAGCAGCGGGCCGTCGGCCGCGTGCTCCGACAGCAGCGACAGCACCGCGAGGCCGACGAACATCGGCTCGACCGGGCCCCCTTCCGCGCCGCCGAGCCCGAACGCCGACCGCAGCGCCCGCCGTTGCGGCTCCGGCAGCGCGCCGTCCGCGCCCATCGCCGTCCGCAGCAGCAACTGCAGACCGGCGAAGGGCAGTTCGGCCTCGAACTCGACGCCCGAACCGCGTACCACCGTCATGTCGGCGGCCTCGCCGACCGCGTGCTCCAGCAGCGCGGTCTTGCCGATGCCCGCCTCGCCGCGCAGCACCAGCACCCCGCTGCGCCCGTCCCGTGCCCCGTCCAGCAGGCCGCGCAGCGCGGCGGCCTCCCCGTCCCGTCCGTACAGCATGATCAGACGCTAGCCGACGTCCGTGGTGCCGAGCCCGCGGCGTATCGCCAGCTCCACCGGCGAGTACGCCCCGTCGGCCCGCTCCAGCTCCAGCGGCACCGCGGGATGCAGCGGCGGCTGGGCGAGGAAGCGCGGCGCGGTGCCGTGGTGCGGCTGCGCGGCGTGCACGAGGAAGGGGTGGCACAAGAACACGTCGCCCGCCCGCCCGGTGGCGAGCACTACCGGGCGGTGGTCCGACGCGGCGACCGTCGCCGGGGCGCAGCGCAGCGTCGAGACGCCCGCCTCGCCGTACGGGGCGAGCACCCGCGGGACGTCGAGATGGGAGCCGACGCGGATCCGGGTGGGCGCGTCGTCCTCGGCGACGTCGGTGAAGAGGAAGAGCATGAGCAGCGCGCGGTCGCGTGAGCGGACGTTCGCGAAGTACCAGCTCTCGCCGTCGGGCAGGTAGCTGCCGTCGATGTGCCAGCCCGCGTCGTCCGGCTCGTCCCGGTGCGGGAAGCGCAGCGGGAAGGAGCCGAGGCCCTGCCGGGGAACCCACCGCCCCGGACCCACCAGCAGGTCGAACGCGGCACGCAGAGCGGGGGTGTCGGCCGCGGCGGTGAAAGGCGGCTGTGCCATCCAGCCGACCCGGTGCACCGGCTTCGTCCATGTCTCCGGGCGCTCGGGGTCGCACCCGGTCTCCTGCCACAGCAGGTCGGCGCACGCGCGGGCGGTAGCCGCGTCGAAGGCCCCTGCGATCTTCACGAAGCCGTCCTGTAGGAAGGCCTCGACCAGCGTCGTTCCCCCGGACGCCGGGCCGGTCGTCTCCATGACGGCGATCATGACGGCGGCCGCGCGTACGGTCCAGCGGATATTTCCCACCCGGCCGGGCGCGGCCTCAGACCTGGCGCGGGACCGTGCCCTGCACCTGGCGCAGGAAGGACGCGTTGTCGGGCGTGTGCCGCATCCGCTCCAGCAGCACGTCCAGGGCGGAGTGCGCGTCACGCCCGTGCAGCGCCTGCCGCAGCCCGTGCACCACCGGCAACTCCCGCGGCGGCAGCAGCAGTTCCTCGCGCCGGGTGCCGGAGGCCAGGACGTCCACCGCGGGGAAGACCCGCCGCTCGGCGAGGTTGCGGTCCAGGTGCAGCTCCATGTTGCCGGTGCCCTTCAACTCCTCGTAGAAGAAGGTGTCGGCGCGGGAACCGGTGTCCACCAGCGCGGTGGCCAGGATCGTCAGCGACCCGGCCTCCTCGGTCCGGCGCGCCGCGCCGAAGAGCCGCTTCGGCCCGTGCAGCGCCGCCGCGTCCACCCCGCCGGAGAGCGTACGGCCGCCGTGCGCGGCGGCGTTGTTGTGCGCCCGGCACAGCCGGGTCAGCGAGTCCAGCAGGATCACCACGTCCTGCCCCAGCTCCACCAGCCGCTTGGCCCGTTCCACCGCCAGCTCGGCGAGCGCGATGTGCTCCTTCGGCGGCCGGTCGAACGTCGAGGACAGCACCTCGCCGCGCACCCCGCGCCGCATGTCGGTGACCTCCTCGGGCCGCTCGTCCAGCAGCACCACCATCAGCACGCACTCCGGGTGGTTGGCGGCGATCGCGGCCGCGACGTTCTGCAGCAGCACGGTCTTGCCCGCCCTGGGCTGCGCCACGACCAGCCCGCGCTGGCCCTTGCCGACCGGTGCGAACAGGTCCATGAGCCGCCCGGACAGCGCGCCCGAGCCGCGCAGCGACGGGCTCTCCAGGCGCAGCCGTTCACCCGGGTGCAGCGGCGTCAGATCGGCGAAGTGCGGCCGCGGCGCGCCCACGGGCCGGCCGTTGACGAGCTGGACCTCGCCGAGCGCGCCGGGCTTTCCGGTCAGCCCGGTCACCAGGTCGCCGCGGCGCAGCCCGGCCGCGCGGATCCGGTCGGCGGGCACGTGCAGGTCGCCGGGCGCGGGGTGCAGCCCGGGGGAGCGGAGGCGGCCCTGGCCGCCCTGGATGTCGAGGACGCCGGTCACGGGGGCGGCCGCCCTGGGCCGGACGTCCGGCCGTTCGAGAGTGCTGGTCATGTACGTCGTCCTTTCGCGGACGGAAGAGGGACGGAGCAGGAGGGGGATGCGGCGCGAGCGGGGTCGTCACGCTCCGCGGACCGCGGACATCACCCGGCGGCCCGTGCCGAGGCCTGTCACCTGGGCGTCGGGGGCGAACCGGCGCGGACGCGTCCTGCGCGACCGCGGAAGGGAACCACCGGACCGGACGGACGGACCGCCGGACGGGAAGGAAGGAGAGAACGGCACCGGCGCCGCGACGAAGGCGGCACAGACAAGTGCTGTTCGCACTGTAGCACGCGGCGCCGTCGGCACGGCACCGCGAACGGGCCCCCGGCGGACGGGGGCCCGTCCGGTCGTCAGCGGCCGCGGCCCGCCCTGCGGCGCAGCAGCAGGACGGAGCCGGCCGCGAGCACCGCCAGGCCGCCGCCGATGGACCAGGCCGCCGTGGAGGTGTTGTCGTGCGGGGAGGAGGAGTGCTCGGCCGGTGCGGGGCGCGTCGCCCGCCGGGCGGGCACCGGGATCTGCGCGGCCACGCTCTTGAGGTGGTAGGCGGTCGGCGCGGAGTTGAGGGTGCCGACCGACGCGGTGTGCCCCGCGGCGGCGAAGCCCCAGTCCAGCAGCTTGCCCGCCTCGGTGTACACGGCCTGCGGCAGCCCCGACTGCGGGTTCATGACGGTCACGATGAGCGTGCGGCCGTCCCGCCTGGCGGCGGCGACCAGGGTGTTGCCCGCGTTGGTGGTGTAACCGTTCTTCACACCGATCAGCCCCGGGTAGGGGTGCACGCCCTGAGCACCGGTCAGCAGCCGGTTGGTGTTCTGGATCCCGAACGACTTCACGAACTCGCCCTGCGCGTCGTAACCGCCGGGGAACTGCGCGGACGCGGTCGAGGCGTACGAGGCGAAGTCGTGGTCTGCCAGCCCCGCGCGGGCGAAGACCGCCAGGTCGTACGCGGACGAGACCTGGCCCGGATTGTCGTAGCCGTCCGGCGAGACCACGTGCGTGTCGTCGGCGCCCAGCATCCGCGCCTTGGCCTGCATCTGCGCCACCGTCTGCGCCACCGAGCCGTTCATGTGCGCCAGGACGTGCACGGCGTCGTTGCCCGACGCGAGGAAGACCCCGCGCCACAGATCCGCCACCGTGTACGTCTGCCCCGGCTGCACCCCCACCAGGCTGCTGCCCTCGCCGATGCCCAGCAGATCCTCGTCGGTGACCTTGTGCGTCTCGGCCGCCGGGAAGCGGGGCAGCACCGTCAGCGCGAAGAGCGTCTTGAGCGTCGAGGCCGGGGGCAGCTCGCGGTGCGCGCTCTTGGCGGCGAGCACCTGGCCGGTGCGGGCGTCGGAGACCGTCCAGGACAGTGCGGAGATGCCGTCCGGCAGGTCGGGGGCGCCGTCCTGGAGGTCCACGTGCACGCCGGGCTCGCCCAGCAGCGCCCCGCCGATCACCTCGTTCGGGCTGCCGTCGCCCGTCCCGCCGGTCGCGGCACCCGCGGGGGCGGCGGGGGCCGCGAACAGGGCGAGGCAGCAGCCCGCGCCGAGCGCGGCGGCGACGCGGTGGGGGATACGGGGGGTGGGGCGGCGGTTGCTCATACGTTCACCGTATGAACGCCAATGCCTTTGCGGCGCGGTGACCAGGCCCGTACCCCACCCCGAGGGGTGGCCCCTCTACGCCACCCGGCCCACGTCCCCCGTCCGCGCTGCCGCGCGGAGCGCCCCGCAGGGGCGCGGGGTCTGCGCCTGCCGCGCGGGGCAGCCCGTTTTTTAGGGGCGCGGGGAACTGCGCGCTCAGCCCCCACCGGGGCGCGGGTAGTCAACCGACCCAAAGGGGCAGCTCGGTCCGATCCGGACCACCGGCCGGTGGGGGCGGGCCGCGCAGTTCCCCGCGCCCCTAAAAACGGGTGCCCGGCGGCGCCGCCGCAGCCCGGAAAAACGGGTGCCCGGCGGTGCGGGCGCAGCCCTGAAACGGGGCGCCCCGCGGCGCAGGCGCGAGGTCGTGGCGTTGCTAGGCGGCGAGGAGCGTGGCGAGGGCGCGGTGGGACTCAAGGAGCCGACGGCGGTCATACGTGCTGGTCGTCACGAGGAATTCGTCGGCCGCCGAGCGGGTGAGGAGGGCGGTGAGGGCGGCGGCCACCTCGTCCGGGGGGCCGGCGACGTGGCCGGTGAGGGCGGCGCCGAAGTGCTCCCGCTGCGCGGGGCTCATCGCGCGGGACTCCACCGCTTCCGGCGGGGGCAGCGGGGGGAAGGCGCCGTGCGTGCGGGAGTACGCGGTGGACCAGGCCTCGGGCAGGAGAAGGCGCCGGGCCTCCTCCGGGGTGTCGGCGACCGCGACCGTGCCGGAGAGGGTGACGTGCGGGGCGGCGGCCCAGCGCGACGGCCGGAAGCCGGCGCGGTAGGCCTCGACCGCCCGCAGCATCGCGTCCTCGCCGCGCACCGCGCCGATGACGAGCGGCAGCCCGAGCCGCGCGGCCAGGTCCGCGCCGCTGCCGGTGGCCAGCAGGAAGGGCGCGGGCCGCAGGCCCTCCGCGGGCCACGCGTGCACCCCGGGGTAGGCGGGCTGCTCGCCGGTGAACCATCCGAGCAGTTCGGCGACCTGCGCGTCGAAGTCCTCGGCCGCGTCCTTGCCGTGGCCGAGGGCCCGCCGTACGCCGCCGGTGAAGCCCACGGAGCGGCCGAGGCCCATGTCGATCCGCCCCGGGTGGAGCGCTTCGAGCACGCCGAACTGCTCGGCGACCACCAGCGGCCGGTGGTTGGGGAGCATCACCCCGCCGGTGCCCACCCGGATCCGGGAGGTCGCCGCGGCGACGGCGGCGGCCAGCACGGTGGGCGCGGAGCCCGCGACGCCGGGCACGGAGTGGTGCTCGGAGACCCAGAAGCGGTGGTAGCCCAGCGCTTCGGCCTCCCGGGCCAGCGCCACCGTGTCCCGCAGTGCCTGCGGGCCGTCCGCGCCCTCCCGGACCCGGGAGCGGTCCAGTATCGAGAAGGGCGTGTCGCGCAGTACGGAACTCACTCTCCTTCCAACGCTCACCCCGGCCGGGCATTCCCGGGGCGAGGGGAGCGCGGCGGCGGTGCCGGATGCGCCCTTGTGGCGCGCCCGGGGCGGGCCTACTCTGTGCCCGCCCGGCAATTCGGGCGTATGGCAGCCCGGTGTCACGGTGCCGGGCCGGTCCGGAGAGGACGCCTTCCATGGCCTTACGCGGACGCCACCGCCGCTACCGCCCGAGCCGGGTCTCGCAGGCCTCGCTGACCGTCACCGCGGGCGGTGCCGGCCTGGCGCTGCCGCTCATCGGCATGAGCACGGCCCACGCCGAGTCCACCGGGGTGTGGGACAAGGTCGCCAACTGCGAATCCTCCGGGAACTGGCACGTCAACACCGGGAACGGCTACTACGGCGGGCTCCAGTTCACGTCCTCCACCTGGAAGTCCTTCGGCGGCGGCGCGTACGCCCCGCGCGCCGACCTGGCCACCAGGAACGAGCAGATAGCCGTGGCCGAGCGGGTGCTGCGCAGCCAGGGCCCCGGTGCCTGGCCGGTGTGCTCCCGGCGTGCCGGGCTCACCCGCGAGGTGGCCACCGCCTCGCACACCGTGCACGTACCCGCGTCGAAGACGCGTCCCGTGACGGCGCACACCACGGCGCACACCCCGAAGGCGCCCGCGAAGGCGCAGCCGAAGAAGACGGTGAAGAAGCCCGCCGCGGTGCCGGGGAAGTCCACCGGGCAGGAGCACTACACGGTCGTGCACGGCGACACCCTCTCCGGGATCGCCGCCGACCAGCACGTCAAGGGCGGCTGGCCGCGCCTGTACGCCGACAACCGCGGCGTCGTCGGCGACAACCCCGACCTCATCCTCCCCGGCCAGCGGCTCGCCCTGGACGCCCCGCCCGCGAAGCCGCGGCCCGCGGCGAAACCGGCCGCGAGGCCCACCGTGAAACCCGCGGCCAAACCGGCAGCCAAACCGGCAGCCAAGCCCGCCGCGAAGCCCGCGGCCAAGCCCGCCGCCAAACCGGCCGCGAAGCCCGCGCAGAAGAAGACCGTCGAGACCGCCGCCGTCCGGCACACCACCGGCTGGGCGCTGCCGGTGCACGCCGCGCTCGGCACCGGCTACGAGGCGTCCGGCAGCCACTGGGCCAGCGGCCACCACACCGGCCAGGACTTCCTGGTCCCGACCGGCACCGCCGTGCACGCGGTGGCCTCGGGCAAGGTCGTCAGCGCCGGGTGGGGCGGCTCGTACGGCTACCAGGTGGTCATCCGGCACCCGGACGGGCACTACAGCCAGTACGGCCACCTGTCGCAGATCTCCGTCAAGGTCGGCCAGCAGGTCACCGAGGGCCAGCGCATCGCCCGTTCCGGCTCCACCGGCAACGCCACCGGCCCGCACCTGCACTTCGAGATCCGCACCGGCCCGGTGTACGGCGACGACATCGACCCGCTGCACTTCCTGCGCGCCCACGGGGTGAAGGTCTGACCGGCGCCCCGGGCCGCCGCGCGGGCGGACCGGGACGCCGTACCGAGCCGACCCCCCGGGGTCAGGGGCGCTTGGTGGGGACGTTCTCGTAGACCTTCAGCGGGTCGGTCTCCGCGACCGGGGCGAGGACCGACTCGATGCGCTCCATCACCTCGGCGTCCAGCTTCACGCCTGCCGCCTTCGCGTTCTCGCCCACCTGCTCGGGGCGCGAGGCGCCCACGATCGCGGCCGAGACGTTCTTGTTCTGGAGCACCCACGCGACCGCGAGCTGCGCCAGGCTCAGGCCCGCCTCCGCCGCGACGGGCTTCAGCTCCTGCACCCGGGCGAGCACGTCGTCGCGCATCCAGCGGCCGATCATGTTGGCGCCGCCCTTGTCGTCGGTGGCGCGCGAACCGGCCGGGGGCTGCTCGCCCGGCACGTACTTGCCGGTGAGGACGCCCTGGGCGATCGGGGAGAAGACGACCTGGCCGATGCCCAGCTCCTCCGACGTCGGCACGACCTCGCCCTCGATGACCCGCCACAGCGCCGAGTACTGCGGCTGGTTGGACACCAGCGGGATCCGCAGCTCGCGCGCCAGCGCGTGGGCGCGGCGGATCTGGTCGGCGGTCCACTCCGACACGCCGATGTAGTGCGCCTTGCCGGAGTGCACGACGTCGGCGAAGGCCTCCATCGTCTCCTCCAGCGGGGTGAAGCGGTCGTACCGGTGCGCCTGGTAGAGGTCGACGTAGTCGGTCTGCAGACGGCTCAGGGAGTTGTCGATGGACTCCATGATGTGCTTGCGGGACAGGCCGCGGTCGTTGTGGCCGGGGCCGGTGGGCCAGAAGACCTTGGTGAAGATCTCCAGGCCCTCGCGCCGCTCGCCCTTCAGCGCGCGGCCGAGGACGGACTCCGCGCGGGTGCCCGCGTAGACGTCCGCGGTGTCGAAGGTGGTGATGCCGACGTCCAGGGCCGCGCGCACGCACGCGGTGGCGGCGTCCTCCTCCACCTGGGAGCCGTGGGTGAGCCAGTTGCCGTAAGCGATCTCGCTGATGATCAGGCCGCTGCGGCCGAGGTGACGGTATTCCATGGTCAACGACCTTAATCCGCCTCCCCGCCGCCGGTGAAGGCGGCCGCACCGGACCTTCCGCGCTCAGCGGGCGCGGGTGGGGGAGACCAGCAGGAAGGGCTCGCCCTCGCGCGTGCGGTGCTCGGTGCACTGCCAGCCGTACCGGCCGAGCAGTCCGGCGCAGCGGGCGAGCGCCCGTATCGCCGCCGTCCCGTCCGCGGCGCCGCGCCAGGCGACCCGCGGCTCGCCGTCCCGCTCACCGGCGGCCGTCACGGCGTAACCCGGGGAGCCGGGCCGGGCGGGAGGGCAGCCGGCGGCCTCCAGGGCGAGGGCGACGGCGTGCACCGGACGCTCCCGCTCCCAGGGCGCGGGCGCGCCGGTCGCCCCGTCGAGCAGCAGCGACCTGATCCGCAGCAGGCCCTCCCACGCGGTCGCCACCTCGGCGGCGCGGCGCGGGCCGCCGGGCGGGCCCGTCCCCGTACCGTCGTCGGCCGCGAAGGTGTCGGCGGCGGGTGCGGGGCGGCCGGGCGGCGGGACGTCGGGCCGGGGCGCCGTCAGGCCGGCGCGCAGCCGCAGGCCCTCCGGTGTGAGGTAGTAGCCGTGGTGGCCGCTGCGTCCGTGGCGGACGGCGAGCCCGTGGGCGGCCAGTGCGGCGCACACGTCGGCGCGCGCGGCCAGCCGCCCGGTCACCGGGTCGGATCCGGTGAGCGCGCGGCGCTGCGCCGCGGTCAGCGTGCCCTTCATGCGCCTTTCCTCCCGTCCCGTCGCATCCTTTCCCGCACCGTACCGCGGGCCACCGACAGCGCCCCCGGCAGCGGCGGCGGTCCCCCGCCCGCGGCAAGGGTCACGCGCGCGCTGCCAGTTGGTGCGCGGGGCGTAACAAACGCGCGGTCGCCGGGAGCCGGGCGGGCGCCGAGGTCACAATTGCCGGGTCGGTTGCAGACGTACCGGTCCTCGGGGCCGGTCTCGGGGGAACGGGATCACCACATGAACACGAAGACGGCCAGAACCGGTCCGGCGCGCCGGGGCCTGCGCGGCGCCCTCCTGGGGGCCGCGGCGGTCGCCGCGCTGCTGACGGTCACCGCCTGCCAGGGCGACGACGACGCCGCGGGCCCGTCGAGCCCGGCGTCGACCGGCACGGGCACACCGCGGGCCACGGCGACCACCGCCGACTCCGGCACCGGCACCGGGACCGCCAAAGCCACGCCCAGCGAGCAGGTCGGGGACACCGGCGAGACCAGCGGCGGCAACGGCACGAAGTACAAGGACTGCCAGGTCACCGAGCTGAACACCGCGGTCGAGCTCAAGGACCCGTCGGGGGACACCCCGCGGCACTTCCTGCTGACCGTCACCAACGGCACCAGGACCCCGTGCGTCCTCAACGAGTCCCCGCAGGTGCGGCTCGGGGCCGGCAACGACGCCGACATCGTGCGGACGCTGGGCGAGCAGAACACCGAGCCGCTGGTCGTCCCGGGCGGCGGCAAGGCGTACGCCGGGCTGTACGTCTTCGGCGCCGACGAGGGCGGCGAGGCGGAGTACGACCGGTCCGACCGCTTCACCGCCACCCTGGTCTCCGGCGACGGCACCGAGCTCAACGGCACCCTCATCTTCGACCTGCCCGACGGCCTCGACTCCGTCTCCTACGACGACGCGGCGCGCCTGTACGGCTGGGCGCTCACCGAGGGCATGGCGATGCGCCCGGTCACCCAGATCTGACCCCGCGTGCGGCGCCCGGCCCTTCCCGGCCGGGCGCCGCACGTTGTGAAAAGCCGGGGAATCGCGGGGAACGCCCCGCCCCGTCCACGGCCCGCGCATTCCGCCCGCCTAGGATCGTGGGATGGATCTCCGATGGCCGCGGCGCAGGCGGTGGTTGGCCGGCGCGGGGGCGCTCGCGGTGCTCGTGGCGGGCGGTGCGGCGGTCGGTACCGCCGCGGCGGACGGCGGCGGGCCCGCGGTGCACCGCTCGGACGCGATGCTCACCGGCGCGGGCGGCGTACGCCTGGACACCTCCTACTTCACCGCGGGCGGCGGCGGCCGCAGACCCGCGGTGCTGCTCGGCCACGGCTTCGGCGGCAGCAAGGACGAGGTGCGCGGCCAGGCCGAGTCGCTGGCCCGGCACGGCTACGCGGTCCTGACGTGGTCGGCGCGCGGCTTCGGCGCGTCCGGCGGGCAGATCGGCCTCAACGCGCGGGACGGCGAGGTCGCCGACGTCAGCCGGCTCGTCGACTGGCTCGCCGCCCGCCCCGAGGTCCGGCTCGACGCGCCCGGCGACCCCCGGGTCGGCGTCACGGGCGTGTCGTACGGCGGCGCGGTGTCGCTGCTGGCCGCCGGGTACGACCACCGGATCGACGCGATCGCGCCCCGCGAGACGTACTGGAACCTCGCCGACGCGCTCTTCCCGGACGGCGTCTACAAGAAGCTCTGGGCCGGCATCTTCTTCTCCTCCGGTGCCACCCAGCTGCCCGGCGTCGGCACGGGCGGGCAGCAGGGGAAGGCCCCGACGGCGGCCGAGGCTCGGGCGCCGGCGACCGCGGCCGCCGCGAGCGACCCGGTGTGCGGCCGCTTCACACCGCAGATCTGCGCCCTCTACCAGCGTGTCGCGCAGGCCGGCCGCCCCGACGCGGCGGCCACCGCGCAGCTCACGGCGCTCAGCCCCGTCGCGGTCGCGTCCCGGATCAAGGTGCCCGCGCTCATCGTGCAGGGCCAGACCGACTCGCTCTTCACGCTCGCGCAGTCCGACGCGGCGGCCGCCGCGCTGCGGGCGGGCGGCGCGCCCGTGGCCGTCGACTGGATCGCGGGCGGGCACGACGGCGGCGACACCGAGGACGCCCGGATCGACCGCCGGGTCACCGCGTGGTTCGACCGCTACCTCAAGGGCGACAAGGGCGCGGACACCGGCCCGGCCTTCCGCGTCACCCGCACCGGAGGCCTGAACTCCACCGACGGCAGTGTGGTGCTGCGCGGCGCCACGGCCGGCTCCTACCCGGGCCTGGAGGGCACCTCGGCCCCCCGGTTCACCCTGACCGGCGGCCCGCAGCGGGTCCTCAGCCCCGCGGGCGGCTCGCCGCCGGCGATCTCCGCGGTGCCCGGCGCCGGTGCGCTCAGCTCCCTGTCGTCGCTGGGCGCGAGCCTGTCGACCGACATGCCGGGGCAGTTCGCGAGCTTCGACTCCGCGCGGCTGCCCGCCCACACCCATCTGACCGGCGCGCCCACCGTGACCCTGCGGGTGACCACGAAGGCCCCCGACGTGGTGCTCTTCGGCAAGCTCTACGACGTCACGCCGGGCGGCAAGCAGACGCTGCCCGCCGGGCTCGCCGCGCCCGTACGGGTCGCCGGGGCGCCGGGCGGCAGCCTGGTGACGCTGCAACTGCCCGCCGTGGACCACGACTTCGCCGCCGGTCACCGGCTGCGGCTGGTGGTGGCCACGACCGACCTGGGGTACGCCTCGCCCGCGGCCGCCGCGTCGGTGACGGTGGCGCTGGCCGGGCCGCAGCTGACCGTGCCGGTCGACACCGAGCTGTCCGACGCCGCCGGGCCGCTGCCCTGGTGGACGTGGGCGCTGCCGCCGGCCGCGCTGCTCGCCGCCGCGGCGCTGCTGGTGACCGGGCGGCGCCGGGTGCGGCCGCGCCCCGCCGATCCCGCGCTCGCGGCGGTCCCGCTCCAGATCACCGGGCTGAGCAAGCGCTACGCGAAGTCCGCCGACCGCTACGCGGTGCGCGACCTGTCCTTCCGGGTCGAGCCCGGACAGGTGCTCGGGCTGCTCGGGCCGAACGGCGCGGGCAAGACCACCACGCTGCGCATGCTGATGGGCCTGATCCACCCGGACGAGGGCGAGATCCGGGTCTTCGGCGAGGCGGTGCGGCCGGGCGCGCCGGTGCTGTCGCGGCTCGGCGCCTTCGTCGAGGGGGCCGGCTTCCTGCCGCACCTGACCGGCCGCGCCAACCTGGATCTGTACTGGCAGGCCACCGGCCGCCCGCCGGGCGACGCGCACATGGCCGAGGCGCTGCGGATCGCGGGCCTCGGCGACGCGCTGGAGCGCGCGGTGCGCACCTATTCGCAGGGCATGCGGCAGCGGCTCGCCATCGCCCAGGCCATGCTGGGCCTGCCGGATCTGCTGATCCTCGACGAGCCGACCAACGGCCTGGACCCGCCGCAGATCCGCGAGATGCGCGAGGTGATGATCCGCTACGCGGCCGGCGGGCGCACCGTCATCGTCTCCAGCCACCTGCTGGCCGAGGTCGAGCAGAGCTGTACGCACCTGGTGGTGATGGACCGCGGCCGGCTGGTCACGTCGGGGCCCGTCGCCGAGATCGTCGGCTCGGCGGACACCGTGCTGGTCGGCGTGGACGGCGAGATGCCGCAGGACGTCGTCGACAAGGTCGCGGGGCTGCCCGGGGTGGCCACCGCGGTACGCGCCGAGGACGGCGTGCTCGCGGTGCTGGACGGGCTGACGTCGGCGCAGTTCGTGGCCGAACTCGTCCGGCTGGACGTGCCGGTGGCCCGGGTCGGGCCGCACCGCCGGCTGGAGGACGCCTTCCTGACCCTGATCGGAGGCTCGGCATGAGCGCCGCCCCGCCCGCACCCGTACCCGCTCCCGCGCCGCCGCCCGCCGCGGTGCCGCGGCGGGACACCGCCGAGGGCTACCGGCCCGGCCGTACGCTGCGGCTGCGCGTCGAGGCCCGGCGGCAGCTGCGCCGGCGGCGCACGATGGTGGTGTTCGGGCTGCTGGCCGCGCTGCCCTTCGTCCTGATCATCGCCTTCGCGATCGGCGGCACCCCCAAGGAGGGCCGCAACGGGCCGACGCTGATCGACACCGCGACGGCCTCGGGCGGCAACTTCGCGGCGACGTGCCTGTTCGTGTCGGCCGGTTTCGTGCTGGTGGTGCCGGTCGCGCTGTTCTGCGGCGACACCGTCGCCTCGGAGGCGGGCTGGTCGAGCCTGCGCTACCTGCTGGCCGCGCCCGTGCCGCGGACCCGGCTGCTGGGCGTGAAGTTCACCGTCGCGCTCGGCTTCAGCGCGGCGGCCGTCGTGCTGCTGCCCGCGGTGGCGCTCGCCGCGGGCACGGTCGCGTACGGCTGGGGCGATCTGGAGCTGCCCACCGGCGGGGCGCTCGCGGCGGGTGACGCGCTGCCGCGGGCGGCGATCGCGGTGGCGTACATCTTCGTGAGCGAACTGGTCACCGCGGCACTGGCGTTCTGGCTGTCGACGAGGACCGACGCGCCGCTCGGCGCGGTGGGCGGCGCGGTCGGGCTGACGATCGTCGGCAACGTGCTGGACGCGGTGACCGCGCTGGGCTCGTGGCGGGACGTGCTGCCCGCGCACTGGCAGTTCTCCTGGGCCGACGCGCTCCAGCCGGACCTGGAGTGGGGTTCCATGCTGCAGGGCATGTCGGTGTCGGTCTCGTACGCCGTGGTGCTGACCGCGCTGGCGTTCCGGGGCTTTCGCACCAAGGACATCGTGTCCTGACGGCGCGTCCGGCGCCCGTCCGCCCGACATACCGTCATGCCCTGGTCAAGGCCCGGCAAAAGGAGGGCCATCCGGGTAAAGCGAGCTGCGGGAATCCGGGAGGCACTCTTGTCCTGGGCATGATCTCTCCGATGTGATCAGTCATCCGTCTCGTGCGGTCGTCCTCCACCCAGGGAGAGTCCATGCGCAGATTCCGCCCGCGCTCCGCAGCGGTCGCCGCGGCCGGGGCCACCGCCCTCACCGCCGCCGTGCTGACCGCCGCTCCGGCCGGCGGTGCCACCGCCTCCGCGCCCGCCGCCCACGGGCCCGCCGCCAGGGCGGTGCCCGCGGTCACCGGTCACCGGCTGGTGCACGGCGTCAGCAGCCCGCTGACGCTGGCGCAGTGCCAGGCGCAGTGGGGCATCAACTGCTACACCCCGCTGCAGTACCGCCAGGCGTACGACCTCAACCCGCTCTACCGGGCGGGCGTCACGGGCAAGGGCCGCACGATCGTGATCGTCGACTCGTTCGGCTCGCCGACGATCCAGCACGACCTGGACGTCTACAGCGCCCAGTTCGGCATCAAGAGCAGCAAGGTGCAGGTCGTCAAGTGGGGCGACGTGCCGCCGTTCGACCCGACCAACCCCGACCACACCGGCTGGGCCGGCGAGTCCACGCTGGACGTCGAGATGGCGCACGCCGTCGCGCCCGACGCGAAGATCGTGCTGGTCGAGACGGGTGTCGCCGAGACCGAGGGCGTCGTCGGCCTGCCGGAGATGATGGATGCCGAGAAGTACCTGATCGACCACAACGTGGGCGACGTCATCACCCAGAGCTTCGGGGCGACCGAGAACACCTTCCCCGGCTTCGACAAGGGCGACTTCTCCAGCATCCAGGGCCTGCGCTACGCCTTCCAGGACGCGGCCCGGCACGGTGTGACGGTGCTCGCCTCCTCCGGAGACGACGGCGCGACCGACGCGGTCGAGGACGGCTCGGGCGACTACCCGTACCAGGTCAACTCCTGGCCCTCGGCCGACCCGCTGGTCACCTCCATCGGCGGCACCCAGCTGCACCTGGACGCGGCGGGCGCCCGCACCGCGCCGGACAGCGTGTACAACGACTACGGGGCGGGCGGCGGCGGGCAGTCGCACGTCTTCGCCCGGCCGTCGTACCAGAACGGCGTCAAGAACACGGTCGGGGCGCGGCGCGGCACCCCGGACATCTCGATGGCCGCGGCCGTGGACGGCGGCGCCTGGGTCTACTCCAGCTACGACCCGACGGCGACCGGCTGGGACGTCTACGGCGGCACGAGCGAGGCGAGCCCGCTGTTCTCCGGCATCGTGGCGCTGGCCGACCAGTACGGCGGGCACCGGGTGGGCGACATCCACCAGGCGCTGTACGCGCTCGCCAAGGGCAACCCGAAGTTCACCGGCGTCGTGGACGTCGCGGACGGGACGAACAACACCTACGGCGGGGTTCCCGGCTACACCGCGGTGAAGGGCTACGACATGGCCACCGGTGTCGGCTCGGTCGACGCCCTGCGGTTCGTGCCCGCACTGGCGCTCACCAGCTGGGGCCGCTGACCCGCGGCCCGCACGATCAGCCGAGGTCACCGCCGCGTCCGGGCGTCCGGGCGCGGCGGTGACCGCTGTCCGGGGGCTGCCGGAAAGGCCGTGAACGCCGGAATTCCGCACCCGGGTGGTCCAACTCCATTATCTGTTAGGACTCTTGACAGTCGAGTGGTCTGGACCAACAGTATTGGTCCAGACCAGCAGGCCGCCGTCTGCTGATCCCCCCACCTGGAAGGAGCGCGGTCCATGACCGGACCCGTCCGCAGAGGGCGAGCACGCGCACTGCTCACCGGACTCGCCACCGCAGCCGCCACCGCAGGGCTGGCCCTGACCGGCGGCGGCGCCGCCCACGCGGCCACCCCGCTGCCCCAGCACCTCTCGGCGCCGTACTTCGAGGCCTGGAACGGCGACAGCCTCTCCGGCCTGGCCGCCGCGTCGGGCAACAAGTACCTGACGATGGCCTTCATCCAGACCCCGTCGGTCGGCTCCTGCACGCCGTACTGGAACGGCGACAGCTCGATGCCGATCAGCCAGGCCAACTTCGGTGCCGACATCGACACCATCCAGGCCGGCGGCGGCGACGTCATCCCGTCCTTCGGCGGCTTCACGGCCGACAACACCGGCACCGAGATCGCCGACAGCTGCACCGACGTCGCCTCGATCGCCGCGGCCTACGAGAAGGTCGTCAGCACCTACGACATCAGCCGGCTGGACATGGACATCGAGGACAACTCGCTGACCAAGGCCGCCGGTATCGACCGCCGCAACAAGGCGCTCAAGATGACGCAGGACTGGGCCGCCGCCAACGGGCGCACCCTGCAGATCTCCTACACCCTGCCGACCACCACCCACGGCCTGACGACCGGCACCGCCGGCGACGGCTCGGGCCTGTCGGTCATCAAGAACGCCATCTCCAACGGCGTGAACGTCGACGTCGTCAACCTCATGACGTTCGACTACTACGACAACGCCACCCACGAGATGGCGAACGACACCCAGACCGCCACCCAGGGCCTGCACGACCAGCTGGCCAAGCTCTACACGTCGAAGACCGACGCGCAGATCTGGAACATGGTCGGCATCATCGAGATGCCCGGCATCGACGACTTCGGCGCCGCCGAGACGTTCACCACCGCCGACGCCACCCAGGTCTACAACTGGGCGGTCAGCAAGGGCGTCAACACGCTGTCCTTCTGGGCGCTCCAGCGCGACAACGGCGGCTGCCCCGGCCAGGGCGGCTCCGACACCTGCTCCGGCATCGCGCAGAGCACCTGGCAGTTCAGCCACACCTTCGCGGCGTTCAACAGCGGCGGCACCACCACACCGCCGACCAACGACTTCTCGGTGTCGCTGTCCCCGGCCTCCGCGACCGTCGCGGCGGGCGGCTCCACCACCTCCAGTGTGCACACCGCCGTCACCGCGGGCGCCGCGCAGTCGGTGAACCTGAGCGTGAGCGGCGCGCCGGCCGGCGTCACCGCCTCGGTCAGCCCCGGCTCGGTCACCGCGGGCGGCAACGCGACGCTGAACGTGTCCACGACCGCCGCCGCCGTCTCCGGCACCTACACCCTCACCATCACGGGCACCGCCTCCGGCGCCGCGCACAACGCGACGTTCACGCTGACCGTCACCGGCGGCACGACCGCCTGCACCGCGGCCCCGTGGACCAGCTCGGCGGTCTACGTCGGCGGCAACACCGTCTCCCACAACGGCCACACCTGGAAGGCCAAGTGGTGGACGACGGGCGAGGAGCCCGGCACCACCGGTGAGTGGGGCGTGTGGCAGGACCTCGGCGCCTGCTGACGTAGCGGACCGTGACGTAGCGGACTGGCCTGTCCCGCAGCACGGCGGCCGGACCTCCCCGGATTCGGGGTCCGGCCGCCGATCCTCTAGAGTCGCCACCGGACGTCTACGCATGTGTAGTCGTCACCAGCGGGCCGGCTGATCACCGGCGGACCAGGGGACAGGACCACCACCCACATGAGTGCCATCGGCGTCGGCCAGGCCGTCATTCTCGGAGTCGTGGAAGGAGTGACCGAGTTCCTGCCGGTCTCCTCCACCGGGCATCTGAAGATGGCCGAGGGCCTGATGAACATCAAGGTCGACGACAAGTCCGTCGTCGCCTTCACCGCGGTGATCCAGGTCGGCGCCATCGCCGCGGTGTTCGTGTACTTCTTCAAGGACATCATGCGGTTCGTCTCCGCGTGGCTGCGCGGGCTGACGAACCGCAACGAGCGGGACAACCACGACTACAAGTTCACCTGGTGGGTGATCTACTCCACGATCCCGATCGTGATCGTCGGGCTGGCGGCCAAGTCGCTCATCGACGGCCCGCTGGGATCGCTGTGGGTCGTCGCCCTGTCGCTGATCGTCGGCAGCCTGGTGATGTGGGCCGCCGAGCAGATGGCCCGGTTCAAGCGCGGCGAGGACGAGGTCACCATAAAGGACGCGATGTACGTCGGTACGTCGCAGATCCTGGCGCTGCTCTTCCCCGGCTTCTCCCGCTCGGGCGCGACCATCTCCACCGCGCTGATCCGCGACCTGGACCGGATGGCGGCCACCCGGCTGTCGTTCTTCCTCGGCCTGCCCGCGCTCACCGGCGCCGGTCTGTACGAGCTCAAGGACGCCACCGGCGGCGGGGTGAGCGCGAGCGCGCTCGCGGTCGGCACGCTGGTGTCGTTCGTCGTCGCCTACGCCTCCATCGCATGGCTGCTGCGGTTCGTGGCGCGGCACTCGTTCAACTCGTTCGTGATCTACCGGATCGTCATCGGCTTCGTCCTCATCGGGCTGCTGGCGACCGGCACCCTCGACAGCTGACGCACGCCGGGCCGCCCGGAAGGGCAGCTCACAGGGCCGGACCGGAAGGTCCGGCCCTCTGTCGCCCCGCATAATTCACGACTTATTTTTTGATGTGTATTGACGCGCCGACAGGTGCGCCCCTAGCGTCCACTCCGCATCGCGACCCCACAACGCGACCGAGGAGAGACGTGTGACCCAGGTTTCCACCGGGCCCGGCACGCACATCCGCCCCCGCCCCCACCGCAGACGAACCGCAGCCCTCGTGGCCGCCCTGCTCCTCCCGGCCGGTGCCGGGCTCGCCCTGGCCGCCGCGCCCGGCGCGGCAGCCGCGACCATCCCCGCCGCACCGGCCTCGGTGACCAACGTCGGCAGCGGCAAGTGCGTGGACGCCCGCGCCGCCGCCACCGCCAACGGCACCGCCGTCCAGCAGTACACGTGCAACGGCAGCGGCGCCCAGCAGTGGCAGTTCACCGCCACCGACAGCGGCTACTACCGCGTCGGCGCCGGCTCCGCCGCGAACCAGGTGTGGGACGTCACCGACGTGTCCACCGCCGACAGCGCGAAGACCCAGCTGTGGCTGTACGGCGGCGGCGCCAACCAGCAATGGCTGCCGGTCGCCGAGGGCGGCGGCTCCTTCCACTTCGTCAACCGCAACAGCGGCAAGTGCCTGGACGTGCCCGGCGCGTCCACCGCCGACAGCGTGCAGCTCCAGCAGTACACGTGCAACGGCAGCGCCGCGCAGTCCTTCACCGTCTCCGGCTCGGACGGCGGCACCACCACCCCGCCCACCGGCGGCGACCCGGACCTCGGGCCGAACGTCGTGGTCTTCGACCCGTCGATGTCCGCGTCCTCGATCCAGTCCCGGCTCACCTCGATCTTCAACCAGCAGCAGAGCAACCAGTTCGGCAGCCAGCGCTACGCGGTGCTCTTCAAGCCCGGCACCTACAGCGCGGACGTCAACGTCGGCTTCTACACCCAGGTCGCGGGCCTGGGCCTGAGCCCCGACGACGTGACGATCAACGGCGCCGTGCACGCCGAGGCCGACTGGTTCGGCGGCAACGCCACGCAGAACTTCTGGCGCGACGCCGAGAACATGTCCGTCAACCCCACCGGCGGCAGCGACCGCTGGGCGGTCTCGCAAGCGGCGCCCTACCGGCGCATGCACGTGCGCGGCAACCTGGCGCTGGACGACGGCGGCTGGTCCAGCGGCGGCTTCATCGCCGACACCAAGGTCGACGGCCAGATCCGCTCCGGCTCCCAGCAGCAGTTCCTGACCCGCGACTCGACGATGGGCAGCTGGTCCGGCTCCAACTGGAACATGGTCTTCGTCGGCGACCAGGGCGCCCCCGCCCAGTCCTTCCCGACCTACACGAACGTCGCCTCCTCGCCCACCATCCGCGAGAAGCCGTTCCTGTACGTCGACGGGTCGGGCAAGTACCAGGTCTTCGTGCCCGCGCTGCAGTCCAACGCCTCCGGCACCACCTGGAGCGGCAAGACCCCGCAGGGCCAGTCGCTGCCGCTGGACCAGTTCTACGTCGCCAAGCCCGGCGCGACCGCCGCCGACATGAACGCGGCCCTCGCGGCGGGCAAGAACCTGCTGGTCACCCCGGGCGTCTACCACCTCGACCAGACGCTGAACGTCACCCGTCCGGACACCGTCGTGCTGGGCCTGGGCCTGGCCACCCTGGTGCCGGACAACGGGATCACCGCGGTCAGCACCGCGGACGTCGACGGCATCAAGCTGGCCGGCCTGCTCATCGACGCGGGCACCACCAGCTCGCAGCAGCTGATGCAGATCGGTCCGGCAGGCTCGTCCGCCGCGCACGCGGCCGACCCGGTGAGCCTGTCCGACGTCTTCTTCCGCATCGGCGGCGCGACCGTCGGCAAGGCCGTCAACTCCCTGGTGATCAACAGCAGCAACACGATCATCGACCACACCTGGATCTGGCGCGCCGACCACGGCAACGGCGGCACCGTCGGCTGGGGCACCAACACCGCCGACACCGGACTGATCGTCAACGGCGCGAACGTCACGGCGTACGGCCTGTTCGTCGAGCACTTCCAGAAGACGCAGGTCGTCTGGAACGGCAACGGCGGGCGGACGTACTTCTTCCAGAACGAGATGCCCTACGACCCGCCCAACCAGGCCTCCTGGATGAACGGTTCGTCCCAGGGCTACCCCGCCTACAAGGTCGCCCCGTCGGTCACCAGCCACGAGGCGTGGGGGCTGGGCAGCTACTGCTACTTCAGCGCCAACCCCTCGGTGGTCTCCGCCAACGCCTTCCAGGTGCCCGACACCTCCGGCGTGCGCTTCCACGACATGGTGACCGTCTCGCTGGGCGGCACCGGCACCATCAGCCATGTCATCAACAGCACCGGGGCCGCCGTCAACAGCGGCCACCAGGTGACCGACCTGACCAGCTACCCGTAACACCCCCCGCCCCCCGGGGCGAACGGTGACGAAAGGGCCGGCCGGTCCGGCCGCACCGTTCTCCGGCGTTGATGACCGCTCAACCTGAACGCACAGGTCAGCGCATCCGGCGCGGTGGATGCGAGTGGTGACGGCACCAACTGCC
>NZ_JBSGHL010000013.1:0-169946 GCF_053604375.1 Streptomyces sp. NPDC004031 | reverse complement strand
CCGCCGCTGAGCGCCCCGACCTGGAGGTTGCTGTAGCCGAAGGTGGTGTAGGACAGCCCGAAGCCGAACGGGAAGAGCGGCTCGATGTTCTTGGCGTCGTACCACCGGTAGCCGACGTTCAGGCCTTCGCTGTACTGCACCTGCCCGTTGGTGCCGGGCCACTGGGCCGGGGTGTTGGCGGGCACGTCGGCGATCGACTTCGGGAAGGTGACCGGCAGCTTCCCGGACGGGTTGACGTCGCCGAAGATCAGCGCCGCCATCGCCGTGCCGATCTGCTGGCCGGGGTAGAAGCCCTCGAAGACGCCCGCGACCTGGTTCAGCCACGGCATGTTGATCGCCGAGTTGTTGTTGAGCACCACGATGGTGTGTGGGTTGGCCGCCGCGACCTGCGCGATCATGTCGTTCTGCTTGACCGTGCTGCCGCCGTTGTTCGGCAGGTCCAGCGTGGTGGTGTCGTGCTCCTCGTTGCCGTAGTTGTCGCTCGCGAAGACGATCGCGACATCGGAGCCGCGCGCGAGCGACACCGCGGAGTCCAGGTTGGTCGCGTCGTTGTACTGGACGGTGGTGCCGGTGCCCGCGACCCGGTTCTGGATGCCGGTGATGGGCCAGACCGTGCCGGAGCTGGTGACGGTGGCGCTGCCGCCGCCGATGGACTGCACGCCCGCGCCGCCGTCCCAGCCGATCACCGCGATCGACTTGGTGGTGGCGGTGGACAGCGGCAGGATGCCGTTGTTCTTGAGCAGGACCGTGCCCTCCTCCGCGCCCTGGAGCGCGACCTGCACATGCGCCGGGGTGGTCACGGTGGCGTCGCGGTTGCCGCTGGGCGCCTTGTCGAACAGGCCGAAGGCGAAGTACTGCGTGAGCAGCCTGCTGACCATGGTGTCCAGCGTGGCCTGGCTGACCGTCCCGGCGGCGACGGCCTGGGCCAGGAAGTCAGCGAAGAAGTACCCGTTGGGCATCTCCACGGTGAGTCCGGCGTTGGCCGACTCCACCGTGGAGTGGGTGCCGCCCCAGTCGCTGGTGATGAAGCCGCCGAAGTTCGCCTGCTGGTAGAGCCCGGTGTTCATCAGGTCCGGGTTCTGGCACGCCGGGACGCTGTTGACGATGCTGTACGCGCACATCGCCGCGGCGGGCGCGCCCTGCTGCGCCGCCGCCTGGAAGGCCGGCAGGTACAGCTCCTGCATCGTCCGCTTGTCGACGACGACCGTGCCCGCCGGGTTCTCGATGTTGTAGACGGCCACATGCTTCATCTCGGCCATCACACCCTGGCTCTGGATGCCCTTGATGTCGGCGGTGGCCATCTGCCCGTTGAGGTACGGGTCCTCGCTGAAGGTCTCGAAGGACCGGCCCCAGCGCGGGTCGCGCACGATGTTGAGTGTCGGGCCGAGTGCGACCTGCACGCCCTTGCCCGCGAACTCCTGGCCGATCGCGGCGCCGTACTGCTGCTCCAGCGCGTTGTCCCAGGTGGCCGCCGACAGGTTGGCCGAGGGCATCTGGGTGACGCCGCCGAGGCCGTCACCGACGCCGTGCGGGCCGTCCTGGAGGCCGATGGCCGGGATGCACAGCGAGGCGATACCGCTGATGTTGCCGATGTAGGGCGAGGAGTTGTTGTTGCCGTGCAGGATGGAGACCTTCTGCGCGTTCGTCATCTGCGCCATGACCTGGGAGACCCGGGTGGAGACCGGTGCGGTCGAGCCGACCCAGGGGCAGTTGCCGTCGCCGCCGCTGGGCGGCGGGGTCGTGGTGCCGCCGCTGCCGGGGGTCAGGATCGTGAACTCCCAGAGCGAGTAGCCGTACTGGGTGGCGCGGGCGGTGCCGTACATGCGTACGTAGCGGCCGGTGGCGGTGAAGGAGAGGTTCTCCACCCCGCCCTTGCCGGCGGTCGTGGAGTAGACGGTGTTCCACGTGGAACCGTTGTCCGAGACCTGGATCTGGTACGCCGTCGCGTACGCCGTCTCCCAGCTCAGCTGGGCTCCGCACAGCGACTGCGACGAGCCGAGGTCGACCTGGACCCACTGCGGGTCGGAGGCCGCGCTGGACCAGCGGGTGCCCGCGTTGCCGTCGAAGGCGGCGGAGGCCGGTGTGCCGGCGTTCTCGACGGAGGAGGCCGTGGCGGGCTTGCCGAGCGCCGCGGTGGTGGTGCCGCACACGGCGGGCGGGGTGCCGCCGCCTCCCGAGCCGCCGTAGACCTGGAACTCCCAGAGCGAGTAGCCCCACTGGGTGCCGCGGGCGGTTCCGTACATCCGCACGTAGCGGCCGGTCCCGGTGACATTGAGGGTCTGGACGCCGCCGGTGCCGGTGGTCGTGGAGTAGATCGAATTCCACGTCGACCCGTTGTCCGACACCTGGATCTGGAAGGCCTTGCCGTAGGCCGTCTCCCAGTTCAGTACGACCTGGGTGATCGGCTGGCTGGAGCCGAGGTCGACCTGGAGCCACTGCGGGTCGGACGCGGCGCTGGACCAGCGCGTGCCGGGGTCGCCGTCGACGGCCGCGCTGGCGGTGAAGGCGTCCTGGACGGAAGAGGCGGTGGCGGGCTTGCCCTGGGAGAGCAGGACGGGGCCGGCCGCGTGGGAGGAGGACGCCACGATCGACAGATACGCCGACGCGATCATGACCAGCACCAGCAGGACGACGCCCTGCGGGGATCGGAAACGTTTACGGGACAGGGAGAGCCCTTGTGGGGTGACCCTCATGTGTCTGCTCCTGTGTGTCGACTGCACAACGGGTGGGGGGTGAAGCAGAGGTGGGGCACCAGGAGCCTGAGAGCGCTCTCTGGCAGGGGATGTCTACGCCCGACCCCAGGGGGTGTCAACCTTTCTGACAGGGCGGCGGACGCGGAAAACGCTTGCTTTGCGCCGCCGTTGACATGGGAGCGCTCCCGTCCCCCCTTCGCGCCCCCGGCGGTGGCAGCCTGGGGGCATGGACGAGCAGGACGAGCGGGACGAGCAGCACGGGCAGGGCGGGGACGACCGGACCGGGGACGGACAGGGCGGGGACCGCGAGCGGATCAAGGTCGCGCTCGACGGCGTGCCCGAGACGCTGCTGTGGAATCTCTACCAGCGCTCGGTGGAGGCCGCCCGTCCCGAAGGGCGGGTGCTGGACGACCCCCGGGCGGTGGAACTGGTCGAGCGCATCGACTACCCGTTCTCCCGGTTCGGCGGCGCCGGGCTGGCCCAGTGGCACGCGCTGCGGATCGCCTGCCTCGACGCCGAGGTGCGCCGCTTCCTCGCCGCGCATCCTGGCGGCACGGTGGTGGCCCTGGGCGAGGGCCTGGAGACGCAGTTCTGGCGGGTCGACGACGGGCTGGTGCGCTGGCTGTCGGTCGACCTGCCGGAGACCGTGGCGGTACGCGACCGGCTGCTGCCCCCCGACCCGCCGCGTCGCCGCACGCTCGCCTGCTCGGCGCTCGACCTGCGCTGGATGGACGAGGTGGAGCCCGGAACACCGCCGCAGAACGTGCTGGTGACCGCCCAGGGGCTGCTGATGTACCTCCCGCCGCGGGACGTCAGGAAGCTGATCGCGCGGTGCGCCGAGCGCTTCCCCGGCGGGAGCTTCCTCTTCGACGCCGTCCCGCGGGCGATGGTGGCCCGCAGTCAGGCGGCCCAGGAGCGTGGCGCGGCGAGCGGGGACGGCTACCGCGCCCCGGCGTGGCAGTGGGGGATGAACGCCGGGGAGTACCGCAAGGTGGCCAGCGCCTCGCCGCGGATCGCGGAGGTGCGGCGGCTTGTACTGCCGCGCGGCCGGGGGCTGTTCGCGATCGCCCCGGTCTCCCATCTGGTGCCCGGACTGCGTTCGGCGCGGATGTCGATCGTGTCGGTGCGCTTCGGCCCGGCCGACTACCGTAACGGGGTCGCGCGCGGCTGACAGCGGGCGCGTGGTGGGCAGGCAAAACAAAAGACAGCAGGGCGAGTTCGGTTCGGCGACGGAAGGACGTGGACGGGTGACGGTGGAAGCCGGGTCCGGGGAACGGTCGGGCGGCAGCGGGCAGGGCGGAGCGGCAGCGGACACGGAGCTGCTGCCGTCCACCCGCAGGGCGCTGCTGCACCGGGTGGCGGTGGGGCAGCGGGACGGCCGGGCGCCGTCGCTGGTCGGCGCGGTGGTACGGGACGGGGCGCTGGTCTGGTGCGGCTCGCGCAGCATGATCGAGGGTCACGCGCCGGACGGGGACACCCAGTACCGCATCGGCTCGATCACCAAGTCCTTCGTCGCGGTGCTGGTGATGAGGCTGCGGGACGAGGGCCTGCTCGACCTCGCCGACCCGCTGGCCCGCCACCTCCCGGAGACCGCGGAGCCCGCCGGGCAGAGCGCTGACGCGGCGGCGGGTGCCGGGCTGGACGCCGCGGGCCTGCGCGCGGCCGGCCGTCTGACGGTCGCCCAACTGCTCAGCCACACCTCGGGTATCGCCTCGGAGACCCCCGGCCCCTGGTGGGAGCGCACCCCCGGCGATCTGCGGCCGGAGCTGGCCGACCTGCTGGGCATCGACCCCGTCAAGCACCCCGCAGGACGCCGCTACCACTACTCCAACCCCGGCTTCGCCCTGCTCGGCGCTCTCGTGGAGCGGCTGCGCGGGACGCACTGGTACGAGGCGCTGCGGGTGGAGGTGCTGGAGCCGCTGGGGATGCGGCGGACGACGCTGCTCCCGCAGGCTCCGGCAGCGGGCGGCTTCGCCGTCCACCCGTGGGCGGACGTGATGCGGCCCGAGGCCGTACAGGACACCGGGCGGATGGCGCCTGCCGGGCAGTTGTGGTCGACGGCCGAGGACCTGGGGCGCTGGGCGGCGTTTCTGCTCACCGGGCGGGACGGGGTGCTCGGTGCGGCGACGCTGGAGGAGATGCGGCGGCCCGCCGCGCCCCCCGAGGAGCCGGGCGCGGGGTACGGCCTGGGCCTCCAGCTCGCCCGCTTCGGGAAGCGGCGCCTGGCCGGGCACACCGGGTCGATGCCCGGCTTCCTGGCCACGGTGTGGGTGAGCCCCGAGGAGGGCGTCGGCGCCGTCGCGCTGGCCAACGCCACCTCGGGGCCGGCGGTGGGAGCCGTCGCCGCGGATCTGCTGGCGATCACCGCCGACGCCGAGCCCGGCCTGCCGCGGGCCTGGCGCCCGGCCGAGACCCTCGCGCCGGAGCTGCTGGAGCTGGCCGGGCCCTGGTACTGGGGGACCAATGCCCATGCGCTGCGGGTCGATGCGGACGGCGGGCTGAGCCTCGCCCCGCTGACGGGCCAGGGCCGCAGCACGAGGTTCCACGTGGAACACCACGGGACGGGCGGCACCTGGACCGGGCGCGAGGGCTACTACGCGGGCGAGACGCTGCGGCCGGTACGGCGGGAGGACGGCTCGCTCAGCCATCTGGACATCGGGTCGTTCGTCTTCACGCGCGAGCCCTACGATCCGTCCGCTCCGGTGCCCGGCGGTTTCCCGGGCTGGAGCTGACGGCGGAACCGGCCGCCTCCACCGGGGTGGCCGCGGGTCCCCCGGCGTCCACCGGGTCGCCCGCGGCAGGCTGGCCCTCGGCGGCGAGCACTCCGCGGGGGGCGGGGGCCCGCAGCAGCACCGCGGCGGCGACCGCGGCCACCACCAGCAGTCCGGCGGCGACCAGGAAGGCCAGGTGGTAGCCGCCGGTCAGGGCGCTGCGCAGCGGGTGGCCCGCCGCGGTGAGCCGGTCGGTGCGGGCGGCGGAGAGCGCGGCCAGCACCGCGAGGCCCAGCGCGGCACCGATCTGCTGGGCGGTGTTGAAGACACCGGAGATCAGACCGGAGTCGGCCGGGGTGGCGTCGGCCATCCCGAGCGTCATCAGCGCGGGCATCGCGAGCCCGAAGGCGGTGCCGAAGACCAGCGTCGCCGGGAGCACGTCGACCGCGTAGCCGGCGTGCCCCGCGGGCAGCCGCGCCAGCAGCAGGAAGCCGAGGGCGAAGAGCACGAGGCTCGGCAGCAGCACCGCGCGCTCGCCGAAGCGGGCGCCGAGCCGGGCGGACAGCACGAGCGACATCACACCGATGACCAGCCCGGTCGGTGCGATGGCCAGGCCGATCTCCAGCGGGTCGTAGCCCTGGACCTGCTGGAGGTAGAGCGAGACGGTGAACTGGAAGCCGAAGCCGCCCGCGACCATGAGCGCCTGCACGATGTTGGCGCCGGTCACCCGGCGGGAGCGGAAGATCCGCAGCGGCATGAGGGGCTCGGCCGCCCTCGTCTGGCGGACCAGGAAGGCCGCCAGCAGCACGAGCGACAGCACCGCGAGGCCGACGGTGGCCCCCGACGTCCAGCCGCGGTCGGCGGTGCCGACGATGGTGTAGACGCCGACCATCATCGCGGCGGTGACCAGCAGGGCCCCGGGGGCGTCGAGGCCGCGCAGCCGGGCGGTACGGGCGGTGCTCTCGGTGCGGGCCGCGGGCCGGTCGTCGGGCAGCAGTCGCAGGCTCAGGACGGCGGCGGAGGCGCCGATCGGCAGGTTGACGAAGAAGATCCAGTGCCAGTTGACGGTCTGGGTGAGCACGCCGCCGGCCAGCAGTCCGATGACGCCGCCCGCCGACTGCACGAAGCTGTAGACGCCCATCGCCCGGCCGCGGGTGCCCGGGTCGGGGTAGAGGGCGATGACCATGCCCAGGCTGACCGCCGAGACCATCGCGCCCGCCGCGCCCTGGACGAAGCGGGCGGCGATCAGCAGGCCCGCGGAGTCGGCGAGGCCGCAGGCGAGCGAGGCGGCGGTGAAGGCGGTGAGCCCGCCGACCAGGATCCGGCGGCGGCCGAGCAGGTCGCCGAGCCGTCCGGACAGCAGCAGCAGGCCGCCGAACGCGATCAGGTAGGCGTTCACCACCCAGGCCAGCGCGGACTGGGAGAAGCCGAGGTCGTGCTGGATGGACGGCAGGGCGACGGTCACGATCGTGCCGTCCAGGATGATCATGAGCGTGCCCGCGCTGAGGACGCCGAGGGCGGCGCTGCGGGATCGGGAAGACAGTGGCATGAGGTCGCCTCCTGGCGGGTGGGGATGCCAGGATCGACCGTAGCAGAAGGTTTTGTTGGGGACTATCTTTTACGGACCTAGCTTCACGGAGATCCGTCGGCCTGCCCCGTCACCGGCAACCCGCCCGTGGCGGCGGCTACTTGCGGGACTGCCGCGGGCGGCGCACCACCTCCGGGCAGTCGACCGGCTCCGCGAGCAGCCCCGTCGCCAGCGCGTTGAGCGCCGCGACGAAAGCGGCACGCTGGGGCTCCGGAAGGACGTCCAGCACCTCCTGGTGCACCCGGTCGACGATCGCCTGCCCCGTGCGCACCACCTCGGCGCCGCTCTCCGTGACCCGGATGATCCGGGCCCGGCGGTCGGTCGGCGACGGCACGCGCTCGGCGAGCCCGGCCTTCTCCAGGTGGTCGACGGTGACGACCATCGTCGTCTTGTCCAGGTCGGACAGGTCGGCGACCTGCGCCTGGGTGCGGTCCTGCTGGGCGGCGTGCGCCAGGACGCAGTGCTCGCGCGGCGACATGCCGATCTCGGCGAGGGCCGCGGTCATCCGCGTGGTGAGCACATGCGCGGTGTGCTGGAGCAGGTAGGAGACATCCGTGGTGGCGCCGAGCGCGCCTCCCGGCGGGGCGGCGGCGGGGGCTTGTGCGGTCATACCGTCGAGCGTAGCAAAATAGGTCCGCTACGGGATCGTCCCGTAGCGGACCTACTTGGGGGAGCGGTCGCGGAGCGGCGGCCGCTCAGCCCAGCTCGGGGCCGAGCAGGCCGAGCACGCCCTCGATGTTCGCGTCCAGGTAGTGCCGCAGCGTCAGCGGCACGATGTCGACCGAGGCGATGCCCTGCCGGGTGAACGGCACCCGCACCACGTCGTACTCCCCGCAGGGGTTGTCCACCTCGGGCCCGTGCCGCAGCGACAGATCCATCGACTCCAGGCGGCAGGCGAAGAAGTACTGCACCTTCACCCCGTGCGACCCGTCCCCGGCGATGTGCTCGACGGTGTCGACGAAGGCCGGGACCACGTCCGTGACCTTCGCGCCCAGCTCCTCGTCGACCTCGCGGTGCATGGCGGCGACGATGCTCGCGTCGTCGTCCTCCACCCCGCCGCCCGGGGTGACCCAGTACGGGGCGATGCCCGGCTTGGTGCGCTTGATCAGGACGAGCTGGTCGCCGTCCAGCAGCAGGGCGCGGGCGGTGCGTTTCACGACCGGGCGGGTGGCGGCGGGGCTGGGGCTGGGGTGCGTATCCGGAGGCATGCCAGTCATCTGCCGCGGCCGGAAGCGGGGCAAACGTGCGCACCGCCGGGAATCGGAGCGTGCGGGCCGGCCGTGCGCGTCCGGCGGCCGCGCCCGGCCGCCCACCTCGTCGCGCCCGGCGGCGGGCCCGTCACGTCAGACGGCCGCCGCCTCGTCCAGCGCGCGCAGCACATCGGCCACGATGTCCTCGGCGTCCTCGATCCCGACGGAGAAGCGGACGAATCCCGGCGGCACCGCGTCCCCGCCCCAGCGCGCGCGGCGCTCGGCGGTGCTCTGGATGCTGCCGAAGCTCGTGGCCTCCGACGTCATCCGCAGGGCCGCCAGGAAGCGTTCGGCGTGCGCCCGGTCGGGCAGTGTGAAGGACACCACGCTGCCGAAGCGGCGCATCTGCCGGGTGGCGACCTCGTGCGAGGGGTCGTCCGGCAACGCCGGGTGCCGCAGATCCATCACTTCGGGGCGTTTGAGCAGAGCCGTGGCAAGAGCCAGGGCGTTCGCGGACTGCTTGTCCACGCGCAGCGCGAACGTCGCGATCGAGCGGTGTGCGAGCCAGGCCTCCATCGGCCCGGGGATCGCGCCGACCGTCTTGCGCCAGTAGCGCACGCTCGCCGCGAGCCCGGCGTCGCGCGTGCTGACGTACCCCAGCAGCAGGTCGCCGTGGCCGCTGAGCGCCTTGGTGCCGCTGGCCACGGAGAAGTCGGCGCCGAGCGAGAGCGGCCGCTGCCCCAGCGGTGTGGCCAGCGTGTTGTCGACGGCGACCAGCGCGCCGGCGGCGTGGGCGGCGTCGGCGAGGCGGCGGATGTCGCACACGTCGAGCCCCGGGTTGGACGGGGTCTCCAGCCACACCAGCGACACCCCGTCCAGCGCCGCGAGCTGCGCGTCGCCCGCGGTCGGCGCGAACCGCACCGCGACCCCGTACGACTCCAGGCGCTCGCGCAGCGCGCGCGTCGTCTGGTAGCTGTCGGACGGCAGTAGCACCGTCTGCCCGGCCCTGACCTGCGACAGCAGCACCGCGGCGATGGCCGCCATGCCCGAGGCGAAGACCGCGGTGCCGACCTCGGGGTCGCCCGGTGCCTCCAGCTCGGAGATCGCCGCCTCCAGCCGCTCCCACGTCGGGTTGTCGTCGCGCCCGTAGACGTACGGCCCGGTGGGCTCGCCGGGCAGGTGGTAGTGCGAGACGAAGACGGGACCGGGCAGCGACGGCTCGTACGCCGTGGCCGGTGGCCGCCCCGCGTGCACGCTGCGCGTGCTGTCCCCGGGCCCGGCGGCGTCCCCCCGGCCCGCGGCGTCCTCGGAAGAGTGCGTGGAAAAGTTCGTGCCCCCCGGCTCGGCCGTCACTCGTCGTCCGGGAGGACGACGTGCAGGGCCCAGGACACGATGCTGACGATCAGGCCGCCGACGATCGCGGTCCAGAACCCGTGCACATGGAAGTCCAGATTCAGCTTGCCCGCGAGCCACGACGTGAGCAGCAGCATCAGGGCGTTCACGACCAGCGTGATCAGCCCCAGCGAGAGGATGAACAGCGGGAAGGACAGCACCTTGACGACCGGCTTGACCAGCCAGTTCACGACGCCGAAGACCAGGGCGACCAATATCAGGCTGAGCACCTTGCGGGCGTTGGAGTCACCGGTGAGGGTGATGTCCTTGATCACCCACGTGGCCACGCCGAGCGCTGCGGCGTTCGCCAGCGTTTTGACGACGAAATTCTTCATGGTGTGATCGTCGCAGACTCGATCAGCAGGACAAGAGACAGAGCGAAACCGTAGCCCGACCGCAGCGGAGGAGTGGCGATGAAGGTGTTCCGGCTGGACGACCTGGACGCGGAACGGGCCGCGAATCAGGGCGCTTACCTGCGCTTTCTCAAGGAGCGCACGATGTCCGCCGGGTTGTACGCGCTGCGCGCCGGTGAGACCGATACGCAAGCGCCGCATGCCCAGGACGAGATCTACCTCGTCGTGAGCGGGCGCGCGGCGCTCACGGTGGGTGACGAGACCACGACCGTCGCGCGCGGCAGCGTCGCCTTCGTCCCGGCCGGCACCCCGCACCGCTTCCACCACATCACCGAGGACCTCAGGGTCATGGTGGTCTTCTCCCCGCCCGAGCCCTAAGGGTGCAGTCAGGGTCGGATCCGGTCTCCCGGGGCCCCGCACGGGGTAGCAGTGGCCCTACAGTCGAAGTACCGGCGGATGCGCCGCCGGAAGGACCGGACCCGAAGAGGGGACGAAGGAGAGTCAAGGCGTCATGGACAAGCTGCTGAAGGGCCTGCCGTGGTGGGTCAAGTGGGTCGCGGTCCCGGTCATCGCGCTGGTGATCTTCGGCTCCCTCGTCGCGGCCCTGGTGAGTTTCGTCATCGGGCTGCTGTTCAAGGTGATCGTGTTCGTGATCCTCGTCGGCGCCCTGGTGCTGGTCGTCAAGCGCTTCACCTCCGGCGGGTCGTCCAAGCGCGACTGGTGACGGCGCCCGCGCCGTACCCCGCCCCTCCCGTACGTCTCCTCCGCCGCCGGTGGCCCCGCCACCGGCGGCGGTCGTGCGCCAGGGGCGCGGCGGCGGTGGCGGTCGTGTGCCGGGGGCGCGGCGGTGGCGTGAGACCCCCTGGTCCGGCGGTGGAGGCGGCCGCTACCGTGGTGGCTGCCTTTGCACACGCGGGAGCTCGGAGCACCGGGCTGAGAGGGCGCTGAGGAGCGGGCGCGGGCGTACACCGGTACGCCGGAGCCCCGCCGTCGCTGTGCCGACCGCCGAACCTGTTACCGGGTAATGCCGGCGTAGGGAGTAGGTCTCATGACCACGCAGGACTCACGCACGCACGCCATCGGCTGGCACAAGGACTACGTCACCGGGCCGCGGCCCGGCGTACGCGTCCCCGTCCGCCGGGTGCACCTGACCACCGGGGACGACGTGACGCTGTACGACACGTCCGGCCCGTACACCGACCCCGCGGCGGACACCGACGTCCGGCGCGGCCTCGAACCGCTGCGCGGCGAGTGGATCGCCGCCCGCGCGGACACCGAGGAATACCCGGGCCGCCCGGTCCGGCCCGAGGACGACGGCCGCAAGGCCGCTTCCGGCGGGGACCTCCGCAACCTCGACGCGGTCTTCCCCGGCCGCCCCCGGCTCCCCCGGCGCGGCCTGCCCGGCCGCCCGGTCACCCAGCTCGCGTACGCGCGCCGCGGGGAGATCACCCCCGAGATGGAGTTCGTGGCGCTGCGCGAGAACGTGGCGCCGCAGACCGTGCGCGACGAGATCGCCGCCGGGCGGGCGGTGCTGCCGGCCAACGTCAACCACCCGGAGATCGAGCCGATGATCATCGGCAAGAGCTTCCTGGTGAAGGTCAACGCCAACATCGGCAACTCCGCCGTCACCTCCTCCATCGAGGAGGAGGTCGAGAAGATGACGTGGGCGACCCGGTGGGGCGCCGACACGGTCATGGACCTGTCCACCGGCCGCAACATCCACACCACCCGCGAGTGGGTGCTGCGCAACTCCCCCGTGCCCATCGGCACCGTGCCCCTCTACCAGGCGCTGGAGAAGGTCGACGGCCGCGCGGAGGAGCTGAGCTGGGAGATCTACAAGGACACCGTCATCGAGCAGGCCGAGCAGGGCGTCGACTACATGACCGTGCACGCCGGCGTCCTGCTGCGCTACGTGCCGCTCACCGCGCGCCGCAAGACCGGCATCGTCTCGCGCGGCGGCTCGATCATGGCGGCGTGGTGCCTGGCGCACCACCAGGAGAACTTCCTCTACACGCACTTCGACGAGCTGTGCGAGATCCTCGCCGCCTACGACGTCACCTACTCGCTCGGCGACGGCCTGCGCCCCGGCTCCATCGCCGACGCCAACGACGAGGCGCAGTTCGCCGAGCTGCGCACCCTCGGCGAGCTCAACACCGTCGCCCGCGGGCACCAGGTGCAGACGATGATCGAGGGTCCGGGCCATGTCCCGATGCACAAGATCAAGGAGAACATCGACCTCCAGCAGGAGATCTGCGACGGCGCGCCCTTCTACACCCTCGGCCCGCTCACCACCGACATCGCGCCCGCCTACGACCACATCACGTCGGGCATCGGCGCCGCGATGATCGCGTGGTGGGGCACCGCGATGCTCTGCTACGTCACGCCCAAGGAGCACCTGGGCCTGCCCGACCGCGACGACGTCAAGACCGGTGTGATCACCTACAAGATCGCCGCCCACGCCGCCGACCTCGCCAAGGGCCACCCCGGCGCGCAGGCCTGGGACGACGCGCTCTCCGACGCACGCTTCGAATTCCGCTGGGAGGACCAGTTCAACCTGGCCCTCGACCCGGACACGGCCCGCGCCTTCCACGACGAGACGCTGCCCGCCGAACCGGCCAAGACCGCGCACTTCTGCTCCATGTGCGGGCCGAAGTTCTGCTCGATGAAGATCAGCAAGAGCATCACGGAGCGCTTCGGCGGCGACGCGGATCCGTCCGTCTCCGACGAGGAGGTAGCGGCGGGGATGCTCAGGAAATCCGAGGAGTTCGCCGCCGCGGGCAACCGCGTCTACCTGCCGCTGACCGACTGAGCCCACGGTCCGGCGCTGCCCCGGGAGCCCGTCCGCTTCCGGGGCGGCGCCTTGTGCACGGGCGCCACCTCCGCGCTCGTCAGGCGGCGGGGACCGGGGGCGGCCAGCCGACGGTGGAGAAGCTGCGCCACAGGCCGAGGTCCAGGACCGTGGTCGCGGACAGCGAGGTGGCCAGGTACGAGCTGGGGCGGCCGGGCGGGTCGGTGCAGTTGGCGCCCTTGTGCAGGACGATGTCGATGCCGGTGTTGTTGCTGACCTGGTCCACCCCGCTCGGCGCGAAGGAGTGGCACTTGTCGTGCACCGGGTCCTGGATGGACTGCCGGAAGGTCAGGCCGCGCGTGCCGATGACCTGCCCGCCGGAGGAGTCCGAGCAGCCGCTGGCCGCCCACACCAGCGGGGCGAGCGCGCACAGGGCGGCGAGCGTACGGCGGACACGCATGGACTTCTCCCGTCTGACCGACCCGCCTGATCAGGTACGGGACGAGTCAAACGCCGCCGGACCGCGCCCGCGAGCGGGGGCGGGCCAACCGGGTGCCGGGACGTCACGGCACCCGGGCCGCTGCGGGCGGGCCGGGGGGCGGCTCACTCCGGGGCGTGGTCGGGGCCGCCGAAGTCGGGGCTGGAGAAGTCCGGGCTGCTGAAGCGCGGCGCCGTACGCGGCGGTGATTCCTGCGGGGCGCCGAAATCGGGCCGCGAGTAGCCGAGCCGCGGGGTGCGGCGCAGCGTCGGCGCGGCGGCGGGCGCGGCGCCCGCGGTCGCCGGGTCGCTCAGCGCCTCCGTCAGGAAGGGCAGCATCCCGCGGGCGAGCAGCGCCTCGTGCCAGGCGTCGCGGGCCGCGAGCACCTCGGGCGGCATGCCCTCGGCCGAGTCGTGGATGGCGCCCGAGCCGTCCCGCAGCGCCGTCACCAGCAGCCCTATCGCGCCGACCAGGACGGATGCCGCGGTGACGGCCGCGAAGAACCACCCGGCGGTGCGCAGCGGTGAGGCGATGGCCGGCTGCGGGTCCACGGCGGACATCGCGTAGCCGATGAGCAGGAAGATCAGCGCCGCCGCGCCCGCGAGCAGCGGGGTGAGGACGGCGATCACGGCCAGCAGCCCGGCGCCCGACCCGGCGCCCTCCGCGACGCCCATCGCCGCGTAACCGAAGGCCCGGCTCTCCCGCGAGCGGGCGGCCTCGCGCACGGCGGTGCGCGCGTCGGCGCGCAGGGCGCGGTAGTCGTCGTACTCGGCGGCGGCCCGCGCGCATATCCGGTCCGCCGCGGCGAGCGCGAGCGTACGCAATTGCTCGGCGTTCAGCGGACTTCCGGCCTCGTCCGGGCCGGTGTCCGCGCCCGCCTCGGCGCCGCCGGTGCGGCCCGTACCTCGGGGGCCCCCGGTGTCGTCCTGGTCGAGGACGATGCGCAGGGCCCGGTCCAGTACGTGCTCGAAATCGGGGCGGTCCTCGTTGAGCAGGTGTGGAGCGGTGGTCATGTGCATCCCCCGATGCTCCGACTCCCCGTACGAGGCCGGTGTTCCGGTGACGGAACGGGCTCGGCCGACCGGATGCGCGGAGAGCGGTGTGCCTACGGATAAGCCGATGGTAGAGCGGGGAGGTGAGAGCGTGACAGGGTGCAACCGCGAAACGGGAAGAAATTGCGGCAGCCGGGTTCCGGCAGAGCTACGGCACGGGCGGACGGGAGCAACGGGGCACCGGGTCGGAAAACCGGACGGGAGCAACGGGGCACCGGCGCGGAGAACCGGACGGGAGCACCGCGGCACCGGTACGGAAAACCGCACGCCGACGGCCGGCCGGCCGCGGGAATCGCCGGTGGGTACGACCGGTGGGTACGACGGGTGGGTACGACCGGTGGCCGCGGAAATTGCCGTGGAAGGCCCTGTGACTAACCGATGAGCGGGAGTTGGGCGACCAGCAGCCGGCCGTCCATCGTCACGCCGCCGTCCATCGCGACCGCGAGGCTGTCGGCGTAGATCATCGGACCGCTCACCTGGTGCCCGTGTTCCTCGCCGTCCTGCGGCCCCTCGCCGCCCGCCTCGCCGAGCAGGTACGGGATCGGGCTGTGGCCGTGCACGACCCGCTGTCCGCCGTAGACACCGAGCAGTTCGCGGGCCGCCTCCGCGCCGCCGTCGCCGCGGAAGGCGAAGCGCTTGGTGAACTTGCGGAAGAGGTCCCAGCATTCGTCGGCGTCGTTGCGCTGGAGCACGCCGGTGACGGCGTCGTTCATCTCCTCGATGCTGCTGCCGTAGTCCAGGTACGCGGTGGTGTCGGAGTGCACCAGCAGGTGGCCGTCGGTGAGATGGGCCGCGTCCAGCCGGGAGATCCAGGTCAGATGCCGGTCCTCCAGCCGCTCCATGTCGGAGGGCTGGCCGCCGTTGAGGCGCCAGGCGGCGAGGAAGGAGGCTGTGCCGCCGGTGGAGTTGACCGGCTGGTCGCCGAAGCGGTGGGCGCCGAGCAGCAGCAGCTCGTGGTTGCCCATGAGGGCGCGGCAGTAGCCGCCGGCCGCGGCCGCCTCGGCGGACAGCTGCATGACCAGCTCGATGACGCCGATGCCGTCGGGGCCGCGGTCGGTGAAGTCGCCGAGGAACCACAGCCGGGCGTTGCCCGCCGACCAGTGGCCCGCGTCGTCGACCAGGCCGCGCTCGCCCAGCGCGGCGAGCAGCTCGTCGAGGTAGCCGTGCACGTCGCCGACGACGTAGAGCGGTCCGGGGCGTTCGGGCCGGTCGCCGGAAATCTCCGCGGGCTCGGCGATGACGGGCAGGTCGTGGGCGGTGGGCGTGTACTCGGCGGGGACGAGCGGGGTGTCGCGCTGGGTCGGTTCGTACGGCCGGGGCGGGGCGGGCACCGCGGGGGCGTGCGGGGGCGCGGGCGGCGCGCCGTCGAACGAGGCGGAGGGCGCGGAGGCGGGCGCCGGGTAGCCGCCGGGGGCGTGCTCGTGGCCGTAACCGGTGGCGGGCTCGGGCTCGAAGCCCGTGGAGGGGGCGTACGCGGCGGGCGCGGGGCCGAAACCGCCGGACGGCTCGTACCGCGCGGCCTGCTCGGGGCGCGGCTCACGGCCGAGTTCACCGGCGGGGACGTGGCTGGGTCCGTGGCCGGGTCCGTGGCCGTGCTCGCGCAGCGGTTCGCGGCTCGGCCCGCGCTCCGCGGCCTGCTCGTACACCGGGGCGGACAGCCCGCCCACCGCGTGCTCGTAGCCTGCCGCGCGCTCGAATCCGGGCTCGGGACGCCAGCCTTCCGCGGTCCCGGGCTCGGCCCCCTGACCTGCCCCCTGAGTCATCGACCCCTCCACGCTCGCGCCGCCATCCGCCCATCATAGGAATGACGCTGTCGCGTTGTGACATACCCGGGCAGCTGGATTTCGCAGGGTACAGACAAAACACCGCGTAGTCCCCATGGGAATGCCAAGCCTTGACGAAGGTTGTCCGGGCACGGTCCGCGGCCCGGTCGTGCGGGGCCCGCGGGCGGCTCCGGGACGGCCTGCCGGCGGCCCGGCGCAGGGCCCCGGAAGAGGCCCCCGGGGAGCCCGTGGAGGGGCCCTTCGCCGAGGGGGCCCCTGCGGAGGCCCCGTCCGTACCGTTCCCGGGGAGCGGCGGTCAGCCCTCCCCCTGGCTCGGCCCGCGCGGCGGGCTCACGGTGGTGCGGTGCGGACGCCGCTGCGACGAGGTGCGGACGATCAGCTCGGTGGGCATCACCTGCTGCACCGGGTGGGCGGGGCCGACGCCCTCGATGGCGTCGATGAGCAACTGCACCACGGCGGTACCGATCCGGCGCGGCTTGAGCGACAGCGTGGTGATCGGCGGTTCGGTGGCGGCGTATCCGGTGCTCTCGCTGCAGCAGACCAGCAGCAGGTCGTCGGGCACCCGCAGACCGTAGCGGCGGGCGGCGGCGAGCAGGTCGGTGCCGTTGGGGTCGAAGAGCCCGTAGACCGCGTCGGGACGGTCGGGGCGCGCGAGTAAGCGGTCGGCGGCGACCGAGCCGGCACACGGATCGTGCGCGGGATAGGCCTCGTAGACCGGCTCCTGCCCGACGCGCTCGCACCACTCCAGGTAGGCGGTCGTCGACAGCCGGGTGTACGTGTCGGTGCTGGTGCCGGTGAGCAGCCCGATGCGGCGGGCGCCGGCGTCGGCGAGGTGGTCGAGGATGCCGAGGACGGCCTCCTCGTGGTCGTTGTCGACCCAGGCGTGCACGGGCAGACTGCCCGCCGGGCGGCCGTCGCTGACCACCGGCACGCCCTGCCGGACGAGTTCGGTGACCACCGGGTCCTGGTCGGAGGGGTCGACGACGACCGTGCCGTCCAGCGCCACATTGCCCCACACGTCGTGCCGCGAGGACGCCGGCAGGATGACCAGGGCGTAGCCGCGGGCGAGCGCGGCGGAGGTGGCGGCTCTGGCCATCTCCGCGAAGTACGCGAACTCGGTGAAGGTGAACGGTTCTTCGCCGTATGTCGTCACCGTCAGGCCGATCAGGCCCGACCTGCCGGTGCGCAGAGTGCGGGCGGCGGCGGACGGGCGGTAGCCCAGCCGGTCGGCGACCTCGCGGACATGGCGGCGGGTGGCATCGGGCAGTCGGCCCTTGCCGTTGAGCGCGTCGGAGACGGTCGTGATCGAGACGCCGGCGGCTGCGGCGACGTCCCTGATGCCCGCCCGCTCCAGCCGGCGTCCGATGGACCGGCTCGCCTGGTGATTACCTGCTGCTGTCATGGCGTGCCGATAGTAGGGCGGCGTTGGTCCGTCCGGTGGCCTTCCCGACAGGCGTATGGAAGAAAGGTTTCTCCATGATCGAAGCCGTTATGCGAGGTGGAATATGCAGGCGGCAGGCGGGGAGTTGGCGGAATACACCCGCGTGGGCGCGATTCCATCGGCCAATGGCCCAGCGCAAGCAGGAGCGGCAACTCACTCCTACGGGGGATGCGCGCCACCCAGCGCGCCACCGGAGCATGGTGCGGCGCACACTCCCGACGCAACTCCCGGCACGCCGAGACCCGGGTGGCGTGGGCCGATACGCGCGCCACCTCGCGCCGATGCCGCGCCGGTGGCGCGCCACCCCCACCGCGCCACCCCCGCGGCAGGACAGGGGTGGAACAGGGGGTGGGCCTGCGGGGTGACGTACCGCACTCCCCAGCGGCGCGGCGCCCTCGTAGGGTGTGGCCATGAGCCCCGAGACCCCCAAGCTGCGCGCGGAACTGGACGGTATCCCGACCTACAAGCCGGGACGCCCGGCGGCGGCTGCCGCCGGCGCGCCCGCCTTCAAGCTGTCCTCGAACGAGAACCCGTATCCGCCGCTGCCCGGCGTCCTGGAGGCGGCGACGGCCGCCGCGGCGTCCATCAACCGCTACCCGGACCTGGCCTGCTCGGAGCTGACCGCGGAGCTGGCCGAGCGTTTCGGGGTGCCGGCCGCGCACGTTGCGACGGGGACGGGCTCGGTCGGGGTGGCGCAGCAGCTGCTCCAGGCGACGTCCGGACCGGGCGACGAGGTCATCTACGCCTGGCGGTCCTTCGAGGCTTATCCGATCATCACCCAGATCAGCGGGGCGCGGGCGGTGCAGGTACCGCTGGACGCCGCGGAGAAGCACGATCTGGACGCGATGGCCGACGCCGTCACCGACCGGACCCGGCTGATCTTCGTGTGCAACCCCAACAACCCGACCGGCACCGTCGTGCGCCGCGCCGAGCTGGAGCGGTTCCTGGACCGGGTGCCGGGCGATGTGCTCGTCGTACTGGACGAGGCCTACCGGGAGTTCATGACCGACCCGGAGGTGCCGAACGGCATCGACGTCTACCGGGACCGGCCCAATGTCGCGGTGCTGCGCACCTTCTCCAAGGCCTACGGCCTCGCCGGGCTGCGCATCGGCTTCGCCATCGCGCACGAGCCGGTCGCCGAGGCGCTGCGCAAGACCGCGGTGCCCTTCGGGGTGAGCCAGCTCGCCCAGGACGCCGCGGTCGCGAGCCTGCGGGCCGAGCCGGCGCTGCTGGAGCGGGTCGCGGGGCTCGTCGCGGAGCGGTCCCGGGTGGTGGCCGAGCTGGCGGCGCAGGGCTGGACGGTGCCGGAGACGCAGGCGAACTTCGTCTGGCTGCGGCTGGGGGAGCGCACCTCGGACTTCGCGGCGGTGTGCGAGCGGGCCGGGGCGACGGTCCGGCCGTTCGCGGGCGAGGGCGTCCGGATCACGATCGGCGAGACCGAGGCCAACGATCTGCTGCTGCGGACGGCGGCCGACTTCCGCAAGGAGCTCTGACCGAGTCCTTCCGGCCACCGATAAACAACCTCTGACCTGCTCTTTCGCCCTCTGACCACCCCCCGGTGGCAGGGGGCGAACGCATGTGCGCGATACTGCTTGTGAATGAGTTCACGTTCACAAGCGCGACGCAAAAGGAGACGTATCGTGCAGCTCGCACTGGAGCCACTGAACGTCGCCAGGTGGCAGTTCGGAATCACGACGGTCTACCACTTCCTGTTCGTTCCCCTGACGATCTCGCTGTCCGCGCTGACCGCGGGACTGCAGACCGCCTGGGTGCGGACCTCCAAGGAGAAGTACCTCCGGGCCACCAAGTTCTGGGGCAAGCTTTTCCTGATCAACATCGCCATGGGCGTGGTGACGGGCATCGTCCAGGAGTTCCAGTTCGGCATGAACTGGTCGGACTACTCGCGCTTCGTCGGCGACATCTTCGGCGCCCCGCTGGCCTTCGAGGCGCTCATCGCGTTCTTCTTCGAGTCGACCTTCATCGGGCTGTGGATCTTCGGCTGGGACAAGCTGCCGAAGAAGATCCACCTGGCCTGCATCTGGATGGTCTCGCTCGGCACGATCCTGTCGGCGTACTTCATCCTCGCGGCCAACTCCTGGATGCAGCACCCGGTCGGCTACCGCTACAACCCGGTGACCAAGCGGGCCGAGCTGACCGACTTCTGGGCCGTGCTGACCCAGAACACCGCGCTCGCGCAGTTCTTCCACACCATCTCCGCGGCCTTCCTCACCGGCGCCGCCTTCATGATCGGCATCGCCGCCTACCACCTGGCGCGCAAGCGGCACATCGCCGTGATGCGCTCCTCGCTGCGGCTCGCGCTGGTCGTCGCCGTGGTGGCCGGGGCGCTCACCGCGATCAGCGGCGACCAGCTCGGCAAGGTGATGTTCAAGCAGCAGCCCATGAAGATGGCCGCCGCGGAGGCGCTGTGGGACGGCGAGAAGGGCGCGCCCTTCTCGATCTTCGCCGTCGGTGACGTGAACAAGGGCCACAACGAGGTCGCCATCGACGTCCCCAACCTGCTGTCCTTCCTGGCCACCGACAACTTCGGCTCGTACGTCGGCGGCATCAACGACGTCGAGAAGGCCGAACAGCAGAAGTACGGTCCGGGCGACTACCGGCCGAACATCCCGGTCGCCTACTGGGGCTTCCGCTGGATGATCGGCTTCGGTGTCGTCTCGATCGGCGTCGGCGCGGCCGGGCTGTGGCTCACCCGGCGCCGGCTGTGGGTCGCGCCCGAGCACCGCACCGGCCCCGACGAGGTGCCGAACCTGATGCTCACCCGCTCGACCCGCTTCGGTCCGGGCCTGTCCCGCTGGTACTGGCGGGTGGCCCTGCTGACCATGGGCTTCCCGCTGCTCGCGAACTCGTGGGGCTGGATCTTCACCGAGACCGGCCGTCAGCCCTGGGTCGTCTACGGCGTGCTGCGCACCCGCGACGCCGTCTCCCCCGGGGTGACCACCGGCCAGGTGCTGACCTCGCTCATCGTCTTCACCGCCCTCTACGGGGTCCTCGCGGTCGTCGAGATCGGGCTGCTCGTGAAGTACGTCAAGGCGGGCCCGCCGGAGCTGACCGAGGACGACCTCCGGTCCCCCACCCGGATCGGCGGCGGCGGTACGGCCGACGGCGACGCCGAGGACGCCGACCGGCCGATGGCCTTCTCGTACTGAGCGGCAGGAGGAAAAGATCATGCAGTTGCACGACGTCTGGTTCGTACTCATCGCCGTTCTGTGGACCGGCTACTTCTTCCTGGAGGGCTTCGACTTCGGCGTCGGAGTGCTCACCAAGCTGCTCGCGCGGGACCGCACCGAGCGGCGCGTGCTCATCAACACGATCGGCCCGGTCTGGGACGGCAACGAGGTGTGGCTGCTCTCCGCGGGCGGCGCGACCTTCGCGGCCTTCCCCGACTGGTACGCGACGCTCTTCTCCGGCTTCTACCTGCCGCTGCTGGTCATCCTGGTGTGCCTGATCGTGCGCGGGGTCGCCTTCGAGTACCGCGCCAAGCGGGACGGCGAGCGCTGGCAGCGCAACTGGGAGCACGCGATCTTCTGGACCTCGCTGGTGCCCGCCGTGCTCTGGGGCGTCGCCTTCGCCAACATCGTGCACGGCGTGAAGATCGACGCGCACAAGGAGTACGTCGGCGGCTTCTGGGACCTGCTGGGCGGATACGCGCTGCTGGGCGGCCTGGTGACCCTCGTGCTCTTCACCTTCCACGGCGCGGTGTTCGTCTCGCTCAAGACGGTCGGCCCGATCCGGGAGCGGGCCCGAGCCTTCGCCACCCGGGTGGGCGCGCTCGCGGTCGTCCTGGCGCTGGCCTTCCTGATCTGGACCCAGGCCGCGAGCGGCAACGGGCGCAGCCTGGTCGCACTGGTCGTGGCCGCGGTCGCGCTGCTGCTCGCGCTGGGTGCCAACGCCGTGGGACGGGAGGGCTGGTCGTTCGCCTTCTCCGGGGTGACGATCGCGGCGACCGTCGCCCTGCTCTTCCTGAGCCTGTTCCCGAACGTGATGCCGTCGTCGCTGGACAGCGCGTGGAACCTGACGGTGACCAACGCCTCGGCGACCCCGTACACGCTGCGGATCATGACGTGGTGCGCGGCCGTCGCCACCCCGCTGGTGCTGCTCTACCAGGGCTGGACCTACTGGGTGTTCCGCAAGCGCATCGGGACGCAGCACATAGCCGGGGCGCAGCCCGCGAGCGTCCCGGCGGCGGGAGCGCGGTGATGTTCCACGTGAAACACATACGCGACGCAAGGGGGTGTTCCACGTGAAACCGGTCGATCCGCGTCTTCTGCGGTACGCGCGCACCACCCGGGTCTTCCTCGCGGGCACGGTGGCGCTGGGCCTGGCGGGTGCCGTGCTCATCGTCGCGCAGGCAACGCTGCTCGCGGACCTGGTGGTCGGCGGCTTCCAGCACGGTGAGGGCACCGGCCGGCTGGGCAGCGACCTGCTGTGGCTGGCGGCCGTGTCGGTGGGGCGGGCGCTCGTGGCCTGGCTGACCGAGCTGTGCGCGCACCGCTCGGGGGCCGCGGTCACCTCGCAATTGCGGGGCCGCTTGCTGGAGAAGGCCACCGCGCTGGGACCGGCGTGGCTGACCGGGCGGCGCAGCGGTGAGCTGACCACCCTGGCCACCCGCGGTATCGACGCGCTGGACGACTACTTCGCCCGCTATCTGCCGCAACTGGGCCTCGCCGCGGTGGTGCCCGCCGTGGTGCTGGCCCGCATCGTGCTGGCGGACTGGATCTCGGCGCTCACCATCGTGCTGACGCTCCCGCTGATCCCGCTGTTCATGGTGCTCGTCGGCTGGGCCACCCGGGACCGGATGGACCGGCAGTGGCGGCTGCTGGGCAGGCTCTCCGGGCATTTCCTCGACGTGGTCGCCGGGCTGCCGACGCTCAAGGTCTTCGGACGCGCCAAGGCACAGGCCGAGAACATCCGCGCCATCACCGGCGACTACCGCAAGGCCACGCTGCGGACCCTACGGATCGCCTTCCTGTCGTCCTTCGTGCTGGAACTCCTGGCGACGATCTCGGTTGCACTCGTCGCTGTCGACATCGGCATGCGCCTGGTGCACGGTGAACTGTCGCTGCGCACCGGACTGCTCGTGCTGATCCTCGCGCCCGAGGCGTATCTGCCGCTGCGGCAGGTCGGGGCGCAGTACCACGCCGCCGCGGAGGGCCTGGCCGCCGCCGAGCAGGTCTTCGAGGTCCTGGAGACCGAGCCCGCCGCCCGGCCCGGCACCACCCCGGCGCCCGACCTCGCCACCGCGACCGTACGGGCCGAGGGCCTGGCCGTCCGCAGCGAGGGAGTGCTCGCGCCCACCTCCTTCACCCTCGCGCCCGGCGAGACGCTGGCCGTCACCGGGCCCAGCGGCGTCGGCAAGAGCACGCTGCTCAGCGCACTGCTCGGCTTCGCCCCCGTGGCGCAGGGCAGCGTCACGATCGAGGCCGCGGACGGCACGGCGGTCGACCTGCGCACGATCGACCCCGCCTCCTGGCACCGGCAGATCGCCTGGGTGCCGCAGCGGCCGCACCTCTTCCCGGGCACGGTCGCGGACAACGTCCGGCTGGTACGGCCCGACGCCCGCGACGCCGACGTGGACGCCGCACTCGCGGCAGCCGGTGTGCTGGGCTTCGCCGCCCCCGACGACCTCGTCGGGGAGGACGGCGCCGGACTGTCCGCAGGCCAGCGGCAGCGCCTCGCCCTGGCCCGCGCCTTCCTCGCCGACCGCCCCCTGCTGCTGCTCGACGAGCCGACCGCCAACCTCGACGGTGACACCGAGGCCGCGCTCATCGCGACGCTGCGCGAACTGACCCACGGCCGCACGACGGTCCTGGTCGCACACCGTCCGGCCCTGCTGCCGCTCGCCGACCGGGTTCTCGCGCTGGAGCCCGGGGAACCGGGGACGGCGTACGGCGTCATGGCGGCTGCGGGGGAGACCGGACGGGCGCGCGCCACCGCGGTGGCCGCACCGGTCACGGGCGGTGCCGACGGGGCGCGCGCGGATGCGAGGCAGGACCGGGACGGGGACACGGCAGGTGCCGCGGCCGCCCGTACCGGTGCCGTGCCGCGGACCGGCGACGACGAGACGGGTCCGCTGCTGCGCGGACGCGGGCTGCTGCCGATGGCGCGGGCACGCGGATTCCGCGGGCGGTTCGCCGCGGCGTGCGGGCTGGGCGCGCTCGCGCTGCTCTCCTCTGTGGGGCTGATGGCGACGTCCGGGTGGCTGATCAGCCGCGCGTCGCAGCAGCCGCCGGTGCTCTACCTGATGGTGGCCGTGACCGCGACCCGCGCCTTCGGCATCGGGCGGGCGGCCTTCCGCTACGGGGAGCGGCTGGTCGCGCACGACGCGGTCTTCCGCGCGCTGGCGGGCGTACGGGTCGCCGTCTACCGGCGGCTGGAGCGGCTCGCCCCCGCGGGGCTGCGCGAGCGGCGGCGCGGCGATCTGCTGTCGCGGCTGGTCGCGGACGTCGATGCCGTGCAGGACCACTACCTGCGCTGGCTCCAGCCCGCCATCACCGCCGGGCTCGTGGTGCTGACCTCCGCGGCCTTCGCGGGCTGGCTGCTGCCCGCCGCGGGAGTCGCGGTCGGTGCCGGGCTGCTGGTCGCCGGGGTCGCGGTGCCCGCGCTGGCCGGAGCCGCCGCCCGCCGGACCGAGGCCCGGCTCGCCCCGGCCCGCGGGGAACTGTCGGCCCGGGTGCTCGCCCTGTTCACCGGCACCGCAGAGCTGACCGTGGCCGGTGCGCTCGACCGGCGCCGCGCGCAGGCCGCCGACGCCGACCGCACCCTCACCGCGATCGCCGCCCGGTCCGCCGCGGTGACCGCGCTGGGCGCCGGTCTGACCACGCTGGCCTGCGGTCTGACCGTGACGGCCTGCGGCTGGCTCGGGGTACGCGCGGTCGTGGCGCACCAGATGCCGGGGGTGGCCCTCGCGGCGCTGCTGCTCGCGCCGCTCGCCGCCTTCGAGGCCGTCAACGGCATGCCGCTCGCCGCCCAGCAGCGGCAGCGCAGCCGCCGGGCGGCCGAGCGGGTGAACGACGTGCTCGACGCCCCGCTGCCGGTCAGCGAGCCCGAGCATCCTGCGGCCCCGCCCGCCTCGCCCTTCCCGCTGGTGGTCCGCGACCTGACCGCGCGCCACCCCGGCCGGGGGGAGGCGGCGCTCAACGGTGTCGACCTCACCCTCACCGCGGGGCGCCGGGTGGCGGTCGTCGGCCCGTCCGGCGCGGGCAAGACCACGCTGGCCCATGTGCTGCTGCGCTTCCTGGACGCCGAGTCCGGCACGTACACCCTGGGCGGTGTGCCCGCGGCCGACTGCGACGGCGACGACGTACGGCGCCTGGTGGGCCTGTGCGCGCAGGACGCACATGTGTTCGACAGTACGGTCCGGGAGAACCTGCGGCTGGCCAGGCCGGGCGCCGGGGACGACGAGCTGCGGTCCGCGCTGGCCGCCGCCCGCCTGGACCTCGACCTGGACGCGGCCGTCGGCGAGCACGGCGCCCGGCTGTCGGGCGGCATGCGCCAGCGGCTCGCGCTGGCCCGCGCCCTGCTCGCCGGCTTCCCCGTGCTGGTGCTCGACGAGCCCGCCGAGCACCTGGACACCGCCACCGCCGACGCGCTGACCGCCGACCTGCTGGACGCCACCCGCGCGCACGACCGTACGACGCTGATCGTCACGCACCGGCTCGCCGGGCTCGCGGACGGCGCCGTCGACGAGATCGTGGTGCTGGACGCGGGCCGGGTCGTGCAGCGCGGCTCCTACCGCGACCTGGCCGAGGCGGACGGCCCCTTCCGCCGCACCCTGGAGCGCGAGCGGACCGCCGACGCGGCAGCCGCCTGCGGGGTGTCCTCGGCATCCGCCGCGGGGGCGCTGCTGACCGCCGCGGCCTGACACCCGGCGGAGGTGGGCGGAGGTCCTGCGGCCCGGTTGCAGCGGTATCCGGGCCGCAGGACGCTGAAAAGGACGGCGCGGCCGCGTTTTTCCGTGCGCGCGCAGAGCGCAGACCGCCGGCCGCGCACTGCCGGAAGGGTGAATCCCCATGCGGATGCTGCTCACCGCGAGGATGGACACCGAGGCCGCGAACCAGGCGGTGGACGACGGCACGATGTCCAAGACGATGCAGGAAATGGCCGAGGAGCTGCGGCCGGAGTCCGCCTATTTCACGGCGTCCGAAGGCGAGCGCTGCTGCTACATGGTTTTCGACATGAAGGACAGCGCGCAGATGCCGCCGATGCTCGAACCGTTCTTCCACGCCGGGGCGAAGGTCGACGTGCGGCCTGTGATGACCATGGACGACCTGCAGACCGGGCTCGCCCGTCTGGGCCGCTGACCTGGGTCCGGCCGGTCCGCCCCGGCCGTCCGGAAAGAACCCGCAGCGCGCTCCGGACATCCCCGAAATCGCCGCCGCATCACCCGCGCCGCCCTCCGCCGCAGGCGCATATTGCGCCAGGGGGGTGGCGTTGGTCTGAATATCGGCGAACTCGGGGTGCGGATCCGGCGAATCCGTGCTCGTTTCCTCATCATCGGATTAGTCAGCTCGATGGATAAGAAACGAGAGAGGTCATGGCTGCCACCACTTCCCGGATCAGCGCCCTCTGGGTCGCTTTCCTGAACCTCCTGATCACCTGCATCGGCGCCCTGGGCTTCACCGCCCCGGCCCGTCTGCGCGCCGCCGCGTCGGCCGCCCCCGCCGCCCCCACGGCCCCGGCCGTCCCCACCGCCCCGGGCGTTCCGCCCCTCCCCACGGCCGCGCCAACCGTGCCGGCCGGACGCCCCGCCGCCGGGCCGCCGCCGCAGGCGCCCGTGCGCGCCGGGCTGACCGCCGTACCGCAACAGGCGGTGGCCGGACGCGGGCGGACGGCTGCGCTGCCGGCGCAGGCCACGGCTTCGCCGGAACCGCGGGCCGGTGCGCCGGCCCGCCGGAAGAAGGCCGCCGCGCAGGACCGCCCCGCCGCGCCGTCCGCCCGGACGTCCGTGCCCGCACCGCGGCCGTACGGGCGGGAGCGCACGCTGCCGCCGACGATGAAGCAGCGCATCGGGGCCGAAGCACACGGCGCCTCCCCCAGCGCGCGCAGCGTGGCCGAGCCGTTCGACCTCGCCTTCGGCCCGCTCGTCTCCACGGCCGCCGCAGGTCAGGGCGAGGCCCGGATCCCCGCCGCCCGTCGTCGCCGCGACCGTGCGCTGTGCGGCTGAGCGCTGTGCGGCCGAGCGCGCGCACCGCGCGCCGCAACACCGCCGCGGTCGAGTGGCCGGACGTCCCGGTGTCCGGGTACGGCGCCACGCACCGCACGCCCCGCTCCACCCCGCAGGTCCGGCCGGCACACGCCACCGCCACCGCGTCACCACGGCGCCTTTCCGCGGCGACGGCGACCGGCCCGTGCGGGAGACCGGTGACCCCGGCGCTCTCCGCACACCAGTAGTCCCGTGCAGTACCCGTAATCCCGGAAACACCAGCAGCATCGCACCGTGCAGGACCCGTAGCACCCCGGACCACCGGCTCTGCTGAGCACGTATCCGCACCTTTGTGCGGGACAAGCACGGCGGATACGGGAGTATGGGGTACGTGACCCAAGCAATCGGTGCCCCCGGAGGGCATTCCCGCTCCACGGGCGCGCACCAGCAGCCCCACGCACACGACGACATCGCCATGGCCTCGCCGCGGCTGATCGCCACCGACCTGGACGGAACGTTGCTGCGCAACGACCGGACCGTGTCGGAGCGTACGGTCGCCGCTCTCGCCGCCGCGGAAGCGGCCGGCATAGAGGTCTTCTTCGTCACCGGGCGGCCCGCCCGGTGGATGGGTGTCGTCGCCGAACACCTCGCAGGCCACGGGATGGCGATCCTGGCCAACGGCGCAGCGGTCTTCGACCTGCGCGCCGGCCGGCTGATCGAGGCCTTCCCGCTGCCCGAGGACGACGCCCTGGCCGTCGCGCGCGATCTGCGCGCCGCGCTGCCCGGCACCGCCTTCGCGGTCGAGCGCGCCTTCCGTTTCCGGCGCGAACCCGCGTACGCCCCCGTCGAGCCCGATGGTGCTCCGGCGGCGTCGATCGAGGTGCTGCTCGCCGAGGACCGCGCGCAACCGCTGCTGAAACTGCTGGTCAAGCACCCCTCGATGGATCCCGACGGCTTTCTCGCGGCGGCGTTGGACGTCGTCGGCGGGCGGGCCGAGGTCACCCGCTCCAGCGACTACGCGCTGCTGGAGGTCAGCGGCGCGGGCGTCAGCAAGGCGACCACGCTCGCGCGCTGCTGCGCCGAGCGCGGGGTCACCGCGGCGGAGGTCGTGGCCTTCGGCGACATGCCCAACGACCTGGCGATGCTCGGCTGGGCCGGCACCTCCTACGCCGTCGCCAACGCCCATCCCGCCGTCCTGGCCGCCACCACCCGCAGGACAGCGGCGAACGAGGACGACGGGGTGGCGCGGGTGATCGAGCGGATCGTCGCCGCCCGCCGCAACTGACCGCCCTCCGGCCACCGGGCCAGGCGCGGGGGGCCGGGCGGCGGGCTTACGACGCCAGCGGGGCGACCACGGAGAAGACCGCGCCCTGCGGGTCCTGGACGACGGCCATGCGGCCGACCTTGTCCATGTCGAAGGGCGGTGCGAGCACGTTGCCGCCCGCGTGCACCACCGCGTCGACGATGCTGTCGGTGCTGTCCACCGCGAAGTTGACGAGCCAGTGCGGCGGGGTGTTCGGGGGCAGGTTCTCCATGCCCTGGACACCGCCGACGGTGCGGCCGTTGACCTGGATTCCGGTGAATTCCGGCATCTCGGGCATCGGTCCCGCGGCCACACCGAGGACGGCCGAGTAGAACGCGCCCGCCGCCTTCGGGTCCGGAGTCTGCAGCTGGTTCCACACCAGCGCGCCGTGCTCGTTGACGATCTCGGCGCCCTTGAAGTCGCGCGGCTCCCACACGCCGAAGACCGCGCCCTGCGGATCCGCGGCGACGAACATCCGCCCCAGCGTCATCACGTCCATCGCGGGCATGATCACGGTGCCGCCGTTCGCGGCGACCTTCGCCGCCGTGTCGTCGGCGTCGAGGACCGAGAAGTACGTGGTCCAGGCGGTGGGCGGGGTCGGCTGGCCCTCCTGGGTCATGGTCTTCATCAGACCGGCGACCGGCTTGCCCTTCTGCAGGCAGACCGAGTAGCCGCCGTACTCCTCCGGCCCGATCTCGGCCTGCCAGCCGAAGAGGTCGCGATAGAAGTCGAGGCCGGCCTGCTGGTCGGGCACCATCAGGTCGATCCAGCACGGCGTGCCGGGGTCGTAGGGGCCGGTGACTTCGGGCATCTGGCGTCTCCTTGCGTGGTGCGGGCGCCGGACGGGCGCCCGGCGGACGTCTCCCCGGTCCGGCCGGACGGCCGGGCCGCCCCCGCGGGCGAACCACCCCCGGCTTCCACCCTCCCCGCCGCCCGCCGCTCCCGCTACCCGAGCACGCCCGGTCCCGCCGCCCGTCCCGCCCGAGGGCTTCCGCGAGAAGGCGGTCGGCCGACGGGGCGGGCGGGACGCGGCCCGGCGGGGCGGCCGGTCAGCGGAAGGCCGGGGCGTGGGCCGCGGCCCAGTCGGCGTAGGAGCCAGCGGGGCGTCCCAGCAGCCGCTCGACGTCACCGGCGACCGCCTGCTCGGTCGGCAGCGGGCTGCCGAGAATGCCGAGGGTGGCGTCCACGACCGGTTCCGGCATGAAGGTGAGCATCCGCGCGCGGGCCTCGTCCCGGCTCTGCTCCACAAAGCGCACCTCCTCGCCGAGCGCCGCGCCGATCGCGCGGGCCTGCTCGCGCGGGGTGACGGCGGCGGGGCCGGTCAGCTGGTACGTCTGCCCGGCGTGGCCCGCGCCGTCGCCCGCGAGCACGGCCGCCGCGGCCGCGGCGATGTCCGCGGGGTCGATGACGGGCAGGGCGACGTCGCCGAAGGGCGCGACGACGGTGCGCTCGGCGCGGACCGACTCGGCCCAGCCCATGGAGTTCGTCGCGAAACCGCTCGGGCGCAGCACCGTCCAGTCCAGGCCCGAACCGCGGACCGCCGCCTCGAAGGCCGCGGGGTGGGCGTACGCCTCGGGGCGGGTGCCGGCGCCCTGCGAGGAGAGCAGGACGACACGGCGGACGCCCGCGGTCTTCGCCGCGTCGAGCACCTCGTGCGGGGCGTCCCCGGCGACGAGCAGGAAGAGCGCGTCCGCCCCGTCGAAGGCGTCCCGCAGGCTGCCGGGCTCGGCGAGGTCGCCGCGTACGTTGCGGACGCCCGCGGGCAGGTCGCCGGACTGCTGCCCGCGGGACATCGCCGTCACCTGCTCGCCGGCCGCGGCCAGCGCCTCGACCACTCGGCGGCCGACGTTTCCGGAGGCTCCGGTCACCACGATCATGATTGCTCCCCAGGTCTGCGCAGGCCCGTTCACCTGCTGACCCGACGAAGCTAACATCGTGCGGATAGTAGGTACCTAGGAGAAAGTATTGGCGAACGGGCTCGGCGTTCAGGCTCAGGAGGCTGCGGCGAGCTGGGCCAGGCCCTCGGTGGCGATGCGGGTGAAGACATCGTGGTCGGCGGCGAATTCGGAGTCCGGGATCGGGCGGTGCAGCACGATCTCGGTGATGCCGAGCTCCGCGTGCCGGCCGGCGAAGTCCACGAAGGCGTCGACGGAATCCAGCATGGCGTTGCGGTCCGGGGTGAAGCCGGTGAGCAGGATGTGCTCCAGCTCCCCGGGATCCCGCCCGGCGGCCGCGCACGCCGCGCCGAGCCGTTCGATCTGGCCGCGGATCGCCGCCCGCGACTGCTCCGGGGTGCCCTCGTCGAAGAGCGCCGGGTCGCCCGTGGTCACCCACGCCTGGCCGTACCGGGCGGCGAGCGCGAGGCCGCGCGGCCCGGTCGCCGCGACGGCGAAGGGCAGCCGCGGCTTCTGCACGCAGCCGGGGATGTCGCGCGCCTCGTCGGCCGTGTAATACGTGCCGCGCTCGGTGACCGCCCCGTGCGTGAGCAGCTTGTCGAGCAGCCCCACGAACTCCCCGAACCGCGCCGCCCGCTCCCGCGGCGACCACGGCTCCTGCCCCAGCGCGGTGGCGTCGAATCCGGTACCGCCCGAGCCGATACCGAGCACGACCCGCCCGCCGGAGATGTCGTCGAGCGACATCAGCTCCTTCGCGAGGGTGACCGGGTGCCGGAAGTTCGGCGACGTCACGAGGGTGCCGAGGCGGATGCGCTCCGTCGCGCCCGCAGCGGCGGTCAGCGTCGGCAGCGCCCCGAACCACGGCTTGTCCCGGAACGTCCGCCACGACAGGTGGTCGTAGGTGTAGGCGGCGTGAAACCCCAGCTCCTCGGCCTCCCGCCACACCTCCCGCCCCTGCTCGTGCCAGCGGTAGATGGGCAGGATCACGGTGCTCAGTCGCATGAGGACGACCCTATGGCCGATCGCGGGGCCCGGCCGCAGGAGTTGCCGTCCGCCACTCTGTTACAGCACGTCCTACCGTGTGCACACGGCTGCTCCTCGCCCCGGCGACACCCGCGTGACCAGCGTGTCCTTGCGCGCCGCGAGGATTCGAGCGCACTATGCGTGCCACCGTGTCGAGGCCCCACCGGCGGAACTCCGCGGTCCGACGACCCGGAGCTGCCGCGCCGTCGTGCCTCGTCGTCCGCCGTACGGTCAGGGGCCTTCGCGGTCGGAGGGCCGGGATACCGTCGCGAGGGCGTCCATGCGGCGGGCGGCGACCTCGCGGTCGGCGGCCGCCGCGACGAACGCCGCGACGTGCTCCGCGCCGACCAGCTCGCGGACGGCGTTCACGGTCGCGGCGGGGAGGGGCACCGCCAGGCCGTCCGCCGGAGCCGGGGCCGGAGCCGGGGCGGGCTGTGGTACGGGCTGCGCTACGGGCTCGGGCTCGTGGTCCGGGGCGGCGGCGGGCAGCACCGCGTCGCCGAGGTGGCGCCGTACGTGCGCGGTGGCGCGCAGCCGCATCGCGCGGGCCAGTTCCGCGTCGACCGTCTGCTGGGCCAGCGGGCGCAGCCGCCGCACCAGAGCGGCGGCCTCGGCCGCCTCGGTGTCGCTCGGCGGGTGCTGGAGGAAGCGCTGGAAGACATATTCGGTGGTGAACTCCAGGAAGCGCTCCGAGATGTGCTCCACCTGTCCGCGCAGCTCCCGCAGATGCCCGGTGATCGCCCCCAGCGGCACCCCGGCGGCGTGCAGCTCCACCGCCACGGCCAGCTCCTGCGGGCTGGGCACCGTGTACTCGTCCTGGCTGCCCGGCACCGGTTCCAGCACCCCGAGCCGCACCGCCTCCCGCACCGCGGTCGGGTCGGGGCTCCCGCCGAAGGCCTCGGTCAGCTCCTCCAGCCCGATGCGCGCGGGCCGCTCGTCCGACCAGGGCCGGTCCACCTCGCCGACCAGCCCGAGCACCCCGCCGAGCCCCGTGCCCGCGTCCCACGCGGCCAGCAGCTCCTTGATGCTGGCCAGCGTGTAGCCGCGCTCCAGCAGATCCGCGATCCGCCGCAGCCGCTCCAGGTGGGTGTCGTCGTAGACGTTCGCCCGCCCGCGGCGCTCGGGTTTCGGCAGCAGCCCGCGATCGGTGTACGCCCGGATGGTGCGGACCGTCGTCCCGGTGATCCGGGACAGGTCCTCGATCCGGTACGCGCTCCTCCCGGTGTCGGCGTCGCTGCTCACCCGCTGGCCCTCATGTGCTTCCGCTCGGCTGCTCGTCCCCGTCGTCCGGGCCCCGGGGCGTGACCGCCACTAGGCCCGTACCGCTCCCGCCTGCACCGTACGCCACCGGCTACAGCGGGGGATCGACCCGGGCGAGGGCCCGTATCGCGCCCGGGGACAGCCGGCCGAGCAACCGGGCGCCGCGGGCCTCGGGCGTCACGGGCACGACCGCGGTGTCCCGCAGCACCGCCCGGACCACCGCGCGGGCGACCTTCTCCGGCGGGTAGTTGCGCAGCTTGTACAGCCGCGCGGACCTGGCACGGCGGCGTTGCTGCTCCTCGTCGCTCACGCCGGTGTGCCGGGCGCTGGCGGTGATCGGGGTGTTCACCGGGCCCGGACAGATGGCGCTCACGCCGATGCCCAGCGGCGCCAGCTCAGCCCTGAGGCATTCGCTCAGCATCAGCACGGCGGCCTTGGAGGTGCTGTACGCGGGCAGGGTGCGCGAGGGCAGGAAGGCCGCCGCCGAGGCGGTGTTGACGATGTGTCCGCCCTCGCCGCGCTCGGCCATCTGGCGGCCGAAGAGGCGGCAGCCGTGGATGACGCCCCACACGTTGACGTCCAGCACCTGCTTCCAGTCCTCGGCGGTGGTGTCGAGGAAGCGGCCGGCCAGGCCGATGCCCGCGTTGTTGACCACCACGTCGGGCACCCCGTGGTGCTCGCGGGTGCGCGCGGCCAGCTCCTCCATCGCCGGGCCGTCGGACACGTCGACCGCCTCGGCCCAGGCGCCCGGCGCTCCCGCCGCGCGTGCCACTTCCGCGGTGTGCGCGGCGCCCGCGCCGTCCCGGTCCACGGCGACGACCCGCGCACCCGCCTCGGCGAACGCCACCGCGGTGGCCCGCCCGATGCCGCTGCCCGCGCCCGTGACCAGGACCAGCTGGCCGGCGAACCGTTCACCGGCCGCCCGCAGCTCCCGGCCCAGCACGGACCGCGCCCCCTTGCCGCCCTTCGCCGGGCGACCGCTCGCGGTGCCGGGCTGCGCCGGGGCGCCCTCCTGCGTCGCCGCGGCGAACTCCGCGATCCAGCGGGCCATCTGCTGCGGGCGGGAGCGCGGCACCCAGTGCTTGGCGGGCAGCGTGCGCCGGGTCAGCCGGGGCGCCCAGCGGTCCAGGTCGTCGTACAGCCGCTCGGACAGGAAGGCGTCGCCGGTCGGCGTGACGAGCTGCACGGGCACCTGCGCGTACGCGTCCGTCCGGGGGTGGCCCAGACGGCGGCGCACGTTGTCGCGGTAGAGCCAGGTGCCGTTCGCGGCGTCGCGCGGCAGGGAAGCGGTGGGATACCCGTCGGACGGCAGCTTCTCCGCGCGCGCGAGCATCCGGGGCCACTGCTTGCCGAGCGGGCCGCGCCACGCCATCTCGGGCAGGACGGGGGTGTGCAGCGCGTAGATGTACCAGGACTTGAGGCCCTGGCCGAGAACCTGGGCCGCGCGCCGCGGGGTGGGACGGCGCACCCGGCGCCGGATCCAGTGGCCGAAGTGGTCCAGGCACGGGCCGGAGACGGAGGTGAAGGACGCGATCCGTCCCGCGGTCTCCGGCACGGTGACGAACTCCCAGCCCTGCACCGAGCCCCAGTCGTGGCCGACCAGGTGGACGGGCCGGTCCGGGCTCACCGCGTCGGCGACGGCGAGGAAGTCCTGCGTCAGCTTCTCCAGCGTGAAGCCGCCACGCAGCGGATCCGGGGCCTGCGAGCGCCCGTGCCCGCGCACGTCGTAGCGGACCACGTGGAAGCGGTCGGCGAGCAGCCCGGCCACCTCCGACCACACCTCCTTGCTGTCCGGATAGCCGTGCACCAGCACCACGGCCGGCAGCGCGGGATCACCGGACTCGGCCACGCACAGCCGGACCCCGTCCGCACCGGTCACGAACCGCTCGGCCGTCCGCGACTCCCCGCCCGCGCCCGCGCTCCCGCCCGCCGCAGCCCGCGCTCGCTCCCGCTGCCGTTCCTCGTTCTCGCCGGCTCCCTGCTTCCCGCCCGTCCCGTTCATCCCGCTCACCCGCCCCTTCGTCCCGCACATCCGAAGCTGACATCACTCACTGTGACATCGCTCGATGGGACGGTCAAGGCCCGGTCACTCCCTGTGGACAACCCGCCCCCACCGCCCGCCGGCAGACCCCGGTCGTACCGACCCCTACGGGTGGTCAGCCCCGAGGAGTACATGAATCCACGACCCCGGGGGGACGCCAGGGTGCGCCGCGGACCACTACGGTCGTCCCGTGACTGTGATCTCCACCGAAAGCCTGAGCAAGCGGTACCCGGGCGTGACCGCTCTCGACCGGCTGTCCGTGGCCGTCACCCCCGGCGTGACCGGGCTGGTGGGGGCCAACGGCGCCGGGAAGTCGACGCTGATCAAGATCCTGCTGGGGCTGTCCCCGGCGACCGAGGGCAGGGCCGCCGTGCTCGGGCTCGACGTCGCGAAGGAAGGACCGCAGATCCGCAGCCTGGTCGGCTACATGCCGGAGCACGACTGCCTGCCGCCCGACGTGTCGGCGACCGAGTTCGTCGTGCACATGGCCCGGATGTCGGGGCTGCCGCCGTCCGCCGCGCGCGAGCGCACCGCGGACACGCTGCGTCATGTCGGCCTGTACGAGGAGCGGTACCGCCCGATGGGCGGCTATTCGACGGGCATGAAGCAGCGGGTCAAGCTCGCGCAGGCGCTCGTGCACGACCCGAAGCTGGTGCTGCTCGACGAGCCGACCAACGGCCTGGATCCGTCCGGCCGGGACGAGATGCTCGGCCTGATCCGCCGGGTGCACACCGACTTCGGCATCTCGGTGCTGGTCACCTCCCATCTGCTCGGTGAACTGGAGCGCACCAGCGACCACATCGTCGTCATCGACGGCGGCAAGCTGCTGCGCGCCTCCTCCACCAGCGACTTCACCCAGACCACCGCGTCCCTCGCGGTCGAGGTCACCGACCGCGAGGAGGAGCTGCGCGCGCGGCTGACCGACGCGGGCCTGACCACCCAGGCGCAGGGCCACCTGCTGCTGGTCGACATCGCGGACGACGAGACGTACGACATCGTGCGCGACGCGGTCGCCGGTCTCGGGGTCGGCCTGGTGCGCATGGAGCAGCGCCGGCACCGGATAGCCGAACTGTTCGTCGACGACGACACCACCCCGGCAGGGGACGACGCCCACAGCACGGAAGGAGACGGCCGTGAAGCAGCCTGACGTCGCCGCACCCGGCGGCACGCCGGCCGCCGCCGCGGATGCCCGCGCCACCGGTTCACCGCCCGACGTCATCCACGACATCGGCTACCGCAACTACACCGGGCCGCGTCTCGGCCGCGGCTATGCGCGCACCTCGCTGTTCGTCCAGAGCCTGCGCGGTGCGTACGGTCTCGGCCGCAGCGGCAAGTCCAAGGTGCTGCCGATGATCCTGCTCGGCGTGATGTGCCTGCCCGCGCTGATCATGGTCGCCGTCGCGATCTTCGCCGACGGCACCGACCTGCCGGTCGCGTACACGCGCTACGCCGTGGTGCTCCAGGCGGTCATCACGCTTTTCGTCGCCGCCCAGGCCCCGCAGTCGGTCAGCCGCGACCTGCGCTTCAAGACCACGCCGCTGTACTTCTCCCGCCCCATCGAGCGGGTCGACTACGTGGCGGCCAAGTACGCGGCGCTGGCGGCCGCGCTCTTCCTGCTGACCGCGATCCCGCTCCTCATCCTCTACATCGGCGCGCTGCTGGCGAAGCTGGGCTTCGCCCACCAGACCGCCGGGTTTGCGAAGGGCCTGGTGTCCGTCATATTGCTCTCCCTGCTCTTCGCAGGGATCGGCCTGGTCATCGCGGCGGTCACGCCGCGCCGCGGCTTCGGCGTGGCAGCGGTGATCGCCCTGTTCGTGATCACCTACGCGGCCGTCTCCAGCGTCCAGGGCGTGGCCGGGGCGCAGGAGCACTACGACGTCATCGGCTGGATCGGGCTCTTCTCACCGATCACCCTGATCGACGGCTTCCAGACCTGGTTCCTCGGCGCCCATTCCGCCTTCCCGCAGGCCGCGGGCCCGCCGAACGCGGCGGCAGGCCTCGCCTACCTGCTGGTCCTCGTGGGTGTCATCGCGGGCACCTTCGGGCTGCTGATGCGGCGCTACCGGAAGGTGGGCCTGTCGTGACCACGATCACCATCGACAACGTCTCGCGCTGGTTCGGCAACGTGGTGGCGGTCAACGACGTCACGATGACCATAGGACCGGGGGTTACGGGCCTGCTGGGCCCCAACGGCGCCGGCAAGTCGACGCTCATCAACATGATGGCCGGCTTCCTCGCCCCCTCCAGCGGCGCGGTCATGCTGGACGGCAGCGTCATCTGGCGCAACGAGCAGGCCTACCGGGAGATCGGCATCGTGCCCGAGCGCGAGTCGATGTACGACTTCCTCACCGCCCGCGAGTTCGTCGTGGCCAACGCCGAGCTGCACGGCCTGCCCGATCCCGGCGCCGCCGCCCAGCGGGCGCTGGCCACCGTGGGGATGGAGTACGCGCAGCACCGCCGGATCGAGACGTACAGCAAGGGCATGCGGCAGCGCGCCAAGATGGCGTCCGCGCTCGTCCACGAGCCGTCCGTGCTGCTGCTCGACGAGCCGTTCAACGGCATGGATCCGCGGCAGCGGCTGCACCTCATGGAGCTGCTGCGGCGGATGGGCGCCGACGGGCGCACCGTGCTGTTCTCCTCGCACATCCTGGAGGAGGTCGAGCAGCTCGCCCACCACATCGAGGTCGTGGTGGCCGGCCGCCATGCCGCCTCCGGCGACTTCCGCAAGATCCGCCGGTTGATGACCGACCGACCGCACCGCTACCTCGTGCGGTCCAGCGACGACCGGCGGCTGGCCTCCGTGCTGATCGCGCACGCGTCCACCGCCGCGATCGAGCTCGACCAGCGGGAGAAGGCCCTGCTCATCCAGGCGGTCGACTTCGCCGGCTTCACCGAGTTCCTGCCCCGGATCGCCCGCGACCACGGCATCCGGCTCTTCACGGTCTCGCCGTCCGACGAGTCCCTGGAGAGCGTCTTCTCCTACCTGGTCACGGCGTAAGGAGCGACCGACATGACCGTCACCACCGCCCCGCCCGGCCGCGGCGCCGCGCCGCCGTCACCGGGCCCCCGGTTCTACCACCCGACCGTCGCCCGGCTCACGTACGGCGCGCTGCTCGGCCGCCGCCGCGCCCTGCTGCTCTTCGGCCTGCCGCTGCTGCTGCTGATCATCGCGGCCGCGGTCCGGCTGCTCGGCGGCGCCGACGACTCCACGGCGAACGACGTGCTCCAGGGCTTCGGCCTGAGCGCCATGGTGCCGCTGGTCGGCGTCATCGCCGGCACCGGCGCCATCGGTCCGGAGATCGACGACGGCGCGATCGTCTACCTGCTGGCCAAGCCCGTCAAACGCGGCACGATCGTCCTCACCAAGCTGGTCGTGGCCATCGGCGTCAGCCTCGCCTTCACCGCGATCCCCATGCTGCTCGCCGGATTCATACTCAACGGCAACGGGCAGAACGTGGCCGTCGCGTACGCCGTCGGCTCCGCCGTGGCCTGCGTCGCCTACTCCGCGATCTTCCTGCTGCTGGGAGTGGTGACACGGCACGCGGTGGTCGTCGGCCTGGTCTACGCGCTGGTGTGGGAGGGCACGGTAGGCAACGTGGTGCCGGGCGCCCGCAAGCTCAGCGTGCAGCAGTGGGCGCTGGCGGTCGCGGAGAAGTCCGCGCACGGCGATGTCCTCAGCTCCGACGTGGGCCTCACCGCGAGCGTGGTGCTGCTCGTCGTCGTGACGGTGGCTGCCACCTGGTTCGCGGCCCGCAAGCTGCGCACCCTGAAGCTCTCCGTCGAGGAGTGACCCGGCGCCGCTGACGCACATGTGCGCATGCGCGTCGCCGGGCGGGGGAGCACGGCGCGGTGAAGACTGAGGGCGATGCCCCCGCAGACACCGCAGGCGGCGCGGCCGGCACCTGACCGGGTCCGCGCCGCAGCGCTCCGGCTCCGCCGCGTCACCCCGCGCGACGCGCGCCGCTTCGCCGTGCGGTGGGTGCGCTCCTCGCCCGGCACCCACATCTGGCTGGCCACGCTCGCCGTGACCAGCGTGGTCGTGGCGGTCGTCGCCCCGCAGACCCGCTCGGCGCTGCTGCACCACTACAGCACCAACCTCGTCGAACTGCACCGTCACCCGGTCCGCGTACTGATCGGCAGCGCGTTCTGGATCCAGACGCCGTCGGCGTTCGCCTTCTACGGCGTGCTCTTCGCGCTGGTGCACGCCCCCGCCGAACGCTGGCTCGGCACCTGGCGCTGGCTGTTCACCGCCGCCACCGCGCACGTCGGCGCGACACTCGTCAGCCAGAAGGCGGTCTTCTTCGGGATAAGGGACGACCGGCTGCCGCACTCCCTCGCGCACACCGTGGACATCGGGGTGAGCTACGGCCTGGCCGGGATCGTCGGGGTGCTCGCCTACCGGGTGCCGTTTCCGTGGCGCTGGGGGTATCTCGCCGCGCTGCTCGGCTTCTTCGCCCGGCCGGTGCTCAACGGCGGCACGTACACCGACCTGGGGCACCTCACGGCCTTCCTGCTCGGGCTGTGCTGCCACGCGGCGACTCCGCTGCCGGCGTCCCGCGGCAGGGCGGGGGCGGGGGCGGCAGGATCAGGGGCGGGCGGCGGCGGACCGTTCAGAGCAGCGGGCCGAAGAGCCTTTCCAGGACCGGCACGATCCCGTCCTCGTCGTGGGACGCGGTGACCTCGTCAGCGACCGCCTTCAGCTCCGGGTGCGCGTTGGCCATGGCCACGCCGTACCCGGCCCACGCGAACATCGGGATGTCGTTGGGCATGTCCCCGAAAGCGATCGTCTCAGCGGCCGTCACGCCCAGCCGCCGCGCTGCCAGCGACAGCCCGGTCGCCTTGCTCAGGCCCAGGGGCAGCAGTTCGACGATGCCCGCGCCCGCCATGGTCGCGCTCACCATGGTGCCCGCGACCTCCGTGGCCACCTGCGTCAGCTCGTCGTCCGTCAGCTGCGGATGCTGTATGTAGAGCTTGTTGAGCGGCTCGGCCCACAGCTCCTGCGGGCCGGAGATGTGCACGACGGGCAGCTCGGGATTGTGCACGTACCCCGGGCCGACCAGTACCTCGCCGGTGAGCCCGTCGCGGCTCGCGGCCACCGCCAGCGGGCCGGTCTCCGCCTCGATCTTGGCCAGCGCGAGCGCGCCGAGCTGCCGGTCCAGCGTGACCGAGGTCAGCAGCCGTCCCGATCCGGCGTCGTAGACCTGCGCGCCCTGGGCGCAGACGGCGAGCCCCTGGTAGTCGAGGTAGTCCAGCACGTGCCGCACCCACGGGACGGCCCGGCCGGTCACCACGATGTGCGCGGCGCCCTTGGCGGCGACCGCCTTGAGCGCGTCCCGCGAACGGGGCGAGACGGTGGCGTCGCTGCGCAGCAGCGTGCCGTCCAGGTCGGTCGCGACCAGCCGGAAGGGCAGCTCCCCCACGGCCGCCGCGGCGGCGGCCCGGTCCGGCGCGCTCACTTGGCGGCGGCCGGCGCGCCGGCGGACACGGTGCCGGCGGGCTCCAGAACCTCACGCCCGCCCAGGTACGGCCGCAGCACCTGCGGGACGCGCACCGAGCCGTCGGGCTGCTGGTGGTTCTCCAGGAGGGCGACGATCGTGCGCGTGACCGCGCACAGCGTGCCGTTGAGGGTGGCGAGCGGGCGGGTGCCGTTCTCGTCGCGCAGGCGCACGCTCAGCCGCCGGGCCTGGAACTCGTCGGTGTTCGACGTCGACGTCAGCTCGCGGTACTTGCCCTGGGTCGGGATCCACGCCTCGCAGTCGAACTTCCGCGACGCGGACATGCCCAGGTCGCCCGAGGCCAGCTCGACCACCTGGAAGGGCAGCTCCAGCGAGGTCAGCCACTCCTTTTCCCAGGCCAGCAGCCGCTGGTGCTCGGCCTCCGCCTCCTCGGGAGTGGTGAAGACGAACATCTCGACCTTGTCGAACTGGTGCACCCGGAAGATGCCGCGGGTGTCCTTGCCGTACGAGCCGGCCTCGCGCCGGTAGCAGGACGAGAAGCCCGCGTAGCGCAGCGGCAGCCGCCGTGCCTCGATGATCTCGTCCATGTGGTAGGCCGCGAGCGGGACCTCGGAGGTGCCGACCAGGTACAGGTCGTCCTTGTCGAGGTGGTAGACGTCGTCCTCGGCCTGGCCGAGGTAGCCGGTGCCGGCCATGGCGGCGGGCTTGACCAGGTTCGGCGTGAGCATCGGGGTGAAGCCGGCGGCGGTGGCCTGCGCCATGGCCGCGTTGACCAGGGCCAGCTCCAGCAGCGCGCCGATGCCGGTCAGGTAGTAGAAGCGCGAGCCGGAGACCTTCGCGCCGCGCTCGGTGTCGATGGCGCCGAGCAGCTCGCCCAGCTCCAGGTGGTCGCGCGGGGTGAAGCCCTCGGCGGCGAAGTCGCGCGGGGTGCCGTGCTGCTCGACGACGGCGAAGTCCTCCTCGCCGCCGATCGGGGCGTCGGGGTGGACGATGTTGCCGATCCGGAGCAGCAGCTGCTGGGCCTCCTCGGCAGCTTCGTGCTGCTCGGTGTCGGCGGCCTTGACCGCGGCCGACAGCTCGCCTGCGCGGCGCAGCAGCTCGGCCTTCTCGTCGCCCTGCGCCTTGGGGATCAGCTTGCCCAGCTGCTTCTGCTCGGCGCGCAGCTCGTCGAAGCGGGTGCCGGAGGAGCGGCGGCGCTCGTCGGCGGACAGCAGGGAGTCGACGAGCGCGACATCCTCTCCACGGGCACGCTGCGAGGCGCGCACACGGTCGGGGTCGTCACGGAGCAGGCGAAGGTCGATCACGGCTACAGGCTACCGGGGCGGGGCGCGCGGGCGCGACAACTTAGCGGCTTTATGCCCGATATGAGAACTTCACGACATAAGCGCGGGAAATCCGCAGTAGGGGCGAAAAAATGGCGCGTCAACCATATTGCGGGCGACCCACCGGCAGGTGCATCCGGCTTGTGGAGAACCGGAGTTGATCATCGCTTCCGGGACGAGTTATCCACAGGCCTGCGGAAGATCTCCGCAACTTGTCCACAGGGTGTGGGGAAGTTCTGTGGAGGAAGACGAGATCATTCCCGGGGCGGGATGATCGGCTATGGATTCCCCGTCCAAACTCGCCCCACACTCACTTTCGAGTGAGAAATACTCCCTCGGACGAGTGGGCCGCGCGAAATGGGCTGACGAGGTGCACCTGTGCCGCTCTGTGGTGCGCCGGTGTCTGTGTACCGATTTGTCGATGACGTCGGCTTCGCCTGTCGACTTGTCCCCACGTTACCCACAGGCTCGCGGTGCTCCCTGTGGATAACTCGCGGGTAGCTGTGCAGAACAGTGCAGAACCCCTGTGCGGGGCCGGTGTGCCGCAGTCGCGGGGCCGACACGGCCCGCCGCGCGGAACCGCTCAGCCGCGGCCGTCGAGCGCGCGGTTCAGCCAGTCCGAGGCCTCGGCGAACTCCGTGTCGCCCGTGCCGCGCGCGACGGCCCCGGCCACCTCGTCCGCCCGCGGGTACGACCCGAGGAAGCGCACGTTCAGGCAGCGCCGCCGCAGCCCCATCAGCGTCTCGCCGACCCGCCGGTCGGTCAGGTGCCCCTCGGCGTCGACGGAGAAGCAGTAGCGGCCGAGGCCCTCCCCCGTCGGGCGGGACTCGATCCGCATCAGGTTCACACCGCGGATCGAGAACTCCTGGAGCAGCTCCAGCAGTGCGCCCGGGTGGTCGTCGCGCAGCCAGAAGACCGCCGACGTCTTGTCCGCGCCGGTGGGCGCCGCCAGCCGCGCGGGGCGGCCGACGAGCACGAAGCGCGTCGTCGCGTTGGCCGCGTCGGCGATGTCCGTCGCCAGCGGCTCCAGCCCGTACGTCGGCGCGGCGAACTCCCCCGCGAAGGCCCCGTCGAAACGGCCCTCCTGCACCAGCCGCGCGCCGTCCGCGTTGGACGCCGCCGACTCCCACACCGCGTCCGGCAGGTGGTCCGACAGCCACTGCCGCACCTGTGCCTGCGCCGCCGGGTGCCCGGTGACCGTCTTCACCGACGACAGGTCCGTGCCGGGCCGCACCAGCAGCGCGAAGGCGATCGGCAGGAGCACCTCGCGGTAGATCATCAGCGGCTCGCCGAAGGCCAGCTCGTCGAGGGTCGCGGTGATGCCGCCCTCGACGGAGTTCTCGATCGGCACCAGCGCGCCGCCCGCCTCGCCCGCGCGCACCGCGTCCAGCGCGGCCGGCACCGACACCATGGGGACGAGCTCGCGCGTCGCCGCCTCGGGCAGCGACCGCAGCGCGGCCTCCGTGAAGGTGCCCTCGGGACCCAGGTACGTGTAGCGGCTCGCTGACGACATGTACGCAGCCTAACGGCCCCCGCGCACTGCTCCGTACGGGTCACGCACCGTCACGCCGTCCGCGGTATCCTCCGGCGCGCTCACCCCTCCAGCAGCCGCTGACCCACGTATTCCCCGGGTCCCGCGCCGCCCGGCACCGCGAACAAACCGCTCGCCTCGTGCCGCAGGAAGCGCGACAGCCCGTCCGCGCCGTCGAGCTTGCGCTGCACGGGCACGAAGCCCCGCATCGGATCCGCCTGCCAGGCCACGAACAGCAGCCCGGCGTCCGGCGTCCCGTCCGCGCCGATGCCGTCGTGGTACGAGAACGAGCGCCGCAGCATGGCCGCGCCGCCGTTGGACGCGGGGGCCGCGACGCGGATGTGGGCGTCGCCCGGGATCGCGAGGGTGCCGTCCGCGCCGAACCGCGCGAGGTCGACCGGTGTGGTCTCGGTGCCGCCCGACAGCGGCGCCCCGTCCGACTTGCGCCGCCCGATCACCCGCTCCTGGCGCGGCACCGGGAGGTGGTCCCAGTCGTCGAGCAGCATCCTGATCCGCCGCACCACCGCGTACGACCCGCCCGCCATCCACGCCGGGGAGCCGTGCGGCGGCACGAAGACCCGGGCGGCGAAATCCGTGTCGGAGGGCTTGGGGTTGTTGGTGCCGTCGATCTGGCCCATCAGGTTGCGGCCGGTCATCGGCCGGCCCGTCGCGCCGGGGCTGCGGGTGAAGCCGTTCATCTGCCAGCGCACCACGGCCCGGTCCCGCGCCGCCTTCTGGAGCACCCGCAGCGCGTGGAAGGCCACCAGTGCGTCGTCGGCGCCTATCTGCACCCACACGTCGCCGTCGCTGCGCCCGGCGTCCAGCCGGTCGGCGGGGAAGCGCGGCAGCGGGGCCAGCGCCTCGGGCAGCGCCGAGGCGAGCCCGGTGCGCGCGAAGAAGCCGCGGCCGAAGCCGAAGGTGACGGTCAGCGAGGCAGGACCGGCGTCGTCCGCGATCTGGTCGTCGTACGCCGCGGGGGCCGCGGGGCGGTCCTGCCGGGTCATCGTGCGCACCGCGGCCGACCAGCGGCGCATCAGTGCCGCCGCGCCCTGCCGCCCGGCGTCCGGCAGCAGGTCGAAGGCCACCAGGTGGCCGCGGGCCTGCGCGGGCTGCACGATGCCCGCCTGGTGGGCGCCCTCGAAGGGGATGTGCGCGGAGCCGACCGTGCCGAGCGCGACAGGGTCCGTGTGCGCCGCGGCCGCGCCCGCCGCCCCGGCCGCGCCTCCGGCGACCAGCCCGGCGGCGCCCGCGGCCCCCGCGGCACCGAGGAGGCGGCGCCGGGTCATCGGCGCGGCAGGGTGCCGGGCCGTACGGTCCTCGGCACATACTGCCGGTCCGTCGGTGGGCGGGACGTCTGTGCCGAGCGAGACGTCTGTGCCGGGCGGGGGCGTCTGCGGGACGTCTGTGCCGGGTGGCGCCGGTTGCGGGTCGTCGGCGGGCGGGGGTGTCCGCGGGGAGTCCGTGCCGGGCGGCGCCGACTGCCCGTCTGCCGTGGGGCCGTGGGCGGTGTGCGGGGCCTGCGCCCCCGGGCCGGCGGCGGATCCGCGGTCCTCCGCCGCGGATCCGCCGCCTCCCTTCCCCTCTGCGGGGCCGGTCCTGCCAGTTGTGCTCATCTGTGCTCGCTCTTGCCGTGGCTCGGTGATGCCGGTGCTCAGGAGGTGATCTGCACGGTCCGCGTCACCGTGACCTCGTCGATGTCGGAGGTGCGCACGGTGAGCGCGAGCTGCCAGGTGCCCGCGAGCGGCAGCCGTACGCCGGTCGCGATCCAGTGCCCGGCGGTGAAGGCACCGACCTTCGCCTGGAGCGGGCCCAGGTGCTGCGCGGGCAGCGTGAAGGCGAGCCGTACCTCGGGTGCCTTGATCGGCTTGCCCGCCGGGTCGGTCAGTTCCAGGTGCACCTCGGCGTCCTTCCCCGCGCGCGGCGGGGCGAGGGTGAGGGACGCGGTGCCCTTGCCTCCGGCGCCGCCCGTGTCGAAGGGGATGCTCAGGCTGACCTGCTGCGGCGCGGTGGCGGCCGGGGCGCTCGCGCCGGGGGCGGCCGGTGCCTTGCCGAGGTTCTTCTGCTCCTCCGCGGCCCGGCCGGGCTGGCTGCCGGTGAGGATCGTGGTGACGGTCAGCAGGACGACGGCGATGCCCGCCTCGATCAGCACCGAGCGGCGCAGCGCCACCCGTGCGGGGTCGGCGTCGCGCACCTTGCGCTCACGCGCGGCGGCCCGTACCTCCTGCTGTCTGCGCAGCTGAGCCGCCCGCCGCGGGTCGCCCCCGGCGGCGCGCCCGACGGCGCTGTCCGGGGCCGGGTCCGCCGCGGAGGAGTCCCCCGTCCCGGCTGCCGCAGAGGCGGCGTCCGCACCGCTCTGCGGGCCCTGGGCGGGCTCCTGGGGGCCTCCCGCGTCCGTCACGGCCTCCGGCCCGCCCGCCGCGGCCACGACGGCCTGACGGGCCGTCCGGCGCGTTTCCCGCTCCCGCCCGGCCGCGCGCTCCTTCTGCCGCCCGACCTTCGAGCCCCGGCCCGCGGCCGCCGCCGCGGGCACCGCCTCGCCGAGGGACTGCGTCCAGCGGCGCGAGAACCACGCCGTGCCCACGAGGCAGCACACCAGCCCGATCTTGATGAGCAGCAGCCGCCCGTACGAGGTGTCGGTGAAGGCGCGCCAGGTGCCGATCTGCCGCCAGGCCTGGTACGTGCCGGTGCCGACCAGCGCGGTGATCGCGGTCAGCGCGATCGTGGAGAAGCGGCGTACGGCGGCGCGTTCGAGGGCGGCCGCCGCCGAGGGCACGCTGAGCGCGGTGAGCAGGGTGATCAGGCCGCCCAGCCACACCGCCATGGACACCAGGTGGACGACGTCGACCGGCATCGCCAGCTTGCGCTGGATGCCGACCGAGGCGTGCTCGGCCATCGCCCAGGTGGCGGCGATGCCCACCGCCACGACGCTGCCGCCGATGCCCAGGCCCCAGGCCAGGTCGGCGCGTTCCTCCGGGTCCTCGCGCTCGGTGAAGCTGCCGAAGAGCACGGCGAGGAAGACCGCGGCGGCGGCGAGCAGCAGCAGCCGGGAGACCAGCGCGGCGCCCGGCCGGGTTTCCAGCTGGGTGCGGATCACGTCCAGGTCGAAGGCGTTGCCGAGCCCGGTGCCGTTGGCGTAGGGGCCGCGCAGCATGATCAGCGCGATGGTCGCGGCGACCAGGGCGACCCAGCCGCCGGCCGCGAGCCGCTTCATGGGGCGCAGTTTGGCGCCCTGCGGCCAGCACACCGACAGGAAGACGCAGCCGCCGACCAGCAGGGCGAAGCCGCCGTACGCGACGTAGCGGGCGACGCCGTAGAGCGTGCCCGCGGCGCCGCCGCCCACCGCGGCCTCCGCCGACACGTCGACGGTCGTTCGGGAGGGCGCGCCCACCGAGAAGGTGAAGGCGCCCGCGACCGGGTGGCTGTCCTGCGAGACGGCCTTCCACGCGACGGTGTACGTGCCGTTGCCGAGCCCGGTGCGCAGTCCGACGGTGGCCGTGGACCCGGAGTCCTTGCCGTCGGCGTGCGCCGGGGTGCCGACGGCGACGTTCACGCCCTGCGGGTCCAGGACGCGCAGCGAGTCGGCGGACAGGAGCACGCCCTCGGAGAAGGTGAGCACCACCCGCTGCGGCGCGGTCTGCACGACCGAGCCGTCGGCGGGGTCGGTGCGCAGCAGCGCCGCGTGCGCGGACGCGGGCGTGGCGGTGCCGAGCAGGACCGCGACGAGTGCGCCCAGCGTGGCGAGCACCGCCGCCGCGGCACGGCGCGGCATGGTCCGCCGCTCGTGCCGCCGTGCGGGAAGCCGTCTGTTCATCGGTGGATCAGCCCCTCGGGTCGTACGCCGTCGGCCGTACGGGCACGGTGACCGTGACCGTGGCGGGCGAGGCGTGGGTGAAGTGGAGTCGCAGGGTGATCTGCTCGCCCACCGAGGGTTTGTGGGTGAGCCCTTCGAGCATCATGTGGGCACCGCCGGTGCCCAGGGTGAGTCTGCCGCCCGCGGGCACGGTGAGTGCGCTCACCTGGCGCATGGTGGTGCCGGTGGTGGTGTGCAGGGTGACGTGCGCGGCGAGCGGCGTGGTCACCGACGTCAGCTCGGCGTCGGTGCCGCCGGTGTTGGCCACCGTCACATAGGCGGCGGCCTCGTCGGTGAGCAGCGGCTGGGGAATGTACCCGCCGCTCACCTCGAGCCGTGCGCCGCCGGAGCCCTTGCCCGTGTCCGGCCCGTGCCCGGCCAGGCCTGCCGCCGCGCCTGTTGCCGCGGCCACTGCCACGACTCCGCCTATTGCGCCCAGAAGTGCCCGCCGCCGCTTCACGGCGCCTCGCTCCTGATGAGCTTGGGCAGGTCGTGGGCGAACTGGGCGGCGGTGGTGCCGGACATGTACAGCACGTGGGCCTTGTCGTCCTTCGGCCAGAAAGCCAGCACCTCTGCGCCGTGGGTGACCGTGATGCTGCCGTCCTTCTCCTTCACCGGCGGCGCGATGCCGACCCCGACCGACCGGGCGGCGTTCTCGATCGTGGTGAAGTCGCCGGTCAGGCCGATGAAGCTCTTGTCCATCGCGCCCAGCCACTCGGTCAGCCGGGCCGGGGTGTCGCGGTCGGGGTCGGTGGAGACGAACACGACCCGCAGCTTGGCCTGGTCGGCGGCGGGCAGCTTCGCCTTGGCCAGGGCGATGTCGCTCATGGTCGTCGGGCAGACGTCGGGGCAGTGCGTGTAGCCGAAGAAGAGCAGCACGGGGTGCCCGGCGGTCTGCTTGACGAGGTCGAACGGCTTGCCCTGGTTGTCGGTCAGGTGGAGCTGCGGCTTGGTGAAGGGTGTGTCGAGCAGCGTGCCGGGCTGGCTCGCCTCCGTGGACACGTCGGCGGCGGGGCGGGAGTCCTGGCCGGAGGAGCCGGAGCTCCCGGAGCCTCCGCAGCCGCCGAGCAGGAGGGCACAGGCGGCGGCGAGGGCGACGGAGGCGGTTTTGACGGTGGTACGCATGGATGGTCCCCAGGGTGCGATGGCGAAGGCCGGGCGGCCGCGGAGCCGCGGTGTGCGGGCGCGGCCGCCCGGCGTCTTGCGGGTGCGTCAGTCGGTGGCCGTGCTGCTGCCGGAGCCTGCCGCCGCGGCACGGCGTCGTCCGGCGAGGACGCCGAAGCCGACACCGGCGGCGCCGACGACGATCCCGGCGATGCCGAGGGCCCGCGCGGTGTCGTCGCTGTCACTGCCGGACGCGGCGGCCTGCGGCGCGGAGGTGCCCGAGCCGCTGTCGGCGGCGGGGGCGGGCGCCGGGGTGCCGGTGGTGGCCCCGGCGTCGTCGGAGGCGGCCGCGGTCAGCTTCAGGGTCGGCGCCGGGTTCTGCGGCTCGGCCTGGCCCGCCTGCGGGACCTCGATCCAGCGGACGACGTCGCCGTTGTCGTAGGTCTGCAGCGTCTTGAACGACAGTGCGTCGGTGTCGGAGGGCAGTGGTCCGAAGGAGACCGGGAACTGCTGGAACTGCCCGGGTGCGATCTTCCCGCCGGACCAGGTGATCTTGGTGACGGCCTGGTCGATGGTGCCGTCGTCGGTCTTGATCGGCGTCGTGAGTTTCGACTTGGTCACCTGCGCGGTCCAGCCCGGCACCGGCTGGAGGGACACCGAGGCGATCGGGTGGTCGGTGGGCAGGTTGACCTCGATCTTCACGGTCGAGGCGGCGTCCTGCTCGTTGGGCACCTTGAAGGCGACGGTGGTGTAGCCGCCCTTCGCGGCGGACGTCGGCTGCACGGTGACATGGGCGAAGGCCGGCACCGCGGCCAGCACGACGGTCGCGCCGGCGATCGCGGCGACGGTTGCGGCGCGGCCGCGCAGGCGGGACATGCGGGAAGTGCTCATGACAGGGCTTCTCCACGGTGAGGGATGCTGCGGACGGAAGGCTGTACGGGGCGGGCCGGGCAGCCGGCAACGGCGGCGGGACGCACGGGCGTACGGGGCCGGGCGCCGCGGCCGTGGACGGCGGGCGGCGGATACGGGCGTACGCGGGTGCGCCGCCGGTGTACTGCTGCGGCGGCCGGGGCGGGGCGGACCTCCCGACGTCCGCCTGCCACCCGGCCGCACCTTCCGCGGACAGCCGGGGCCGTCCGCGCCGTCACCGCCGGGTCACGGCACCTGAGGCACCGGAAGGTCCGGTGGCATCGGAATGCCGGAAACGGGAGGAACGCGAATGAGCCCGGACGAACCGGGTGAGGATGGGGCAGGCGGAGTCGACGCCGCGTCAGGCCGCCAGGACCACCGGGGGCCCGCGCCGGGCCAGCGAGTGCCGCAGCAGCACCGTGCGCCAGGCGGCGTCCGGTGTCCTCCCGGCGTGCGGCGGGCCGTGCCGCGGGGCGCCCGCCGGGCAGCCGGTGAGCGCGGCCAGCAGCGCGTACGCACGGCGTACGGCGGCGGGGCTGAAGCCGGTGAGCTCCGCCACGCCGCGCGCCGAGAGCCTGACCAGCCGCCAGAGCGCGGCCTCGCCGCTCCGCAGCAGCCAGCCCGCCACCAGGGCGGCCAGCAGGTGCGCGAGCAGCATCGGCAGCGAGCACAGCGGCAGCGCGGCCAGTACCGAGCGCGCGGTGAGACCGGCCTGCGGCGTCATCCCCGGCATGCCCGCGTGCGGGCCGATGCCCGCGGCGGACACGATCTGCTGCGCGCTCTGCGGGGTCAGCGCCGTCGCGTGGGTGCCGCACACCAGCCGGGCGGCCACGGTCAGCAGTCCGCCGCCACCGCCACTCGAAGGAGTGAGTCCCGGCGTGGCGCACATCTGACCCGCGCCGAAGACCATGTGCAAGGTGAGCTGTCCGGCGGCCAGGCTCGCGGTGATGCCCGGCAGCGTCCGCTCCCGGCCCGCCAGCGGCGCCACGACGGCGACGACCCCGAGCCACCCCAGCGCCAGCGACCAGCTCGGCACCGCGGTGCCGGAGGCCAGTGTGTGCCCGGCGGCGGCCAGCACGACGCAGACCGCGGCGAAGAGCGCGGCCCTCAGCAGTCGCATGCCGGCGCCTGCGCGCACAGCGACGGGGGTAGCCATGACGGCCGACATCTTCTCACCACGGGCCCCATCCGTGAACAAGGGGGTGCCCGGCTCGCGGGGGTGTGTCCGGTGGCCTTTTACACCCGTATGCCGGGTGCGGGCATCCGCCGAATGAGCGGTGTCACGTCAACACCGCGCTTACGGGGCGCCCTTCGCGGCAATACGTAGTCGTATGTCGAGCCGCAGCCAGGAGGCTGAGCATGAGCATCTGGTGGTCACTCCATTTGCGGCGCGAGGCTGCGAGCGTCCCGCTCGCCCGGAAGCTCCTGATGGGGACGATGGAGACCGCCGGGGTCGATCCCGACATCTCCTTCGACCTGTCGGTGGCGCTGTCCGAGGCGTGCGCGAACGCCGTTGAGCATGCCGGAGAGGCGACCGGCTACTGCGTCACCGCCCACATCGACGGTGACTGCTGCCGGATCGAAGTCGCCGACTCCGGGCCCACGACCTCCCGCGACCGCACGACCGTTTTCGAGCACTCACCCGACCTCGACCGCAAACCCGACTGGATCCTGCACCCCACCCGCACGCTGCCGCACCGCGGGCAGTACGTCGAGCACGGGCGCGGGCTCATCCTGATCGAGGCACTGGTCGACCATGTGCGCTTCCACGACCGGCCCGGGGTGGGCACGGCCGTGTCCTTCGACAAGATCCTCAAATGGCGCGACGACGCCCTCCTCAGGGCGTCCTGACACGCTGAGGAGGGCGCCCGTGGGACGTACCCGGCGGGGCTCCGCGGCGGAGCCCCGCACGGCCCGCTAGCCGCGCAGTCCGGCCATCCAGGACTCGACCTCGGCCGAGGCGCGGGGCAGGGCCGCGGACAGATTGCGGTTGCCCTCCGCGGTGACCAGGATGTCGTCCTCGATGCGTACGCCGATGCCGCGGTACTCCTCCGGCACGCTCAGGTCGTCCGCCTGGAAGTACAGGCCGGGCTCCACGGTGAGCACCATGCCGGGCTCCAGCGTGCAGTCGACGTACGCCTCGGTGCGCGCGTGCGCGCAGTCGTGGACGTCGATGCCGAGCATGTGGCCGGTGCCGTGCAGCGTCCAGCGGCGCTGCAGGCCCAGTTCGAGCACCCGCTCGACGGTACCGTCCAGCAGGCCCCACGCGACCAGGTGCTCGGCGAGCACGCGCTGGGCGGCGTCGTGGAAGTCGCGGTAGGCGGCACCCGGCTTGACGGCCGCGATGCCCGCCTCCTGCGCCTCGTACACCGCGTCGTAGATCTTCCGCTGGAGCGGCGTGAAGCTGCCGTTGACCGGGAGCGTACGGGTCACGTCCGCGGTGTAGAGGTGGCGGGTCTCGACGCCGGCGTCCAGCAGCAGCAGGTCGCCGGAGCGCACCGGGCCGTCGTTGCGCACCCAGTGCAGCGTGGTGGCGTGCGGGCCGGAGGCGCAGATGGAGCCGTAACCCACGTCGTTGCCCTCGACGCGGGCACGCAGGAAGAAGGTGCCCTCGATCCAGCGCTCCGACGTCGCCTCGGCCTTGTCGAGCACCTTGACGACGTCCTCGAAGCCGCGCGCGGTCGAGGCGCAGGCCTGCTCCAGCTCGGCGATCTCGAAGTCGTCCTTGACCAGGCGCAGCTCGGACAGGAAGACGGTCAGCTCGGTGTCCCGCTCGGCGGTGACCTTGTCGCTCAGCGCGGCCTCGACGCCCGCGTCGTGGCCGCGCACGACCCGGACCGGACCGGTGGCCTCGCGCAGCACGTCGGCGACGGTGCGCACGTCACGGCAGGGCAGGCCGAGCAGCTGCTCGCCCTCGGCCAGGCTGTTGCGGCGGCCGACCCACAGCTCGCCCTGGCCGTGCAGCCAGAACTCGCCGTTCTCCCGGTCGGAGCGCGGCAGCAGATACGCGGTGGCCTCGTGGCCGCCCTCCGCCAGCGGCTCCAGCACCAGGACGGCGTCCTCCGTCTGGTCGCCGGTGAGGTGGGCGTACTCGGTCGCGGCGCGGAAGGGGTAGTCCGTGTCGTTGGAGCGGCGGCGCAGATTGCCGGCCGGCACCACGATGCGCTCGCCGGGGAAGCGTGCCGACAGCGCGGCGCGCCGCGCGGCGGTCTGCCGGGCCTGCGGGATCGGCTCCAGGCCGCGCCGCTCGGTGTCCGCCCAGCCGGACTTCATGACGGCCGCCAGCTCGTCCGACACCGCCGGATACAGCCCGTTCTTGCGCTGCTTGACCGGCTTGTCCGCGGCCGCCTCGGGCTCCTGCGCCCCCGCGATCTCCTGCTCTTCCCCGTTCGTGCCCCGCTGCCCGTCGGCCTCCGTCACGTCCCTGCCTCCTCAAGATGAACCTTTCGTCCATCGTAGGCGGGGGGTGTGTCAGTCGAAACGGGCCACCATCAGCACCAGGTCCTCGGTGCCCGCGGTGCGGTCCAGGCCGCCGGGCAGCACGGCCCGCAGCAGGTGGTCGGCCAGCCGCCCGGGATCCTCCCGTACGGCGTCGGTCGCGCTGCGGGCGGCCGCGTGGACGCGGGCGACGGCCCGGTCGGCGCTGTCGCCGGTGCGGTGCAGCAGCCCGTCGGTGAAGAGCACCAGGCTCTCGCCGGGCCGCACCCGCAGCTCGACACTGGGTGCCTCCCAGCAGCTGAGCATGTTCAGCGGCGCCGACAGCGACGTCTCGACGAATTCGCAGCGGTGGTCGCCGACCAGCAGCGGCGGGCAGTGCCCGGCGCCCGCCAGCGTCACCCGCCGGCTCCCCGCGGACTGCGGGGCGCCCACGTGTCCGAAGAGCGCGGTCGCCGAACGGGCCGGTTCGGTCAGCCGCAGCAGCAGCTCCAGGTCGGAGAGCACCGCGACCGGGTCCTCGCCCTCCATCACCGCGTACGCCCGCAGCGACGCCCGCAGCCGGTCGCGCGCCGCCACCGCACCGGGACCCGCACCCGTGACGCCGCCCACCGCCAGCCCCAGCGCGCCCTCGGGCAGCGGCAGGGCGTCGTACCAGTCGCCGCCGCCGCGCGGCCCGCACTGGTGCCGTACGGCCATGCGCACGCCGGGGACGCGCGGCAGCCGGGCCGGCAGCATCTCGGCGGACAGGGCGGCGGCGTCCCGCCGGGCGCGCTCCAGGTCCAGACCGCGGGCGAGGTGCTCGGCGGCGTACCGCAGATACATGCCCGCCAGCCGGCGCTGCCGCACGGTCGGCGCGGCGGGCTCGTCGTAGAACCACACGACCGCGCCGAGGCGCAGCCGGGGCGGCACCGCGGGGGAGAGGACGGCGCCGCCCGCGGACGGAGCGGGCCCGGTTGTGGAGAAGTCGGGGAAGTCCTCGGCGGCGCGGTCGCCCGGGAAGGGGCCGGAGCCGGGCACAGACGTGACGGGCTCGCGGTCGGCGGCGGAACAGGTGACACCGTTTGTGGAGGAAGTGGCTGAATCGGGTGTGGATACGGTGCCGTCCTCCGGCCCCGTCGCGGTGCGGTCCGCGGCCAGCGCGAGCCCGTAGGCGGCTGCCACGCCGAGCTGCGCCGCCACCTCGTGGTGCCGCCCGTGCGCGTCCGTGCCCGGCCGCAGGTCGGGGTGCGCGGCCTCGTCGGCGCCGGGGGGCACCGCGCCGAAGCCGACGGTCTCCAGGGCGCCCAGCTCGGCGTGCCCGAGACCGTGGCCGACGGTGGTGTCTGGGCCCAGGCCGTCGGCGGGCGCCAGGGTGACGAGGCCGCGCCGGGCGCCGACCAGGGCGTCCCCGGCCAGCACGACCTCGCGCAGCGCGTCGTCCAGCAGGGCCGTTCGGGCGAGTCTTCCGGTCAGTTCATGGAGCAGCGACAGGTCACAGGCCCAGGACGCCAGCGCGTCCTGAAGGGCGGGAGCGCCTCCGGAAGCGTTGCGTCCCGGCAAGCCGGGGGCGGATTCCGCGGCGGGCGCGGACGCCGCGGCCGGGACCGCGGGCACCGCGGAGGACGCCGTGACAGGCGCGGTCGCCACGCCGGCGGGCGAAGCCGCGGTGGTGACAGGCGCGTTGGGAGTATGCGCCGCGGCGGGTCGCCGTGGCTCGCTTCCGGCCACTTTTCTGACCCGGGAGGGGTTCACCGCCCGCGACTTCCGGGCAGAGAACGGAGGGTGGGGCAATCCGAGCTTTTTGCCCGCGCAAGGCGGAGCACTCGCATGATTAGCATCGCAAACCCCCATGTGTGCTGCGCCGCTGCCGAGGACCCCACTTCTACACGGGCGATCGTGGGCATGTCCAGGATTGTCCCGATACCGGGAATGGTGTCGGGTCCCTTGCGTCCGCCGTGCCCGACGGCATACGTTGGCCGAAAAGAACCACCCCCGCCGTATGCGCGCTGTCGACTGATCCAAGCCAACAGCGCGTCATATTGCGGGCGATGGGTAGGAACCCGAAGTCTGGCTCAAGCGTCGTAAGTACGTAATCAGTTGACGGCCGACCCAACCCGAGTGGCAGGGGTGCTGGGCCCGAAGTGAGCCACGAACGAGTGGGTCACGATCAGGGCACCGCGAAGTGCCAAGCGCCGTAATCGCGCTAACCTCCGCCACGTTCCACGCTCGGCTGGCGGCGGCGTGTTGCGCTGCCTCGCAAGCGGTGTGCTCGACAAGTTACGTTGTGTAATGGGCAGATCCCTGGGCGTTAACGGAAAGGAACGAGCGCTGATGCGCGAGATCCTCGGAAGGCGACGCAAGCTCTCACTACAGCGGAAGGAGCGGACCGCGTTGCTCAACGCGGCGCTCACTTACGCCGAACAGTGGCAATGGCGAGTCGTGCCCGGCGTCGGGTACGACCGGCGCGGAAGCTGGCGCGCGGCAGGTGCGCAGCCGTGCGCCTGTGCCCGCCCCAACTGCCCCGTACCCGGGGCCCATCCGCTCGACCCCGGACTCCTGGCCGCGACCCGCGACCCGCGCATGGTGCGCTACTGGTGGACCAGCAGGCCCGACGCACCCGTCGTCGTCGCCACCGGCGACCGCGTCTCGGCGGCGAGCCTGCCCGCCGTGGCCGGTGCGCGCGCCCTGGAGGCGCTGGAGGCCATGGGCGTACGGCTGGGGCCCGTCGTTGCCACCCCGACGCGGTATCAGCTGCTGGTCGCCCCCTACTCGCTCGCCGACCTCGGCGAAATCCTCGACAGTCACGAATGGGTCCCCACGTCCCTGCGTTACCACGGCGACGGCGGCTACGTGGGACTCCCGCCGTCGAGCAGCAGCGCCGGCCAACTGCGTTGGGTGCGCCCGCCGCACGACGAGCGCGCGGGCGGCCCGCAGCCGTGGCTGCCGCAGATCGGCACCCTGATCGACGCCCTGGTGCGGGCGGGACGCAGCATGCCGGGCAGCGACCGGCTGACCTACTGACGCCTGGACACCCTGACGCCCCGGTCGCACACCGGGCAGGGCTGACAGGCACTCGGAGCACACCGGTGCCCGTGGGACGGTGCCGGACGGAGCCGTTCGAGCCGTATGCCCCGGCATCTTGCCGTGGCGTACGGCTCCGCGCGCGCCACGGGACGGTGACGGCGCCACGACACGCCGGTCGGGACGGCGGCAACAGGCCGCTCCCGCAGCCGCTTTGCCCGTCCCCGCGTGTCCCCGTGTGTCCGCGCAGGTACTCGCGCGCTCTCGTACGTCCTTACGCGCTCTGCACGTGGGGTGGCGTACGGTCCGTCGTACGACCGTGACGGGGACGACGGCGATGCGCAGGTGGCGGCGGGCACGCGACGGCGTACGGCCGGGGCGTGCGCGGCCCGCCGGAATCCCTCGTACGGGTGAACGCGCGTCCTGGTGTCACTCGTTCGGGCAGCGGCCGACCCGGGTGACCTGGCCCGTGGCAGCAGATGGGCGGGAGGGTCCGCACCTGACCGCTATGTTCTCTTTCGTGGCACATTGCGTCGCGCCCGTCGGGCGGCGACCCGGCACGAGGAGGAGGGGAGCGGCGAATGGCAGCACACCGCCCGTCGGCACAGGACCCCGGCGACCGGCTGCGGCTCATCGCGGCCGCGAGCGCCGTCGCGCTCGCCGTCGTCCTGCCCCTGGCCGCGGTGACCGCCGACCACCACGACGGCGCCCCGCGCCGCCAGGCGGGCCACAGCACTCCGCACGACGCGCCGGACGCGGGCCGGAGGGGCGGCCCGGCGGACGGCGACTGACCGCCGGCGGCGGGCGGTGCGCCGGGACGCTGTGCTCGGGACGCTGTGCTCGGGACGATCCGGAAGGTCCCGCGGTGCCCGGCGCGCCTCGTCCGCGGGCCGCTGACCTGGGTCAGGACATGGAAAACCCGGTCGCTGACGACGGGGGATGCATCAGCGACCGGGCTGACTAAACGGTAACAAGACTTCGTCCGATCGCAAATTCCCCACAAGCGGAGGCACCGCCGATTCCTGCGGATTCTGCGGGAGTTGTGACCGGAATCACTGACCAACCGCTCAGTCGGACACGTGGCGCGGAGGCGCGACTCCCCCTGACAGGGACCGCCTGACCGCGACCGCGTGCGCGCCGGCGCGCACGCCGTCACGAACCCGCGGTACCGGTGTCCGCCCGGACACCGGCCCCGGCGGGCGTCAGCTCAGGGTGATCTGGCGGTTCATGAAGCCGCTGCGGGCCCGCCGCTCCTCCGCGGTCAGCGGCTCGGTACGGGCCAGGGTCTCCGCCAGGCGCTCGCCGAAGGCGGCCGCGGGCTTCTCGACCTCCTCCGCGACCATGCCCACCGGCAGGTCCCACACCGGCACGGTCAGGCCGTGCGCGCGGAAGGAGCCGACGAGCCGGGTGCCCTCGCCGAGCGAGGACGCGCCCGCGACGTGCAGCCGGGCCATCGCGTCGAGGAGCGCCTCCTCCGGGTGCGGCATGACCCACCGCAGGTGGTTCTTCTCCGGCGTCTCGCACCAGTACGCCGCCTCGACGCCGTTCAGCCGCACGGTCGGGATCACGGCCTCGTTCGCGCGCTCCAGCGACGCGGCCACCTCGCCGGTCGCCGTCTCCGCGTCCTCCAGCCAGAACTCGAAGCCGGTGTGGACCTCCGGCACGAAGGGCGCGTCCAGGTCCAGCAGGTCCTGCAGCCGCGGCCCGTCCGGGGCCGTCCTGCGGCCCTCCACCGGGTTGCCGGGCTCGGCGGTGAGCGCGCGGGACAGGGTGTCGGCGAGGTCGCGGCTGATGTCGCCGGACGCGGTGTCGCTCTGCAGGCCGAGCAGTACGGCGCCGGTGTCGCGGCGCAGTCCGGGCCAGGCCATCGGCAGCACGGTGCCGAGCGTGACGGAGGGCACGCCGTCGGGCAGCGCGGCCTTGAGGGTGAGCGGGGCGGTCGCCGCGGGCACGAGCTCGCGCAGCGCCACCCAGTCGCATTCGCCGGGAAGGCCTTCGAAGGGGCGCTTGACCAGTTCCGTCACCGCGTGCGCCGCCTCCCGGCCGTGGCAGGCCTTGTAGCGGCGGCCCGATCCGCACGGGCAGGGCTCGCGCGCGCCGACCACCGGCACTGCCGCGCCCTTCGCGGTCCCGGCCGCCGGTGCGGCCCCCTTGCTCCTGGTGGCGGTCGCGCGCTTCTTGGCCATGGCTCGGTCTCTCCCGGTGCGGCGTTGTTCCCGGCCGCGAGCCTAGCGCCCGGCGGCCCCCCGCCCGACCACGACGGGCGGTACGGGAGGGGCTGTTGCCGCGCGTGCGGGGTTCGGTGGGGTGCGCGCGCCCTTGGCCGGTGCCCGCGGGCCTGCGTCCGCGTCCAGGCCTGCGTACGAGCCCGCGCGGGCCCTTCACGGCCGCTCCCGCGGGACTGGGATCAGCTGCGGTCGTCCAGGGACTCGGCCAGGTCAAGCGGGAGGCCGAGGGGCACCCCGCGGGGCAGGCCGATGCCCGTACCGCCCGGGGCCAGGTCGTCACGGCGGGCGTGCCGGCCGCGTACCGGCAGGAGGGCCCAGACGGTGACCTCGCCGGGCGCGTAGTCGCCCACGCCCCAGCGGAGGGCGAGACTGCCGACGATGCCCAGGCCGCGGCCGCCGTGGGCCGTCAGGGAGGGGCTGGAGGGGCGCGGCCTGGTGGGCCCGCCGCCGTCCGTGACCTCGATCTTGAGCAGTCCGTCGTTCCCGACCGCCCACCCGGCCCTTATCCCGCCGTCCGCCTCCTCCGGACCGGCCTGACCGGCAGCCGTACCCGTGGCCGCGCCCGTGCCTGGGCCCATGACGCCCGGCATCGCGGTCTCCGCCGCGTCGCCCAGCGGGCGGGCGTGCCGGCACGAATTGCTGAGCAGTTCGGAAAGGATGAGCACCGCGTCGTCCACGACCGGTTCCGGCACGCTCTGCGCGTACAGATCCCGGCGCATACGCCGACGTGCCTCCGCGACGCCGCCGGGACCATGGGGCAGGGCCATGGTCGTGGACGTCGGCACCTCCTGTGCGACCATCAACGACACCCCCGTGACCTCCTTCACCCCACGCCACGGGATGGATGCCCTCTGGGACTGGACCGGAAACAGGCCAACCGCGATCTATTGACGCACTCCTTACGTCCCGGCAAAAGCCCCTGCGCCATATGTAGGGAAAACCCTGCGTTCCCGCACGCCCCGGGCCCGCACCGCATCCGGCGCCCGCCCGCGTACGCCCCCAGCTCAGACGACGTACCGGCGACCCCTGCTGCGCGTAGTGCCGCGACCCCGGTGACGGGTTCCCGTCCGGTCGCGGTCCCGCGGCGTATTGCCGTGCCGACGCCATATGCAGGGTGGATATCCCGCCACCCGCCTCCGGCGGCCCGCGCCGTGTACGCGGTACGGCCCCTGCACCCGGGACGGACCCGGCCGCGCGCCCCTTCCGTGCTCCGCCCGCGCTTCTCCCGCGCCGTTCAGCGCCGGAGCCCGCCGGTGCTGTCGAGCCCGCCCGTGCCGCCCATGGCCGCGAGCTGGGCACCCACCTGCCGAGGCCGGTTGGTGATGACGGCGTCGACGCCGAGCCGGGCGCACAGCTCCACGTCTGCCGGGTCGTCGACCGTCCAGACGTGAACGCGGTTCCCGGCGCGGTGCAGCCGCGCCACATACCCCGGATTCGCCCGCACGATGCGCATGCTCGGCCCGGCGATCCGCACCCCCGCCGGGATCCGGCCGTCGCGGTGCCGCGGCGACACGTACTGCATGAGGTAGACCGTCGGCAGCGCGGGCGCCGCGAGCCGCACCCGGCGCAGCGAGCGTGACGAGAAGCTCATCACCCGCACCTGGGAGGGCGCGCCCGCCGTCGCGGGCCGGTCCAGCCCGAAGTCGCGCAGCAGCTCGATCAGCCGCTCCTCCACCTGTCCGGCCCAGCGCGTCGGGTGCTTGGTCTCGATGGCCAGCTCCACCCGGCGGTCGGTGTCGGCCACCAGCTCCAGCAGCCGCCGCAGGGTCAGCACACGGCTGCGTTCCTCGGGGTCGCCGGGATCCCCCAGCGGATCCCGTTCCGGCGCCTCCGGGTCGGTCTGCCGCCCCTTCCAGGAGCCGAAGTCCAGCGCCGCGAGGTCGGCCAGCTCCAGCGAAGAGACCGCCCCGCGCCCGTTGGACGTACGGTTGACGCGCCAGTCGTGCACGCACACCAGCTCGCCGTCCGCCGTCAGCCGGATGTCGCACTCCAGGGCGTCGGCGCCGTCCTCGATGGCTTTCCGGTACGCGGCGAGCGTATGTTCTGGTACATCTTCGGAAGCACCCCGATGGGCGACGACCTGGACAGGTCGCCCCTGCGGGTACGCCTCCGGGACCGCGCGCACATGTGTCACCGGTTCATGGTGCCACCGCCTCGGCGGGCGTCACGCGAACCGGCTCCCGGCGCACGCGTCCCTGACATGCACAGCTCCCGCTTACGGCGGTCCGACACGCCGTGGGAAATGCTGTGTTCGGCCCACCACTCTGTCCTGAAGCTGTCCTGAACCGAGGAGAAACGCTGTGAGCACCGAAAACGAAGCCGGTTCCGTCCCGGCTGCGGAGTCGGCGGCGGCCGCACCCGGCGGTGCGGCGTACGACGGTGCCTCGGCGGCACAGGCTCCCACTCCTCCGGCGGCCCCGCCGGCGCCCACGGACGACGCCGCGCGCACCGAGGTGCTGCCGGCGCAGGCGCCTCCGCCGGTGGGACCGCCGTCGCCGTACGGCCCGCCGCCGGCCGCGCTCGCCCACCAGCAGCAGGCCGCCCCGGCGTACGAGCCCACGGCCCCCGCTGCTCCCGCGTACGATGCCAAGCCGCCCGCGTACGACGCCCCCGCGGCCGCGCCCGTACCCGCGCAGCCTCAGTCTCAGCCCCAGGCGCCCGCCGCCGACGCCCAGCCGCCGGTGGTGCCGGCCCAGCCGCAGGGCTACGGGCAGCACGCCGCGTTCGGCGCGGAGCCGCCGCACCAGGCCCCGCAGCCGCCGCAGAGCCCGCAGCCGCACGTCCCGCAGCCGCCGCAGGACCCGTACGCCGTGCCGGCCACCCCCTCGTACGCCACCGGGGGCCAGCCCCCGCAGACCCAGCCCGGCTACGGCGCCCCCGGCGGCCCCGAGGGCCCGGTGTGGGGCCAGCCCGCGCCCGTTCCCCCGGACGGCGGACGCAAGCGCCGCGGCTTCGGCGGCCTGGTCGCCGCGGTCCTGGTGGCCGCGCTGGTCGCCGGCGGAGTCGGCGGCGGCATCGGCTACTGGGCGGCGGAGCACAACGACAAGAACGACACGAGCAGCTCCACCACCGTTGCCGACGGCGGCAGCCAGAAGGCCCTCAACCGCGCCCCCACCTCCGTCGCCGGCATCGCCAACAGCGCGCTCCCCCGCGTCGTGACGATCAAGGCGAGCGGCAGCCAGGAGAGCGGCACGGGCACCGGCTTCGTCTACGACACCCAGGGCCACATCCTCACCAACAACCACGTCGTCGCCCCCGCCGCCGACGGCGGCAAGCTCACCGTCACCTTCTCCGACGGCAAGACGTACGACGCGGAGGTCATCGGCCGCGCCCAGGGCTACGACGTGGCCGTCGTCAAGCTCAAGAACGCCTCGGGCGTCAAGCTCTCGCCGCTCCCGCTCGGCAACTCCGACAACGCGGCGGTGGGCGACGCCACGATCGCGATCGGCGCCCCCTTCGGCCTGTCCGGCACGGTGACCACCGGCATCGTCAGCGCCGTCCACCGCCCGGTCGCGTCCAGCGACGGCCAGGGCTCGCAGGCGTCCTACATGAGCGCGATCCAGACGGACGCCTCCATCAACCCCGGCAACTCCGGCGGCCCCCTCCTCAACGCCAACGGCGCCGTGATCGGCATCAACTCCGCGATCCAGCCCGGCGGCAACACCCAGCCCGGCAGCCAGGGCGGCAGCGTCGGCCTCGGCTTCGCCATCCCGATCAACCAGGCCAAGCGCGTCGCCGACGAACTCATCAAGACCGGCAAGCCCGTCTACCCGGTCATGGAGGTCCAGGTCGACAGCCAGTACCAGGGCGACGGCGCGAAGATCGCCAGCGGCTCCGACGGCGTCACCGCGGGCGGCCCCGGCGACAAGGCGGGCCTCAAGCCCGGCGACGTCATCACCGAGTTCGACCACACGATCGTCGACAGCGACGAGACCCTGATCGGCGAGATCTGGCAGCACCAGCCCAACGAGAAGGTGGCCGTCACCTACACCCGCGACGGCTCCACCCACACCACCACCGTCACCCTCGGCTCCCGCGTCGGCGACTCCCCGCAGTAGGCTGACCCCCGCAGCGCCCCACCCCCCCACCGGGGACCCGGGGCACCGCGGGGAGGCTTGCCCGAGCGGCCGAAGGGAACGGTCTTGAAAACCGTCGTGGCAGCGATGTCACCGTGGGTTCAAATCCCACAGCCTCCGCACAGGCGGTGAACATGCGGGTGAGGGCGGGTCTCGGAAGTCCGAGACCCGCCCTCACCTGTTGTGCCGTCCCGCCCGTGTCCCGCTGATTCCCGCTCGCGACCAGTGCGTGTGGTCAACCTGTGGTCAGGTTTTCGGCGGGCGGCCGACCGTTACCCTTCGCTGCTCGCTACCGCCCGAGCGGTGGCACGGTCGCAGGTGCTCTGGGCGGCGTCCCGCGCCGCTCGGCGACACCCAGCCGCGCGAGCAGCCGCTCGCGCACCTCGCGGGTGATGAGCGCGCCGAAGCCGTTGGACGACGCCTCCGGCCGGTGGTGCCGCAGTTCGATGCCCATGGCCAGGTGCCAGAGAACGGCGGCCATGATCGGCCCGATCACCGCCCGCACCGTTCCGCCGACCGGTCCCGACTCGGCGTATGCGGGGATGACCTGCACTCCCGCAATCGCCCAGGTCAGCAGGCCCGGGGCGCCGGGTGCGCCGTTCCCGTTGAGGTTCTGCCGCGCCATGAGTGCGGTCGCGAAGAGTGCCAGCTCGGCGGCGAACATTGCCGCGCGCTCAGCCCGAACCCGCACACCTCAACTCGTCAAGACCTCTTGAGGACTTGCTATGCTGAGGCTCGCCCGACGATCAGGACGGTGAGCCGGTGGCCAAGGCGTACGAACGGATCGCAGACGATCTCCGAGACCGCATCCGCGCAGGTGAGCTGGCCCAAGGCGACCGCCTCCCGTCCGAGACGACGATGGCCGAGCACTACGGCAACTCCCTGCCGACCCTCCGCCAAGCGCTCGGCCTGCTCCAGGCCGAGGGCCTGATCGAGAAGCAGCACGGCCGCGGCAACTTCGTCCGCAAGCTCCGCACCCCCGTGCTGCGCACCAACCTCCGCCACCAGTGGGAGAAGGACCGTGCCCTCGAACCGGAGGACGAGCGCAAGCAGACCGGCGCCACCGAGCACGACACCGGCCTCGACATGGACGATCTGGTCTTCCACGCCGAATACCACGAGGTCGAGGCGGGCGAGGAGCTGGCCGAGATCTTCGACGTCCCGGTCGGCACGGCCATGGTCGAGCGCACCTACCGCACCCGCTACCAGGCAGAGGAGCACCCCTTCAGCCTGGTCGAGTCCTACCTCGTACGGGACGTGGTCGCCGCCAACCCCGCCCTCCTCGACGCGGCGAACGAGCCCTGGCCCGGCGGCACGCAGAACCAGCTGCACACCATCGGCATCGAGCTGGACCGGATAGAGGAACGCGTCCTCGCCCGCCCACCGTCCCCCGACGAGGCGTACGACCTGGGCCTCCCCCCGGGCTCGGCCCTGATCGTCCTCGGCAAGACGTCGTACGACACGACCGGCCGCGTCGTGGAGCACTCCTTCGTCCGCATGCCGGCCGACCGCACCGAACTGACCTTCGTCACCCCGCTGGAAAGGTGGTGACCGCCGTGCCGGATCACCAGGCCCGCCGCATAGACGTCATCACGGCCGTGCACGCCCCCTCGGCGCCCTACCTCGCGGACGCGTACAAGTCGCTGTGCGCGCAGGAACTGCCCGAGGGCTGGGAGTGGCACTGGATCATCCAGGAGGACGGCTTCAGCGACGCCGTACCCCCCCACGTCCCGGACGACCCGCGCGTCACCTTCCACCAGGGCCGCCCCGGTGGTCCCGGCGTGGCCCGCACGATGGCGCTGGCATACACGTCCGGCCCGTACGTGAAGGTGCTCGACGCCGACGACCAGCTGACCCCCGGCGCCCTGGCCCGCGACCTGGCCCTCCTCGAAGCCGACCCCACCCTCGGCTGGACGACCTCCCGCGTCCTCGACCTGCTCCCCGACGGCTCGACGGCCGGCTTCGACGGCGACCCGGAAGACGGCCCCCTCGCCCGCGGCGCGGTCTTTGACTACTGGGAGGCCAACGGCTACCGCGCCCAGGTCCACCCGGCGACCCTCTTCACCCGCCGCGACCTCCTCCTCGCCCTGGGCGGCTGGATGGCCCTCCCCGCCTCCGAGGACACCGGCCTCCTCCTGGCCCTCAACGCGGTGTCCCCCGGCCACTTCACCCGCGAATACGGCCTCCTCTACCGCAAGTGGGAAGGCCAGGCCACGGCCCAGGCCAGCCACACCGACACGGCCGAGCGCGACGCCCGAATGGCGGTCGTCCGTGCTCGGACAGAGGCACTGGCCAGGTGGCTGCAAGAGTCCTGACAACGCCGGAGTGGTCTGTGTGAGGTTCGGACGCGGTAATCCCTTTCGAGTTGCGTCGACAGGGACTGAACGTGGAAGGGCATAAGGGCCCCCGCTGCCTCAACAGGTCGTCCGCACGGGGGAATGGTTCCGAAGCCGCCAAGTCCACCCGAGCGAGCACCGACCGGCGAGGTGGGCTGGGGAACCCCGCAAGCGCAGAGAGCACTTCGCCCGCGTAAGCAGCCAGCGTCCTGGCTGGGGGATAGCCCCGCAGGCGCGGGGACCACTGAAGCTCTACGACGAAGCTTTTGGCCAGAGCGGGAACAGCCCCGCACGCGCGGGGACCAGCGCCGCAACACGATGCCGGCCCCGAGCGGCTCGGGAACAGCCCCGCAGGCCCGGGGACCAGGGAGTCGCTACGTGGGCGGTCGCGCACTTCCTGGGAACAGCCCCGCAGGCGCGGGGACCAGCGGCGGCAGACGACCGGGCTGCCGCCGGAGAAGGGAACAGCCCCGCAGGCGCGGGGACCAGCGAGCCGTGACGTGACGGTGCCCCGCCGGCAGGGGAACAGCCCCGCAGGCGCGGGGACCAGGGTCGCAACGGCTCCAACAGCGCGCGGGACAAGGGAACGGCCCCGCAGGCGCGGGGACCAGATCGACTCGGGCACCACGAGGCGGCCTTTGCCGGGAACAGCCCCGCAGGCGCGGGGACCAGTACGAGCGCGCCGGCGCCTGGCTGGTCGAGACGGGAACAGCCCCGCAGGCGCGGGGACCAGCGAGCGGCGGCCGTCATCGAGCGGGTGCGCTGGGGAACAGCCCCGCAGGCGCGGGGACCAGCCTTTTCTCGTCGTCGAGGAGTGCGCCCATGAGGGAACAGCCCCGCAGGCGCGGGGACCAGGCCGAGCACGCGCGGGACACCGGACACACCCGGGGAACAGCCCCGCAGGCGCGGGGACCAGCGTTCCCCTCGTCGTCCTCGACGCGGCCGAGGGGAACAGCCCCGCAGGCGCGGGGACCAGTCGTTCGGGTTCGAGGGGGATGTCACGGTGCAGGGAACAGCCCCGCAGGCGCGGGGACCAGCCATCGCGAAGGCGGCCGGCCGCGACGGTGCCGGGAACAGCCCCGCAGGCGCGGGGACCAGTTGGCCAGCGCGAGCAGCTGCTGCGCCTTGAGGGGAACAGCCCCGCAGGCGCGGGGACCAGATGACCGGCACACCGGAGCCGTCCGGCACAGCGGGAACAGCCCCGCAGGCGCGGGGACCAGGGCTGTGTAGACCTTCACGAATTCGCGGCTGAGGGAACAGCCCCGCAGGCGCGGGGACCAGCGCTAGGCCGTAACCCCCGGCCCCGGTCGATCGGGAACAGCCCCGCAGGCGCGGGGACCAGGGCCGCGGCGCTGCTGGCGGGCGCCGCGGCGGGGGAACAGCCCCGCAGGCGCGGGGACCAGAGTGCGCGACCAGCACGGTTACCTCTGGGCGCAGCCGGTTTTACTTACCTTTCGAGAATCGGATATACGAGGCAATGCGCGCGTCTTGTGACAGCTCGTAGCCATCCAGTTGTGCGGCAGCCCCATGAACGCTCACGACCTCTCGGACGTGCGCGATGGCGGCAACAGCAGATCGCGGTCCGGGTGAGTCTCGCCCGTCACCGAGCCGGAGACACCGAGATCCACACGGGCCGACTCGTGGAAGGCGTTGATCGCCGCGAAGGCCTCGCGGTTGCGGTCGCGCCAGTCGGTGAGGGTGCCGGGCTGCTTGCCGGTGGCCTGCCAGTCGACCGCGCGGGAGGCCGCGTTGAGGTCGTGGGCGGCCTCGATGACCTCGTCGCCGGCCAGGAGCATGATGCGTTCGAAGGCGCGGCCTTGTAAGCGGATGGCGTCGGCGAGTTGGGCGCGGAGCTGGGGCTCTGGGTCGTCGCTGGCGCGGATGCCCTCGCGGTGCTCATACAGCTCGACCGCGAGGAAGACGGCGGCGCGGACGCGGTCGACGTAGTTCTCGTAGGCGTCGAGCTTGCGGTCGTCCCAGCGGGTCAGCAGCTCGCGGCGGATCTTCTGGCGCTCGGACCAGTAGTTGGTGACGTACGTGGTCATGGCGCCGAGGAGGACGGCGGCGATCGTTAAGAGCTGTTCGGACGTGCCCATGGCGTTCCCCCGCCCCCGAGTCATCAAGACGTCTTGAGGATTTTAGGGGGCCCGGCGGGGCACGGTGTTACGGTGCGGCGAAGACGGCGTTGGAGAGGCGAGCGGATGAGCAACCCCACATCAGAGGCCCTGGTCACGCTCGGGCGGTGGTACGTCCGCAGCGCGCCGGGCACGGTCGGGAAGGGACTGCTCGCCGGGCGCTACCTCAATCCGCGGCTGAAGGACGAGCCGCGAAGGCGCGTCACCGCGACGGCAGTTGGCGCGAGCTTCGCCGTGGACACCCAGGACCTCATCCAGCGCTACCTCTACCTCTTCGGGGTGTGGGAGCCGCGCATGACGCAGTGGCTGCGCAACCGCCTCCAGCCCGGGGACACCTTCGTCGATGTCGGCGCGAACATCGGGTACTTCAGCGTGCTGGCCTCCCAACTCGTCGGCCCGCAAGGGCGAGTGGTCGCGATAGAGGCCTCACGCGACTTCACGGAGCAGCTTGAGCTGAACGCCCGGCTCAACGGCTGCGCCAACATTCGCGTCGCCCAGACCGCCGTCTCCGACAAGCGGCAGACGCTGACCTTCATCCTCGCCAGCTCCGCCAACATGGGCGCCAACAGCATCGTGCCGTGGGACGGGCCGGTGGAGTCGCAGTTCGACATCGAGGCCTTCCCGCTGCCCGACGTCCTCGACGCCGACGAGATCGCGAAAGCCCGCGTCATCAAGGTGGACGTCGAGGGCGCCGAGGGCAGCGTCGTACGCGGCATGGCCCCGCTGCTGGAACGCCTGCGGCCCGACGCCGAGGTCACCGTGGAGGTCACGCCGGACCGTATGGCCCAGCTCGGCGACTCCGTCGAGGAGTTGCTCGCCACCATGCGCGAACACGGCTTCCACGTCTACCGGCTCGCCAACGAGTACGCCGCCGCCACGTACCCGACCGCGCTCCACGGGCCGGCCGCCGTACCTGTCCGCTGGCGCCGCCCGGTCACCGACGAGAGCGACCTGATCTTCTCGCGGGTCGACGCCGAGACGCTGCCGTAGGGCCCAGGCGGGAGCTGAACGCACTGCACCCTCCGTCGCCGCGACGAGCCCGCGGCGGACGGAGGGAGCGGTACGTTCAGACGTGCTGGCGGGTGCGTGGCCTGGGGCGTATGCCCAGGTCGGCGCTGGAGCCGAAGGCCGAGTTCCCCGCGGACGTACGGAGACCCCGGTGAGGACCGAGTACCTGCTCGTCCGGCTCGCCCTGGGGCGTCATGCGGTCGCCTGCCACGCCGGATCGTCCAGCGTCACGACGGCCCACACCCTCTTGCCCACGCCTTCACGCGGCCCAACACCCCACTCCCCGTCGGTCAGCGCGTGGACGAGGGCGAGCCCGCGGCCCGACTCGGCCTCCGCCGAGAGAGGTTGCACGGAGGGCTTCGCGTCGTCCGCGTCGTGGACCTCGATACGGACGCCCTTCGGCAGCCGCTCGTACCGCGTCTCGACCTCACCCTCCGGCGGAGTATCTGCGTGCTGGAAGGCGTTGGACAGCAGCTCGGATAGGACGAGTTCGGCACGGTCGGCGAGGTCGTTCAACTCCCAGGCCGCCAGAACCCGTCGGAGGTCGTGCCGCGCCGTGCCGACGCACCGCAGGTCGTACAGCCACCGCTTGACGTATGGGGACGTCGCCGAGCCGGACGCGGTGTACAGGCCGCGATTGAGGGCCAGTTGGAGGACGCCACCGAGCGATTCGCGGAGCCTTACGGCGGCGAAGCGGATGGCGTCACGGTCCGCGCGCGGGTCGTCGAGGACGGACGCGGCGACGTCCCAGACGGAGCGGGCCGAGTCGAACTGCTGGCGCTCGACGTCGTCGGCCAGACGGGAGAGTGGCTTTGTCCACGAGTACGGACAGCGAATGTTCACCACTTCGGGAGGCACCTGCTTTCAGCCCTGTTCGATGTTCATGGCCTGAGCAGCAGAGCAAGTGGAGCAGTCGCGATGGGCTGTCAGCCCCTTCTGCCAGCATGCTGCCGTGACAGACACACGTGATCAGCTTCCCGCCGAAGCCACCCTCGACTTCCTGCGCTCCGCGTTTCCGCCTGAGTGGCGAGAACCGGCGCTCGGACATGAAGCCGTCGCGGCCTGGGAGCAGGAGAACCGGGTGATCCTCCCGGAGCCGTACAGAACGTTCATCGCGGAGGTCGCCAACGGGTCCAGCCTCGGCCCCGCCGGCGACGGCGGTCTCCAGCCGCTCGGCTGGCTGCCGGACACGTGGCCCGATCTCGGCCCGCGACAGCCGGGAGAACCGTTCCCTCTGGAAGCGGCCTGGCCCTGGGAGGACGAGGAGGGTGTCGACCCCGAGGACCCGCTGATCAACGCCGCATTCAACAAGGGGTCCATCGTTCTCGGAGCCGAGGACGGACCGTCCTTCTGGCTCCTGCTGACCACAGGCCCCCACCGCGGCGAGGTGTGGATGATCGCCGACGTCGGCGCCAGCCCGGCGCCCAGCGAACCAGCATGGGGCTTCAAGGAGTGGGTGCAACGCTGGCACACCAGCGACGACTGGTGGGACTGAACGCTTCGTATTGGCCGGTAGCAGGTCACAGGCTGTTCGAATCCGGGTGCCTCCCGAAGTGGTGAACATTCGCTGTCCGTACTCGTGGACAAAGCCAGGAGAGGTAGCCGTCGGCGGCGACGAGGTGGGCGGGGCGCCCCTCGGGACCTTGCCACCGCAGGCGGCGGAGGACGCGGTCCGGCGAGGGCTCGGGCGGCTCGAAGACGGTGGTCTGGGGATCTCGGTCATGGGTGTGCCTTCTGGTGAGGCCTGATGGGGGTGGTGAGGGCGACCGCCGCGTGGTCGCCGGGAAGTACGAGGAGCGCGCCGCCCAGGACGTGGCCTTCGGCGTCGGTGAAGGTGCGCTCGATCGCGAGCACGGGCGTACGGGCGCCGATCCGCAGCGACTGCGCTTCCGCCGAGGTGGGGAACCTGGCGGTGGCCTGGTCGGTGCTGGTCGCGGCGGGTACGCCGGCGGCGGTGAGGAGGTCGCCGCCCCAGGGGGTGTCGGCCGTGGGCCCGCGGTTCGGGCGTGCGGGGGACGTAGACGTGCGCGAGGACGTACGGGGTCTCGTCACGGTTGGTGAGGCAGACGTACTCGGTGAGCGGGGTGCCGGGGTGTCGCGCCAAGTCGGTCAGCGAGATGATCCGTTGCCAGCGTCTCGGAGGAACTCAGCTTCGTGTTCACGTCCTTGAAGACCGCCGGATATGTGATCCGCTCGGGCGGCGCGCTGGCGAAGTTGCCGCGGCCCTGGAACTTGGCCACCAGGCCTTCCGCGCGCGGGACTTCGGGCGCGTCGCGCAGCGTCGGCGTACTGACCTTGTACTCGGCGGAGAGTCTGGTCTCGGGCGGGAGGTGGGCGCTGCTCTGGAAGGTGCCGTTGGCGATGAGGCGGTGCAGGTCGGCGGCAACCTGCTCGAAGCGCGCGGTCATGAGGCCGCGTCTACCGCGCCGGGCAAGGCCTCGCTGCGGCGGCGGGCCTACTCCTCGTCGCTCAGGGCGTACGGGCGGAGGAGCGGGCCGTCGTCGTTCCAGACGTACGGGTACGGGCGGCGGGCGCGTAAGGGGCGTGCGGTGGTGGACGGGGCCACGGCGATCCGGTGGACGTCCCGCGCGGGGAAGAGTTGCCGGGCGAGCCAGACGGTAGCTCTGCGGATGAGGTGGAACAACGGTTGTCTCCTACGGCAGTTGCGTGCGCACGGCGTACGAATTCCTGGCGGACGGCAAGCCGGTCCAGCTCTCGACGAGCTGGGAGCCGTACGCCCTCACGGCGGGCACCCTCGTCGTCCTCCCCGAGGCCGGCCCGCACGCGGGCGTCGGTGTTGTCCGCCGGATGGCGGAGATCGGCGTCACGGTGATCCGGGCGGTGGAGCGGCCGGAGCCGCGGGCGGTGAGACCAGAGGAGGCCACGCTCCTGGGCGTCCAACGTGGCACGCTGGCGACGCACATCCAGCGGACGTACTACGCCGAGGACGGGCGGGCGGTGGAGACGGCGGACGTGGTGGTGCCGTCGTCAATGTGCGAGATCGTTTACGAGGTCCCTGTCACCTGTTAGCACCGGTACATCGCGGTAGAAGTGACGAGGTAGACGATGGGCGCGGGGTGACTGCAGCTTGTTGGCGCCGTCGCTGGTACGGGTGACACAGCGGCGTTGCCCCTCGAAGGGACGCCGAGGATCCGTACCGTCGTTTGGGAATCTGCTCCCCGGTTTCCCGGGGGTGTTCCCTGGATGTGAAGCGGGCTGTTTGCTCGCGATACGTGCTCCCTGTGTCTACGGGGCTTCACCCAGATACTCGTGACGCCTTCGGCTTCCACAGTGCTGCGCTGCCGCGAGGAACTGTATTTGTAGCGGGAACTGGATTTATAGCGGGCTACCGGCGGCCGTGCCGAACGCAAGGATTGATTCTTCCGAGTGAAGCCCGCTGCTGAGCCGCACCTCTACCCTGGCCAGCGCGTTCTCAGGAAGCGCCGTGCCGAGGATGTCACTGCGCACACAAAGAGGGGCCGACCCCCGGCAGCTTCTCCAGGCGTGGGGAAGCTTCGGTGCCGGGGTCGGCCCCAGTCCTGCCGCGTTCATTCATAGACAGGAGTAAGTGGATGGTATCGCGATCGAATCTGCGTGGGCAGATTGGTGCGCTCTCTTTGTGGCCGTGGGTCATTCTGGGGACCGTGGTGCGGTCGGGAGGCGAGTCGCACTCGTCCCTTCTGTACGGCGGAGTCGCCTTGGTCCTCAGCGCATCGGCCATCTGCGTCGAACTGCGGTTGATCTGTGAGAAGCGGCGGGCGTTGGCGTCCGTCGGCACCCTTACCTGACGGCGCGAGTGGGTGCGTCTGCTGGGACATCGGGCGCACCCATTCGACGTACTGCCCGAACCGGATTCTTGTCCTCGCAGCCGACATAGTGCCCCAGGCGATCGGAAGTTAGATCCACGTGCTCGAAAATGAGCGACTGCAATCAGTTCCGGTCATGTTCGGCATCCCGCCCTCGCCCCGTGATCGAGTGCTCCCGTGAGCAGCACGTCACCCGCGGAGCACACCGCGTTCGGAGCCCTTTCGAAGGCTGCCCGCAGTGCGTGGGGGAAGCACGACCGGGCCACGGACGAGTGGCTGCCGTTGTGGCAGCACATGGCTGACAGCGGGGCGGTTGCCGGGCGGCTGTGGGATGCGTGGTTGCCCGGGAACGTGAAGGCGCTGGTGGGGGACGCGCTGCCCGGCGGAGTGGGGGCGGGGCGGCGGCTCGTGGTGTGGCTGGCCGGGGTGCATGACGCGGGGAAGGCCACCCCGGCGTTCGCCTGCCAGGTCGATGGGCTCGCCGAGCGCATGCGCAAGCAGGGACTGGACATGCCCACCTTCCAGGAGTTGCGGGAGGACCGGAAGATCGGGCCGCACGGGCTGGCCGGACAACTGCTGCTCGGGGAGTGGCTCGGGGAACGGCATGGGTGGTCCGGGCGGGTCAGCGGGCAGTTCGGGGTGGTGGTCGGGGGGCACCACGGGGTGCCGCCGGGGCATCAGCGGGTCCATGACCTTGCCCTGCGGCCGCACCTGCTCCGGACTCGGGGGGCGAGCGAAGGGCGCTGGAAGGGCGTTCAGTACGAGCTGATGGACGCCTGTGCCGAGGCGGCCGGGATCACCGAAGACCTCGCCGGGTGGAAGGACGTCAAGCTGCCGCAGCCCGTCCAGGTCACCCTCACCGCGATCGTGATCCTGTCGGACTGGATCGCCAGCTCCGCCGAGCTGTTCCCGTACGCGACGTCGGACGGCCCGCTGCGGTCGCAACAGGAGCGGCTTGAGGCGGCCTGGCGCGGGCTCGACCTGCCCGCCCCCTGGGCCCCTGACGTGCCTGAACAAGAAGCCGCGGACCTGTTCGCGGCGCGCTTCGACCTTCCCCGTGGCGCGGTCGTCCGGCCGGTCCAGGAGAGTGCGGTCGAGGTCGCCCGCGAGATGGACCCGCACGGGCTGCTGGTCATCGAGGCCCCCATGGGCGAGGGCAAGACGGAGGCGGCGCTGGCGGCCGCCGAGATCCTGGCCGCTCGCACCGGGGCCGGCGGCTGCCTCGTCGCGCTGCCGACCCGCGCCACCAGCGATGCCATGTTCAGACGACTCCTCGCCTGGCTCGACCGGCTGCCCAGCGACGGCCACGGCCCGCGCTCGGTCTTCCTCGCCCACGCCAAGGCGGCACTCAACGACGCCTGGGCGGGCCTGGCGAGCGCCGGCAGCCGCACGATCGCGGCTGTCGACCTCGACGGCGACGACGGGATCGAGAGCGCCGGTGCCCGCACGACCCGGCGGCGGCCCTCCGGCCTCCAGGCGCACCAGTGGATGCGGGGCCGCAAGAAGGGGCTGCTCGCGTCGTTCACGGTGGGGACGATCGACCAGGTGCTGTTCGGGTCGCTCAAGAGCCGGCATCTGGCCCTGCGCCATCTCGCGCTGGCCGGGAAGGTCGTCGTGATCGACGAAGTCCACGCCTACGACGCGTACATGAACATGTACCTGGAGCGCGTCCTGGAGTGGCTGGCGGCCTACCGCGTGCCTGTCGTCCTGCTCTCGGCCACGCTGCCCGCGGCCCGGCGGCGCGCGCTCGCCGAGGCGTATGCGGGCCACGACGTGCCGGAGGCCGACGCGCCGGCGGATGCGTACCCGCTGATCAGCGCTGTGTCACCGAACGGCCCCACCGTCCTTGTACAGCCTCCGGCCGCAGCGGCCCGCGGCACCGACGTACGTGTGCAGCACCTCGACGACGACCTCGGAGTGCTCTGCGACCGGCTCGCGGAGGAACTGGGCGAAGGCGGCTGCGCGCTGGTGGTGCGCAACACCGTCGACCGGGTGCAGGAAGCGGCCGAGCGGTTGCGCGAACGCTTCGGCGACTCACGCGTGACCGTCGCCCACTCCCGCTTCGTCGCCGCCGACCGGGCGCGCAAGGACGCGGAGCTGCTGGCTCGCTTCGGGCCCAAAGGCGATCGGCCGGAGGGCGGGCACGTCGTCGTGGCCAGCCAGGTCGTCGAGCAGTCCCTCGACCTTGATTTCGACGTGCTCGTCACCGACCTTGCCCCGGTCGACCTGATCCTGCAACGTACGGGCCGCCTGCACCGTCACGACCGCCCCCGCCCGCCACGGCTGCGCCAGGCCCGCTGCTACGTCACCGGATTCACCGGAAGGGGGACGGATCCACCCACCCTCGCCCCGGGCTCGCTCAAGGTCTACGAAGGCGAGCACCTGCTCCTGCGCTCGCTCGCCGTCCTCCAGCCGCACCTGGAGGGCGCTCCGCTGCGGCTGCCCGCCGACATCAGCCCGCTCGTCCAGGCCGCGTACGGGGACGAGCCGGTCGGTCCACCCTCATGGGCGGACCGCATGGCGGAGGCCCGTCAGAGCTACCGCGCCCTGCTCGCCGACAAACGCGAGCGTGCGGAGGTCTTCCGGCTGGGCCCGGTACGCCGCGCCGGTCGGCCGATCATCGGCTGGGTCGAGGCAGGCGTGGGCGACGCCGACGACACGACGGCCGGACGTGCACAGGTGCGGGACGCCGAGGACAGCCTCGAAGTCCTGGTGGTCCAGCGGCGGGCCGACGGATCGCTGACCACGCTCCCCTGGCTGGACAGAGGACGGGGCGGTCTCGATCTGCCCGAGCACGCCGTACCTCCGGGCCGTGCGGCCCGTGCCGTCGCCGCGAGTGCGCTCAATCTCCCGTGGCACTTCTGCAAGCCATGGTCGATCGACCGGACGATCCGGGAGCTGGAGGCCTTCTGCGTCGAGGCCTGGCAGACGAAGGAATGCCCCTGGCTGGCGGGGGAGTTGGTGCTCGTTCTGGACGAGGAAGGCCGAGCTTCGCTGGCCGGGTTCGAGATCCGCTACAGCCCCTCCGACGGCCTGCTCGTCGCGCCGGAAGGTGCGCGCAACTCAAGGACGGTGGACGGAGTGCCCTCCTTCGACCTGGTCTCCCAGCCCTGGATCCCGGTCCAGCGGACGGACGGCACGACCGCCGAGCTGTCGCTGCGCGACGTCTTCGCCGAGGCCGGATCGCTGCGGCGGCTGGTGGGCGATGTGCCCACGCAGGAGTTCGCCCTGTTGCGGCTGCTGCTCGCGATCCTCCACGACGCGGTCGACGGCCCGCAGGAGCTCGACGACTGGGGTCGGCTGTGGGAGTCCGGCGAACCCTTCGCCGCTGTTCCCGACTACCTCGAAAGGCACCGGGGCCGGTTCGACCTGCTGCACCCCGAGCAGCCGTTCTTCCAGGTTGCCGGGCTGCGTACGGAGAAGGACGACATCGGCCCGCTCAACAGGATCGTCGCCGACGTCCCCAACGGAGATCCGTTCTTCAGCATGCGCCGGCCCGGCCCCGATCGCCTCGGGTTCGCCGAGGCGGCCCGCTGGCTCGTCCACGCCCACGCCTTCGACGTGTCGGGCATCAAGTCCGGTGCGGTGGGCGACCCGCGCGTCAAGGGCGGCAAAGGCTACCCGCAGGGGACCGGCTGGGCGGGCAACCTCGGCGGGATCTTCGCCGAGGGGGACACCCTCAGGGACACCCTGCTGCTCAACCTGGTCTCCGCGGACAACGACTTCCTGCACATCGAGGAGGACGACAGGCCGGTGTGGCGCCGACCGCCGCTCGGCCCGGAGGCCGTCGAGCGGGACACGGACGTCCTCCGTCCGTCCGGCCCGCGCGACCTCTACACGTGGCAGAGCCGCCGCATCCGGCTGCACCACAGCGCCGGCGAGGTGACCGGCGTCGTCCTCTGCTACGGCGATCCGCTCACCGTTCACAACCGTCACCAGCGCGAGCCGATGACCGGCTGGCGGGACAGCCCGGTACAGGCCAAGAAGCTCGGTGTGAGCCAGGTCTACATGCCGCGCCAGCACGACCCGAACCGTGCCGCCTGGCGCGGTATGGCCACCCTTCTGGTCAACCGGGGCCAGGCGCTCGACACCCCGGAGCAGCGGCAGGAAGCGGAGCGGTACCGGCCGTCCGGGATCGTCCAGTGGCTGACCGTGCTCGCGTCCGAGGACTACCTCCCGCAACTGAGCCTGCTGCGGACGCGCATGGTCGGAGCGACGTACGGCACCCAGCAGTCGGTCATCGACGAGATCACCGAGGACGAGATTCTGATGCCGGTCCTCGTCCTGCATGAGGAGCGGCCCGACTACGGCACGGCCGCGGTGGATGCCGTGAGCGACGCGTACGAGGCCGTCCTCGCGCTCGGGCACCTTGCGGGCAATCTCGCGCGCGCCGCCGGTTCGGATCCGGCTCCGGCCGCCGCGAGCGCCCGTGACCTGGGGTACGCCGATCTCGACGACCGCTACCGGCAGTGGCTCCGGGCACTACGCGACACGTCCGACCCCGCGGCTCACCGTGCGCTGTGGCAGGCGACCGTCGACCGATCGGTACGGACCCTCGGGCGTCGACTGCTCGCCGCTGCCGGTCCTGCGACGGCCGAGGGACGCATCGTGGAGACGCCCGACGGCAAGGGCAAGCAGTGGCTCAACGACGCGCAGGCCGAGTTGTGGTTCCTGGCCCGGCTGAGAAGGGTCCTCCCGCTGGCCCGGCCGCGGTCGGCCGATGCCGTGCCGACTCCCACCGGCACGCAGGGGAACCCGGAATCCCCGGCCACTTCCGTACTCGCAGCGATGGAGCCGACGCCATGACCACCACCGTCCCCCGCCCCGCCGGGCCTCGCGGCTACGGCCTGGTCGGGGCCGCGGCCGACCGCCGCATCCGGCCGCTGCAGCGCGGCTACCGGAACGACGCCCCCTCGTCCGTCTCCGCCGTCGCCCGGCTGCGGCGTGGCGCGGGCCATCCGGCCCACCACGTACAGGACTTGTGGGGCGCGGTGGGGACCGCGGAGCTGGAGCATGTGCTGGCAGCCGCTGAGCCCGCCGAGCGGCAGGGGCTGCACGCGGACCGCGCCGACGAGGCGCTCCACCTGGCGATCACGCTCTGGGCCCTGCACCAGCAGTCCCACCGCGACACGGACACGCACGTCGTCGGCTACGGACTCGGCCGCTCCGTGCGGTTGCTGATGGCCCCGGGTGCGGGCCGCCCGCAGGGAGATGCAGCCGTCACCGACGCACCCCAAGAGGGCGCGGTCGGGGAGCAGCTGATCGACGAGGGCCTGCGCCGTCGCTTCGTCCGCGTCGGGACCGCCACCACGCTCGACGTCCTGTCGCAGCGGCTTCGCGAGATCGTCCTGCTGCTCCGCAAGGACACCGTTCCGCTCGACTACGCCCTGCTGGCCGACCAGCTCTATTGGTGGCAGTTCCCCGGCGTGCAGGCGGACGTCCGCCGTACGTGGGGTCGCGACTTCCACACAGCCGGAACCCGGGCCCGTAGCACCCCCCGGGTCTGACTCGCCGCGCTCATCCCCCGCCAACCGTCCCCGCCGCCTTCTCATCCCGACAGGAACGACGACCGCCGTGACCAAGACCATCCTCGACGTCCACATCCTCCAGACGGTGCCGCCGAGCAACATCAACCGTGACGACACCGGTTCGCCGAAGACCGGCATCTACGGTGGCGTGCGCCGGGCGCGCGTCTCCAGCCAGGCGTGGAAGCGCGCGACGCGCGAGGCGTTCGCCGACCTGCTGGACCCCGCGGACCTGGGGGTGCGGACGAAGAAGGTCGCGGACACGCTGGCCGCCCGCATCCTCGCCCACGAGCCGGCCATCGACCCCGCCGCCGCGCTCGCCCTGGCCGCGGAGACCCTGCGCACCGCCACGGGCTCGAAGATTGAGCCGCCGAAGCGCAAGGCGAAGGAGGGGGAGCCCGAGCCGGCTCCGGAATCGGCGTACCTGATGTTCCTCAGTGCCCGCCAGCTCGACGCGCTCGCCGAACTGGCCGTGGCCGGCAGCGGCGGAAAGGGCGAACTCGCGGCGCTGAAGGACCACTTCAAGGACAAGGACAACAAGGCCCTTGCCCGGCGTCTCGTGGACACCCGCCATTCCGTGGACATCGCGCTCTTCGGCCGTATGGTCGCCGACGCCCCCGACCTGAACGTCGAGGCGGCGACGCAGGTCGCGCACGCCCTCAGCGTCCACGCCGTCGACAACGAATCCGACTACTACACCGCCGTGGACGACCGGAACACGGACGCCGACTCGGGCGCCGGGATGATCGGCGTGGTCGACTTCAACTCGGCGACGCTGTACCGGTACGCGGCGCTCGACGTGGACCGGCTGCACGCCAACCTCGGCGTCGGCCTGCGGGAGGACGAGCATCCCGTGGCGCCCACCCGTCGTGCCGTCCAGGCGTTCCTGGAAGGCTTCATCACCTCGCTGCCGACCGGCAAGATCAACACCTTCGGCCACCACACCCTCCCGAGCGCCGTCGTCGTCACGCTCCGGACGAAACGGCCCATCAGCTACGTCGCGGCTTTCGAGCGGGCCGTCGTCCCGCCCCGCCGCGAGGAGGGCTTCGTCGAGGAGGCGTGCCGAAGGCTCGCCGAGCACGTTCCGGAGCTGGAGAAGGCGTACGGCGTGGCTGAGGAGGAGGGCACGTGGATCGTGCGGGTGGGGAAGGAGACCGAGCCGCTCGCCGTCCTGGGAGACGGCATCAGCATCCCCGAACTCGTCGAAGCGGTCGGTGAGTCGGTGGCGACCCGGCTCATGGAGGGCGCGACGGTTCCGGGCGCGCGGGAGGCGCGGGCGTGAGCGTGCTCCTGCTGCGGCTGGCCGGTCCGTTGCAGGCCTGGGGGTCCGCGGGACGCTTCGTGCGCCGCACCACCGAGAACGCCCCCACCAAGAGCGGTGTCCTCGGTCTGCTGGCCGCTGCGCAAGGGCGTGAGCGCACCGCGGATCTCGATGACCTGGCCGCACTGCGCTTCGGCGTACGCATCGACCAACCGGGCACGCATATCAGGGATTTCCACAAAGCCCGGCACCTCGTCACCGACAAGACGATGCCGCTCTCGGACCGCTTCTACCTCGCGGACGCCGTCTTCGTCGCAGGCGTGGAGGGCGCGGCCGAGCTGATCCACCGGCTGTACGAGGCGGTGCGCGAGCCGGTCTGGCTGCCGTATCTTGGCCGTCGAGCCTGCCCGCCGTCGGCGCCGCTCGACCTCGGGGTGCGCGACGACGTACCTCTCGGCGAGGCGTTGCGGCAGGCGCCGTGGCAGGCGTCGCCCTGGTACCGGGAGCGCATCGGTACGCCGGAGGAGCTGACGGTGCTGGTCGACTGCCCCCCCGGGGACACGCCTGACCTCAGCTTCCGGGACGTGCCGTTCGCCTTCGACCCGCGTCACCGGCGGTACGGCCTGCGCGGCGTGGTGTCCGGAGCGGTGCCGCTGCCGTCGCCTGAGGGAAGCGCGCCGACCGCCGCCGCACCTGGCCCGCGCCGTCCGCAGCCGTCCGACCACGACCCGACCTCGGCCCTGGGAGTCGTGTGATGTACCTGACCCGCTTCCGCCTCAACACCGCACGGCGCGACTGCCGTGCGCTGCTCGGCTCGCCCCACCGCATGCACGCCGCCGTCGCCCGTTCCTTCCCCGAACTGTCCGCGCGGGACGGCGCCGGGCCGCGGGTGCTCTGGCGCGTCGACCGGAACTCGGCCGCAGAGGTGCTGCTCTTCCTCGTAAGCCCCAAGCGCCCCGACCTCACCCACCTCGTGGAGCAGGCCGGCTGGCCTGCGGCGACGGACACGCCGGGCTGGCAGACGTACGACTACCAGGCTTTCCTGGACCGGCTCACCCTCGGCAGCACCTGGGCCTTCCGCCTCACCGCCAATCCCGTGCACTCCATCCGGCGCACACCCGACGAGCCGACCAAGCGCACCGCCCACATCACCCAGCGCCACCAGCGGTCATGGCTGCTCGGGCGCCAGGACGCGGCGGGCTTCGGCGTCGTCGAGAAGCCGACGGCGTCCCGGCTGCTGGAGTACGGCGACGAGCTTCAACTCTTCGTAAGGGACAAGCGCGACCTGAGGTTCGCGAAGGCGTCCGAGGGCCGGACCGTCTCGCTGACCTCGGTGACGTACGACGGCCTGCTGACGGTCACGGACCCCGACGCGCTGCGTCGCACCCTCACCCAAGGGCTCGGCAAGGCCAAGGCGTACGGCTGCGGCCTGATGACGCTGGCACCCGTCCAGTGAGCACGGTCGGCAAGCGAGGCGCCGCGACGCCCCGTGAACTCACCCGCATCGGCGACCGGTCGTCCTTCATCTACCTGGAACGCTGCGTCGTCCATCGCGACGACAACGCCATCACCGCATCTGACGCGGACGGCGTGACCCACATTCCCTCCGCCACGATCGGCACGCTGCTGCTCGGGCCGGGCACCCGGATCACCCACCAGGCCATGAGCGTCCTCGGCGAATGCGGCGCGGGGGTGTCCTGGGTGGGCGAGCACGGCGTGCGCTTCTACGCGGGAGGACGCGCGCTCACCCGCTCCTCGGGACTCGTCGAGGCCCAGGCGACGGCGTGGGCCAACCCGCGGCGGCGGCTCGACGTCGCGAGAGCGATGTACCGGTTGCGCTTCCCCGACGAGGACCCTGCCGGGAAGACCCGGCAGGAACTGCTCGGCATGGAGGGGAAGCGTCTCCGGGACTGCTACCGGGCGGAGTCCGCCCGTACCGGCGTCCCGTGGCGCCGTCGCGAATACCACCGTGACGACTTCGCCGCCGGCGACCCGCCCAACCAGGGTGTGACAGCAGCCGCCCAGTGCATGTACGGCGTCGTGCACGCGGTGGTCGTCGCCCTCGGCTGCGCGCCGGGGCTCGGCTTCGTCCACTCCGGCCACGAGCGCTCCTTCGTCCTCGACGTCGCCGACCTCTACAAGACCTCGGTGGCCATCCCCGCGGCCTTCGACGCCGCGGCGGAAGGCTCCGAGGACGTCGCCTCCCGGACCCGCCGCGCTCTGCGCGACCGGATCCACCGCGAGCGGTTGCTCGACCGCTGCGTCCAGGACATCAAGGACCTGCTCGGCTACGACGCCGCCCGCGAAGACGCCGACCGCGTCACCCTCCAGTCCGACCACGGAACCGTGGTCGAATCCGGCCGCAACCACGCGAGCGGCGGCGACATCATCTGGTGAGGGGCCCTGCCCGTGACCGTCCTCGTCCTGACCAACTGCCCCGCCGGCCTGCGCGGCTTCCTCACCCGCTGGCTCCAGGAGATCTCGCCCGGCGTCTTCGTCGGCACGCCCTCCGCGCGTCTGCGTGACGTCATCTGGTCCGAGGTCCGCGAGTACGCGGGCCAAGGCCGCGCACTCCTTGTCCACAACGCCGCTGGCGAGCAGGGCTACACCTTCACGACTCACGACCACGCCTGGCACCCCATCGACCACGAGGGCCTGACCCTCATCCACCGCCCCCCACCCCGGCACCCGCCGCACACCTCCCCCCGCTCAGGACTCCCCGCCGGCCGGTCAGCGGGAGGGCTGGAGCAAGGTCGCGAAGCGACGGCGCTTCGGGAAGGGGTGAGGGCGGGGTGGGGCGGCCGGGGGCCGCGGCGTGGTGTTAGGTGAAATGCCCGAATCGGTGAAGCTAAGTAAAATCGCGCCTGCTGGGCGCTGACTCCGCAGGTCGCGAACTGTGCTCCCCGCACCCGCGGGGCTGTTCCCACCCACAGGGGGGACGATGAGCCTCAAAGAGAGTGCTCCCCGCACCCGCGGGGCTGTTCCCCTAGCGAGAGGTCCGACGTGGACGACACTACAGTGCTCCCCGCACCCGCGGGGCTGTTCCCCCAGACCTCGGTGTTCCCGAAGACGGGGTGGCGTGCTCCCCGCACCCGCGGGGCTGTTCCCCGTGTCCGATTCTCGGCGTGCGCGGTGGGTAGGTGCTCCCCGCACCCGCGGGGCTGTTCCCTTCACGCCGATGGACCGAGACGAGGTCATCGGGTGCTCCCCGCACCCGCGGGGCTGTTCCCGCCGCGATGGACAAGGCCAGCGTCAAGGCTGGGTGCTCCCCGCACCCGCGGGGCTGTTCCCGCCGCCGTACGCCGTCGTCACCGAGGCCCAGTGTGCTCCCCGCACCCGCGGGGCTGTTCCCCCGGGCGGCCCCGGCCACGGCGCGGTGAAGACGTGCTCCCCGCACCCGCGGGGCTGTTCCCTCCGCCAGCAGGGCGGGTGCTCCACCGCGGATGTGCTCCCCGCACCCGCGGGGCTGTTCCCGCCGCGATGGACAAGGCCAGCGTCAAGGCTGGGTGCTCCCCGCACCCGCGGGGCTGTTCCCAGCATGTTCGACCCTAAGAGCGACGGCACGATGTGCTCCCCGCACCCGCGGGGCTGTTCCCCGGCGGACCTCGTCGAGCGTGTAGACGCCCGGGTGCTCCCCGCACCCGCGGGGCTGTTCCCGGGTCCGCGGGTGGGACCTGGTGCTGGACCTGGTGCTCCCCGCACCCGCGGGGCTGTTCCCGCCCGGACTCGAACGGGCCGAGCAGCACGTCGGTGCTCCCCGCACCCGCGGGGCTGTTCCCTGGGTGCCGGTGGGCATCGACGGGGCGATCCTGTGCTCCCCGCACCTGCGGGGCTGTTCCCTCGCTGTCGGGCGACCAGGCGGAAGTCACCGTGTGCTCCCCGCACCTGCGGGGCTGTTCCCGGCGAGCGCGGCGGCAAGGGCATCGAGGACGGGTGCTCCCCGCACCCGCGGGGCTGTTCCCCCGTCCACCCCCGCCCCTCGCCCGCCGGAGGGGTGCTCCCCGCACCCGCGGGGCTGTTCCCGGCACTTGGTGTCGTCGATGGTGTGCCGGTTCGTGCTCCCCGCACCCGCGGGGCTGTTCCCTGCGGGATCGGCACGCCGCTGGCGGGCGCCCCGTGCTCCCCGCACCCGCGGGGCTGTTCCCAGCCCGCAGACGAGCAGATGCCCGACGTGCCCGTGCTCCCCGCACCCGCGGGGCTGTTCCCGGGGTGGACGTCACCGAGGTTTGGTTCGGGCGGTGCTCCCCGCACCCGCGGGGCTGTTCCCCGTGCGGGCCAGATCAGGCCGTACAGGATGATGTGCTCCCCGCACCCGCGGGGCTGTTCCCCGATATCCCGTCCTTGGGGGCGGCTGATGAGGGTGCTCCCCGCACCCGCGGGGCTGTTCCCGTCACCCTCCTCCACCCCGCCAGCGATGGGACGTGCTCCCCGCACCCGCGGGGCTGTTCCCCAGGCGAACTTGGCCCGGCTTCAGCAGGCTGGGTGCTCCCCGCACCCGCGGGGGCTGTTCCCAGGAACAGCGGTACGCCGAACATGCGGGCGATGTGCTCCCCGCACCCGCGGGGCTGTTCCCCGGGCGCGGGGCGCACACAGCAGACCGCCGTGCGCTCTGCGCATCCGCCGTGTGGTCAACCTGTGGCCCAGGCAGAGTCCCTGGCGGCCCGTCGGCGGTCGTAGCGCCTGCTCACAGGCCCAGCGCGCCCACGCGCAGCAGCGGGCTTGAAAACCGTCGTGGCAGCGATGTCACCGTGGGTTCAAATCCCACAGCCTCCGCACAGCTAGCGGTACGAGCAGGCCAGAGCGGGTGCCCCGGAGTCCGGGGTGCCCGCTCTGTGTGCGTGTGAGCGCGCCGTGTCGGGGTTGGCGCGGTTTCGGCGGGCTGTGCCGTCGGCGGTTGGCTGGGTGCTGGTCGTCCGGTCTGTACGCCAGTCCCGCGCCGGGGGTCCTGTTGCCTTGGGGCACGTCTCACCAGGGCGACTACTTCCGGTGGGCGACCGCGGGGCCGAGCTCGGGGCGCGCTCCTGAGCGGTGCGGGGGTGGCGGGCGGTGTCACTGGGGTGTGTTGAGCCAGGCGCCGATCGTGGGGAGTGTCTCGGGGCCGTAGTCGCCGGTCACGTCGGCGGCGAGGTCGGCGACGGATATGCCGCGTAGCGCCGTGCGCCATGCCGCGTCCGCGGTCGACATCGCGCGGGTGATGGCGCAGGGGCGGGTGCAGGCCTCGGGGGGTGCGGCGAGGGGGCCGCGTCGGCGGATCTCGGTGCAGGTGAAGGCGGGCTGTGCGCCGTCCACGGCGGTGACGACGTCCAGCACGGTGATCTGCGCGGGCGGCCGGGTCAGCGCGTAGCCGCCCGCCTTGCCCTGTACGGATTGCACGAGGCCGGCCCGGGAGAGGGCCTGGAGCTGCTTGGCCAGGTAGCTGGGGGAGACGTCGTGCAGCTCGGCCAGCCGTGCGGCCGGGACCGGCTCGCTCGCGGTCGTCAGGACGACGCAGCAGTGCAGCGCCCACTCGACACCGCCGGAGATCTTCACGTCGGTTTCTTTCTTTTCGTGGAGAGACCCGCTGCCCTCGTTGACTCGGACAAAGGCTATCCGACTATCATCTCGGACAACGATTGTCCGAGTTGGCGCGTGGAGCACGCGAGAGGTGGCAGCCATGAAGTTCACCGTCATCGGTGGTACGGGTCTGATCGGGTCGCAGGTGGTCGCCGGGCTGCGGGAGGCGGGGCACGAGGCCGTGGCCGCGGCGCCGTCCACCGGTGTCGACGTCATCACCGGCGACGGCCTCGACAAGGCCCTGGAGGGCGCCGGGACGGTGGTCAGCCTGCTGAACTCGCCGACCTTCGACGACAAGTCCCTCGAATTCTTCCGCGCATCGTCGGACAACCTGCTCGCGGCGGGCGAGCGGGCCGGAGTGGGGCACCAGGTGGTGCTGTCGATCGTGGGCGTCGACCAGGTGCCGGGGCTCGACTACTACCGGGCCAAGGTGTTGCAGGAGGAGCTGCTGCGGCAGGGGCCGACGCCGTACTCGATCGTGCGGGCCACGCAGTTCTTCGAGTTCGTGGACGCGGTGCTGTCGTGGACCTCGGACGAGCGGACGGTGCGGCTGCCCGCTACGCCGGTCCGGCCGATCGCGGCCGCGGACGTCGTGGCCGCCGTCCTGGAGGTCGCGACGGGGGCACCGCTGGACGGCATCCGGAACGTCGCGGGGCCGGACGTCTTCACGCTCGACGACCTCGGCCGGCTCACGCTGGAGCTGAAGGGCGACGGCCGCGAGGTCGTCACCGACGACACGGCGGGGATGTTCGCGGCGGTCGACGGCGACGTCCTGACCGGCGGCGCGGACGTCCGGCTCGCCCCCACGCACTACCGCGACTGGCTTCAGAACCAGCTCTGACCTGCGATTTCGACGGACGCGGGGGAGGCGTGCGCGGCGGGCGCCCCGCGGCGGGCCGGTGACCCGAAAAAACGCATCAGGGGTGTTTGCGGACGGATCGTCACGCTTGGGAGGGAAAAGGAGTACGCGGGCGCATCGGGCGGAGCGTGGTGGGCAATCTGATCTTGGCGACGCCGCCGGAGGGGCGGGAGGAGCGGTCGGCCGGCCGTTCCGCCGCAGACAGCAGGTCCGACTTCGGAATTCTGTTTCCTGGGAGGGAACACCATGGCAAGCATCCGTACCGTCCGTGTCCTGGCCGCGGTGGCGGCACTGCCCGTCGCGGCGGTGCTGTTCGCGGCCGGCACCGCCGCGGCGGACGACGGCGCTTTCGCAGGTGGTCAGTCGGCCGCGACGGTCGTGAGCAACTCCGGGGGGAACGTCGTCGGGGACAACTTCGGCAACGTGACGACGACCCAGCAGGTGGCCACCGGCCCCGGTGCCTCGAACCGGAACAACCAGGCGAGCGTGGCCGGTTCCCCGTTCACCACCGTCGACCAGAACACCGTGGACGTGCACTTCTCGCCGCTCTGGTTCGGGTGACCCTCTGATCGACCCGTCCCCGGTGTGCGAGCTGCTCGCCGGCCGGCTGAGTCGGGTCCGGGCGCGCGACGGTCTCCCCGTGCCGTCGCGCGCCCATTAGGGCGTGGCCGTCGAGGCGGGTGTCCACAGGCTGTGGACGGCGGCGCCGGGAGGGAACGGTGAGGCCCGAGGGGGAGGAGGGTGTGAGGGGGGGGTGGGGGCGGAATCCGCCGCAGACGGGTGTGCGGCGGCGTGTCTGCGTGTGCCGCGGGCCTTCCCCGCGTTGACTCGCTGAAATGAGCGACAGAAGTGGTTTCATCCGTTATGTACGCCACCTCCTGGTCGGCACCCTGACGATGACCGGCCTGCTTCTCCCCGCGATGAGCGCCGCCGCCGCGTCGGACGCCTCAGGGGCGAACCGCGGCGACACCGCGCCCCGGCTCTTCCAGGGGCGCGGCTTCGACACATGCCAGGCGCCCGATCTGGAGACGATGCGCGCCTGGCGCGCCTCCTCCGACTACCGCGCGGTCGGGATCTACTTCGGCGGGCGCGCCCGCGCCTGCAAGAGCCAGCTCCACCTCACGACCGACTGGGTGCGGCAGACCACGGCGGACGGCTGGAGCCTGCTGCCCATCTACGTCGGCTCGCAGAGCCCGTGCGTCAACGGTTCCAACAAGAACCCCTACCGGATCGACCCGCTCAGCGCCTCGGCGCAGGGCGGCACGGAGGGCGAGGACGCGGTCGCCGCGGCCAAGGCGCTGGGCCTGGGCAAGGGCAGCCCGCTCTACCTCGACATGGAGGCGTACGACACGCAGGACGCGGACTGCGCCGCCGCGACCCTCACCTTCGTGCGCGGCTGGGACCGCGCGGTCCAGGCCGCGGGCTACCTCGCCGGTTTCTACAGCAGCGCCGACTCGGGCATCCGGCACATCGAGACGGCCCGCCGGGCGGGCGTCGGCGACCTGCCCGACGTCGTCTGGTACGCCCGCTGGGGCGTGGACGCGACGCTCACCGACGAGCCCGTCCTCGCCGCCGACGCGTGGGCGTCGCACGCCCGGATCCACCAGTACACCGGCAGCGTGACCGAGACCCACGGCGGCAAGACGCTCACCGTCGACCGCGACCTGATCGACGCGCCGGTCGCGATCGTCGGCTGAGCGGGCTTCGGCCGGTGCCGACAGCGCGGACCTGCGTGGACCTGCGCTGACCTGCGCGGAACCTGCCGGGACCTGCGCGGCTCGGGCGGCGGGGCGGCGGCTCCGGGAGGCCCCGCGCGGGCGCCGCGGATCCGGGCCGGTGGAGCGGGGTCCCGTACGACTGAGGGTGTATCCCGAGTCCGACCCTGAGGCCCGGCTCCCCCCTCGGGGGGTGGGGCAATCCCCCGGCCTACGACCTGAGGGTGATCTCCTTTCGGCACCTGCGGCCGATCCGCGCGGGCCACCCCGGCGCCTAGCGTGGAGCCATGACCACGCCCGTGTGCACCCGCGCCGGCACAACGCAGTTCACGGCCTACGTCCGGACCAAGGGCCCGACGCTGCTGCGCACCGCGCGCTCCCTGACCCCCAACCCTGCCGACGCGGAGGATCTGCTCCAGACGGCACTGACCAAGACCTACCTGGCCTGGGACCGGATCGACGACCACCGGGCCCTCGACGGCTACGTGCGGCGCACGCTGGTCAACACGCGGACCTCGCAGTGGCGCAAGCGCAAGGTCGACGAGTTCAGCACGGACGAGCTGCCCGAGCCCCCGACGACGGCCACGCCCGACCTCACCGAGCAGCAGGCCCAGCGGGACGCGCTGCTGCGCGCGATATCCCGCCTCCCTCCGCGCCAGCGCGCCATGGTGGTGCTCCGCTACTACGAGGACATGAGCGAGGCCCAGACGGCCGAGGCGATGGGCGTCTCCGTCGGCACGGTCAAGAGCGCCGTCTCCCGCGCCCTCGGCAAGCTCCGGGACGATCCGGAACTGGAGCTCTGCGTGGCCTGAGGCCGCCGCGCCCTCAAGTCACGGCCGCCGTGGCCCCCGCAGGGGGTAGTGACATACCACCCGGTATGCCAGCACAATCGGGACACCCTCGCCGATCCCGTGAGCCCGCCGGAGGCCCGTTGTGCTGAGCACCATGCAGGACGTACCGCTGACCGTGACCCGCATCCTCGTGCACGGGACGCTGGTGCACGGCCGGTCGCGGGTCACGACATGGACGGGTGAGGGCGAACCGCAGCGCAGGACCTTCCGGGAGGTCGGGACGCGGGCGGTGCAGCTCGCGAACGGCCTGCGGGACGGTCTCGGCGTGGTGGAGGGCGACCGGGTCGCGACCCTCATGTGGAACAACTGCGAGCATATGGAGGCATATCTGGCGATTCCCTCCATGGGTGCGGTGCTCCACACGCTCAACCTGCGGCTGCCCGCCGACCAGCTCACCTGGATCGTCAACCACGCCGCCGACCGGGTGCTGCTGGTCAACGGTTCGCTGCTGCCGCTGCTCGCCCCGCTGCTGCCGCGCCTGGAGCCGCTGGAGCACATCGTGGTCGTCGGGCCCGGCGACCGTACGCTGCTCGACGGCTGCCGCCCGGCCGTGCACGACTACGAGGAGCTGCTCGCCGACCGCCCGACCCGCTACGACTGGCCCGAGCTGGACGAACGCACCGCCGCCGCCATGTGCTACACCTCCGGCACCACGGGCGACCCCAAGGGCGTCGTCTACTCGCACCGCTCCGTCTACCTGCACTCCATGCAGGTCGGCAGCGCGGAGTCGATGGGGCTGACCGACCACGACACGAGCCTGCCGGTCGTGCCGATGTTCCACGTGAACGCCTGGGGGCTGCCGCACGCGGCCTTCATGAGCGGGGTCAACCTGCTCATGCCGGACCGCTTCCTGCAGCCCGCGCCGCTGGCCGAGATGATCGAGAGCGAGCGGCCCACGCACGCCGCCGCCGTGCCCACCATCTGGCAGGGCCTGCTCGCCGAGCTGACGGCCAAGCCGCGGGACGTCAGCTCGCTCAGCCGGGTGACCATCGGCGGCTCGGCCTGCCCGCCCTCGCTCATGAAGGCCTTCGACGAGCAGCTGGGCGTACGGCTCTGCCACGCCTGGGGCATGACGGAGACGTCGCCGCTCGGCACCGTCGCGCTGCCGCCGGGCGGCCTGGACAGCGAGGCGGACGAGTGGGCGTACCGCATCACGCAGGGGCGCTTCCCGGCCTCCGTCGAGCCGCGGCTCATCGGCCCGGACGGCTCCGTGATGCCGTGGGACGGCGAGTCGGCCGGTGAGCTGGAGGTGCGCGGGCCCTGGATCGCGGGGGCGTACTACGGGGGCGCGGGCGCGGAGCCGCTGCGGCCCGAGGACAAGTTCAGCCCCGACGGGTGGCTGCGCACGGGGGACGTCGGCGTCATCTCGCCGGACGGCTTCCTCACCCTCACCGACCGGGCCAAGGACGTCATCAAGTCGGGCGGCGAGTGGATCTCGTCGGTCGAGCTGGAGAACGTGCTGATGGCCCACCCGGACGTGGCCGAGGCCGCCGTCGTGGCCGTGCCCGACGAGCGCTGGGGGGAGCGCCCGCTCGCCACGGTGGTGCTGGTCGAGGGCTCGGGCATCGGCTACCAGGAGCTGCGGGACTTCCTCGCCGAGCGGATCGCGCACTGGCAGGTCCCCGAGCGCTGGGCGGTCGTCCCGGCCGTGCCGAAGACCAGCGTCGGGAAATTCGACAAGAAGGTGATCCGCAAGTCCTACGCGGACGGCGAGCTGGACGTCACACAGCTCTGAGGTCCTTCTCCGGGCGTCCCCGGGCGGGGGCGGCGCCGGACCGCCGCCCGCCCGGGACCGTCCACGTAACTCACCGGGGACGGGGCGGAGTTCTTCCGGCACCGCAGCCAACTGGGCTGTCCCGCACACCATCACGCGCGACGTGCCGCCCGAATCGCCGGGCTCGCAGAGGCGTTGACATGGCCGGGACCCCAACCGGCGCCGATACGAAGTGAGTTCGTCAATCTGCCTGCCAGCGGGGCAAATTGTGCTCAGGGAGACGGCAACACCCCGCACAGCGCGGTCAGTGCGGCCGTGAAGGAGTGGTCCGGCGGGGCCGCGTACCCGACGACCAGGCCATCCGGCGGGATGTCCGCACCGGTGGCCGACTCCCCTGTCCTCGGCGGCACATCGGGATGTAGGTAGTCCCCGAGCGCGCCCAGCGCCACGCCCTGGAAGGCGGCCGCCCGAGCCACCGCCGCCTCCATGCCCGGCGGGAGGCGCAGCACGGCGTGCAGGCCCGCCGCGATTCCGGTCACACGGATGTGCGGGGCCTTCTCCGCGAGCACGGCGGCGAGTTGGTCGCGGCGGCGTCGGTAGCGCTGCCGCATGCCGCGCAGATGCCGGTCGTAGCCGCCCGACTCGATGAAGGCAGCGAGCGTCAACTGGTCCAGGGCGCTGGCCCATTGCTCCCGTTCGCCCTTCGCCGCGACCACGTCCGGCACCAGGTGCGCGGGCAGCGCCATCCAGCCCAGCCGCAGCGCGGGCGTGAGGCTCTTGCTCGCCGAGCCCAGGTAGACGACCCGTTCGGGGTCCAGGCCCTGCACCGCCCCCACCGGCTGCCGGTCGTAACGGAATTCGCCGTCGTAGTCGTCCTCCAGCACCAGCCCGTCCGCCGCCCGTGCCCAGCCCACCGCCGCCGCCCGGCGGTCCGGATGCAGGGCCCCGCCGGTCGGGAACTGGTGCGCGGGCGTGAGGAGTACGGCCCCCGCGCCCGACGCCGTGAGCCCCGCCGGGTCGGCACCGTGGGCGTCCACCGGGAGCGGCGTGGTCCGCAGGCCCGCGCCCGTGAGCAGGCGGCGGTGGAAGGTCAGCCCGTACGCCTCGACCGCGAGCGGCGCCGACCGCAGCTGCGGCAGCGACGCGAGCAGCCGCAGCGCGCCCGCCGTGCCCGAGCACACCACGATGCGCTCGGGCGACGTGCGTACGCCCCGGGCCCGCGCGAGGTAGTCCGCGAGGGCGCGCCGCAGCTCGACACGGCCGCGCGGATCGCCGGGCCCGAAGGCGTCGTTGGGCGCGTCGGCGAGCGCCCGCCGGGTCGCCGCGAGCCATGCGGTGCGCGGGAAGGACGCGGTGTACGGGATGCCCTCGCGCAGGTCGTGCACGGGGCGGGAGCCGGGCGGCGGCGCGGTGGGCGAGGGAGGCGGACCGCTCGGTGCGATGGGCGGCGCGGCCCGGTCGGCGACCCGCGTGCCCGAGCCCTGGCGGGCGGACAGCCAGCCCTCGGCGACGAGTTCGGCGTACGCGTCCGCGACCGTGTTGCGGGACATGCCGAGGTCGGCGGCCAGCGAGCGGTACGGCGGCAGCCGGGTGCCCGGCGGGAGGCGCCCACCGCGTACGGCCTCCCGCAGCGCCGCCGTCAGCGCGGCCCGCTTGCCGCCGGTCCGGCCACCGCCGGATGCGGACAGCTCCAGGTGCAGGTCGCGCCCGAGGCCGCCGGCCGCCTCCGCCCAGCCGGACCCGTCACCGTCACCGGCGCCCGTATCCGTACCCGCGTCCCCGCCGTCCGGCAGCGAATTGACCCGCGAATCCGTCATGGAATTGCACTCTACGGCAGGTCACTGCGCTTCCTAAGCTCATATGCATGACGACGACAACGACGCAGCAGCCCACCGCCACCAGCACTGCCACCACCGCCACCACCACCGAAGCGGCCCCCGGGCACAACCGGCTGCTGGAACTGGCCCAGCACGCCCCCGCCGCCTTCAAGGCGCAGATCGCCTTCGACGCCGCCGCCCGCGCCGGGCTCGACCCGACGATCGCCGAGCTGGTCGAGATCCGCGCCTCGCAGCTCAACGGCTGCGCCTACTGCCTGCACCTGCACACCAAGGACGCGCGTAAGCACGGCGAGAGCGAGGAGCGGCTCTACCTGCTCGCGGCCTGGCGCGAGGCCCGGCACTTCTACACGCCCAAGGAGCAGGCGGCGCTGGCCTTCACCGAGGCGGTCACGCTGGTCTCGCAGGGCGGGGTGCCCGACGACGTCTACGACGAGGCGGCGGCGCATTTCGACGAGACGGAGCTGGCGCACCTGCTGGCGAAGATCATCTCCATCAACACCTGGAACCGCATCGCGATCACCAGCGGGCGCCGCGCGGGCACCGACGTGCGGGTGGCCGCCCGGAGCTGAGCGCCGCCGGGAGGCCGCCGGGGCGGGGCGGCCTCACGTCCCGATCTTGCCCAGCAGATCGACGATCCGGGACTGTACGTCCGTGCTGGTGGAGCGTTCGGCGAGGAAGAGGACCGTCTCGCCGGACGCCAGCCGCGGCAGCTCGGCCGGGTCTATGTCGGCGGAGGTGTAGACGACCAGCGGTGTGGTGTTGAGCCGCTGGTGGCCGCGCAGCCAGTCGACGATGCCCTGCCGGCGGCGGCGGATCAGCATCAGGTCCATCACCACCAGGTTGGGGTGGACCTGCGCGGCCTTCGTCATCGCCTCGGCCTCCGAGCCGGCGTGCGCGACCTGCATGCCGCGCCGCTCCAGCGTGGCGGCGAAGGCCTGCGCGATCGGCTCGTGGCCCTCGACGAGCAGCACCCGCGGCGGGTGCTGCTCGCTGTCGCGCGGGGCGAGCGCCTTGAGCAGCACGGCCGGGTCGGCGCCGTACGCGGCCTCCCGGGTCGCCTGCCCGAGACCCGCCGTGACCAGCACGGGGACGTCGGCGGCGGCCGCGGCCTGGCGCAGCGCCTGGAGCGCGGTACGGGTGATCGGCCCGGTCAGCGGGTCGACGAAGAGCGCGGCGGGCGGCTCGGCGACCTGCGCGTCGACCTCCTCGCGCGATCGTACGATCACCGGACGGTAGCCCCGGTCGGTGAGCGCCTGGCGCGTCGAGACGTCGGGCTCGGGCCACACCAGCAGCCGGCGCGGCTCGTCCAGCGGCTCTTCGAGCCGGTCGTCGGCGGCCTCGGTCATGTCGGTGACGTCGACCGCGCCGTTCGGGCCGTCCAGCGGCTCCGGCCCCTCCGCGGCACCGGCCGCGGGCGCGCCTATCGCGTACGACCGGCCCGGCGGCATCACGGGCGGCACGGCGACGGCCGCGGGCGCCGCCGGAACGGGTCGCAGCAGCGCCGTCTCCTCCTCCGGGGAGGGCTCGGGCGCGGCCTGCGGGGCCTGCTGCGGCTGGGCGGGGTGGACAGGCTGGCCGGGCTGGGCCGGCTGGGCGTCGGGGCGGCGTACGGGCAACTGCCCGCTGTCCGGGTCCGCCTGCGGGTGCTGGCGGGCCTGGCCCTCACCGCCCGGACCGTGCGGCTGGCTCGGCACCTGCTGGATGAGGCTGCGGGTCGAGGGCGCTTCGTCGGCGGCCCGGTCGGGGCTCAGCCGGCGGCGCCGCCCGGAACCGCCCGCGGCGACCTCGGCGGGCAGGCCCTGCGGATCCGTCTGGCCGTTCGGGCCCGGGGCGAACACGCCCTGGCCGAGGGTGCGCACGCTTATGGCCCGCCCGTACGTGCTGTGCGTCGGGTCCTGCGGCTGACCCGCGGGCGGACCCGGGAGCTGCGGCGGAGGCGAGGCGAGTGCCGGGCGGTTGCCGGGCGCCGCGGGCCACTCGGTGGGCGGCGGCAGCGCGGGCGTCCCGGCCGCCGGAGCCGCGGGTCCCCCCGGGGGCGTGGGGGCCGGGGCGGCAGGCTGACCGGCCGCGCTGGGCCAGGCCTGCGGGGAGGGCGGCACGGCCTGCCCGGCGTCGGGCCACGACTGGGGAACCGGCTGCTGAACGGGCACGGCCTGCTGTGCGGGCGCGGGCACCGGGGGCTGGGGCTGCGGGGGTACGGGGGCGAGCCCCGAACCGGGAGCCGGGGCGAGGCCTGTGCCGGGGGTCTGGGCCAGGCCCGTTCCGGGAGCCGGGGCGAGGCCGGAACCGGGGGCCGGGACGGGGGGCTGGGCGTCGGCGGGCGCGGGAGCGGGGCCCTCGGGGGCGCGGTGGGAGGCGCGGCGTCCGCCGGGGCGCGCGCTCTGGCCGTTCGCGCCGGTCTGTGCGCCGGAGCCGCCGACCGGGTCCTGGCCGATGTGCGGGTTGCCGTGCGGGCCGACGTGCGGACCGCCCGGCGCGCCCGGCGGGTCGAGCTGGGGCTGCGCGCCCGGGGTGTCCTGGGCCGCGGCCGGGAGGGCGTTGGGGATCGGGACGGGCGGCAGCTCGGCACGTTCGGGTGCCGGGGCCTGCGGCTCCTCGGCGCGGGCCCGGCGGCGGCCGGTCGGCTGGGACTGCGGGAGCTGGGGAAGCTGCTGAGGCTCCGTCGTGGCGGGAGTCGGCTCGGGGCGGCCCTCCGGACGGCGGAGCGCGCGCCGGCGCCCGGTGGGAGCGGCGTCCTGCTCGGGGGAGTGCGGGCCCTGCCCGTTCACCGGGCTCACCTGGTGCAGGCCCTGCGCCAGGGCGGCCTGGGCCTGTGCCTGGGCGGCGGCCTGCGCCTGGACCTGTGCCTGGACGTGCGCCTGGCCCTGCGCGGACCAGGCCGCCGCGTCGCCGCCCGGCTTGCCCGTACCGTCGCCGCCGGGCCCGTGCGTGCCGCGGACCGGCTCCGTCGAGACCGGCATCACGGTCGTCTCCGACTCGTGGGGGGCGCTCCCGTCGCCGGGTGCGCTGCCGCCCGCGCGCCGGGTGCCCCGGGGGGCCGCGTCCGCGCCGGCGTGCGCCTGCTCCGTGGCGGCCGGGACCGCCTTCGTACCGTCGCCGTCCACGTCGTCGGCGTCGTCAGCGCCGTCCGCCGGGCCGCCCTTGCCCGCGGGCACCTCCAGGACGTAGGCGCTGCCCGCGCCGGGGACCTCGTGGGTCTGGAGGACGCCGCCGTGCCGCTCGACGATGCCGCGGGCCAGCGGGAGGTGGACCGGGTCGCCGCCGGGGTGCGGGCCGCGCACGTCGATGCGGATGACCTCGCCGCGCGGGGCCGCGGCCACCACGATCGTCGAGTCGCCCGCGAAGGCCTGCGCGTTGCCGGCCGAGTCGATGCCCGCGACGTCCGCGATCAGGTGGGCCAGCGCCTGCGCCATGCGCTCGCCGTCCACCGCGGCCCGGATGGGCGGCGCGTGCACCGCGAACTGCGCGCGCCCGGGGCCGATCAGCTCGGTCGCACCCTCGACGGCCGCCGTGATGACCTGGTCCAGGCCGACGTCCGCGCGGCGCAGCTTCTCCTCGCCGCGGTCCAGCCGCTGGAAGGCCAGCACGTTGTCGATGAGCGTGGTGATGCGCGCGTAGCCCGCCGCGAGGTGGTGCAGTATCTGGTTGGCCTCGGGCCACAGCTGCCCCGCCGGATCGGCCGCCAGGCCCACCAGTTCGCCGCGCAGCTCCGCGAGCGGGCCGCGCAGCGACGTGTCGAGCAGCGCGCGCAGTTGCGCCGTACGGGCGGCGAGCGCGTCGAAGGACGTGCGGTCGGTGAAGGTCATGACCGCGCCGACCAGCTGGTCCCCGTCCCGTACCGGCGCCGTCGTCAGGTCCACCGGGACCGCGGTGCCGTCCTTGCGCCACAGCACCTGGCCGCGCACCCGGTGCTTGCGGCCGCTGCGCAGCGTGTCGGCGAGCGGGGTCTCCTCGTACGCCAGCGGGCTGCCGTCCGGACGCGAGTGGTGCACCAGCGGGTGCAGCTCCTTGCCGCCCAGGTCGGTGGCGCGGTGGCCGAGGATCTGCGCCGCCGACGGGTTGACGAGCACGACCTTGCCCGCGGTGTCCACGCCCACCACACCCTCGGCGGCGGCGCGCAGGATCATCTCCGTCTGCCGCTGCTGGCGGGCGAGTTCGGCCTCGGTGTCGACGGTGCCGGTCAGGTCGCGGACGACGAGCATGAGCAGCTCGTCACCGGTGTAGTGCGGCACGCCGTCGCCGTACTCGGCGTACGGGGTGCGGCCGTCCTCCAGATTCGCGCTGGTCACCTCGACGGGGAACTCCGTGCCGTCGGTGCGCCGCGCGACCATCCGGGTCGGCTTGGTGCGGGTGTCCTCGGCGGCCTCGCGCGGGCTGCGCATGGAGCCGGGGATGCGTTTCGAGTCGAATCCCGGCAGGAGGTCGAGCAGGCCGCGGCCGACGAGCGCGGTGCCCGGCGACTCGAAAGTCTCCAGCGCTATGGCGTTGGCGTTCACCACGGTGCCGTTGACGTCGACCAGGAGCAGGGCGTCCGGGAGGGCGTCGAGTATGGAAGCGAGGCGAGCAGAGCCTCGGGATGGCCTGCTGCTCACGAGACGCGTCCTCTCTGGTCACCGCACTGCTCTCGCCCCGGGTGCCGGCACCGCACACGGCCGGTCCGCCACCCGGCCGCACCGGCCGGCGACGTCGGCTGTCCTTGGCCGATTTCCGGGCGGCCCATCTTGCCGCCACCCCCGGGTCATGTCACTAGAGCGAGTGTACGTGTCGGCCACGGGAGCGGGGCGGCGGATGCCCATGTGGGGCTGTGCGTATAGGGGTTCGGATGTGTGCGGGGTTTGTGTGGCGTCGGTCACGGCGTGCGCGGGGGCGCGGTGGGGGCGCGCGGTTTCGGGGCCGGGCGGAGTGGGGCGCGGGAGGCGCGGCGGGGCGTGAGGCGCGCCCCGCCGGGCCGCGCGGCTGACCCGGCGCGCATGCCGGATCGGGCGGCGCGGGCGACTCGCCGTCCGGGCCGCCTGAGCTGATTGGGCCGTCCGGGCCGCCTGGGCGCGCTCAGCCCGCTCGTCCGTTCGGCCCGCTCAGGCCGCTCAGGCCGCGAGGGTGCGGGGTCCGCCCGCGGTGGGCTGGGGGATCGCGGGGACCATGCGCTTCCAGCGCGCGACCTCGCAGCCGTTCGTACGGCGGTACGTCTCGTCCACCGGCTCGCCCCGCCACATGCCCGTGACGTGGGCGGTCTGCGGGCCGCCGTAGATCATCGAGCACATCTGCCCGGCGGGCACGGGGGCGAGCGGGCCGCCCAGCGCGTCGAGCTGCCGGCACGCGGCGAGCTGCTCACCCCTGACCGCGCCGCCGCAGCTCAGGGTGTGCGTCCTGACCTGCCCGCTGCCGTCGTCGTACGCCACCGAGAGCCGGTCGGCACCTCCGGCGAGCGCGGACCAGGGCAGGCCGAGGGCGGCGGCAGGCCCGCCGGCCAGCACACCCCCGGCGACGGCGACGGTGACGGCGAGGCCGAGCGCGCCGAGCACCCCGGCACGGTGACGCCCCCGGGCGGGACGGGGACGGCGGACGCGAGAGCCTGCGCGGCGGTGCGCGGCACGAGCACTGACAAGAGCCATACCCATCCTTTACCGCCCCGATACCCCCGGAGTGGCACCATTCACCCGTTCGTGGGCGATCCGCGGCGCGCGATCCACGTGGTTCCCCCGCCCCGACCGCCCAACCCCTTTGCCCTGCCGACCGGCGGCCTTGTACCGTAGTCTGCGATTGGTCGCAGCCCGCAGGGCTGTGTCATCATCTGCACACGCACCCGCTCACGCGGGTCGCGCGTTGGAGGCGTCGCCTAGTCCGGTCTATGGCGCCGCACTGCTAATGCGGTTTGGGCTTTACCGTCCATCGAGGGTTCAAATCCCTCCGCCTCCGCCATCTCCCCGGAACCCCGCTCGTCCCTCTCGGACGGCGGGGTTCCGCCGTTTTCCACCCCCTCCTCCCCACTCCGCCCCACCACCCCCTCTCCGGGCCTCCCCCGCAGCTCAGCCCCCCTCCCCCTTATCGATTTCACGTCCCGCCCCACCTCATGTAATGTTGTTCCCGCAACGCCGACCGGCCGAAAAGCCGCGAAGCAGACCCGCACTCGTAGCTCAACGGATAGAGCATCTGACTACGGATCAGAAGGTTGCAGGTTCGAATCCTGCCGAGTGCACACAGGTGAGAGGCCCCCGGGATCGTCCGGGGGCCTTTTGCGTTGCCCGCGTGGCGGTGGCGGCCGCCCCCGATCGGCGCGCGGGGGCGGCCGGCCGTCCGGCGGGAGGGTCAGGAGGGGGACGGGGAGGTGTGGGCGGACCAGGCCGCGGTCTCGTCCGGGGGGAGGACGCGGGTCAGGGCGGCCGTGCCGGGCAGGTGCGGGAAGAAGCGGTCGGCGTTCCAACTGCGCTGGTAGGACGGCGTGTCGAGGACGAGGAGGCGGCGGCCCGCGACCACCGGGATGTCGTCGGGCAGGCCCTCGTTCCAGATGCGGGTGCCGTCCGGGGCGAGGAGTTCGAAGGCGCCCGTCGCGACGCAGTCGCTGCGGCCGCGGGCGGGCTCCGGGTCGGTGGCCAGCCGGACGCTCTCGGCGGAGGGCGGGGTGCCGGGAATGTGGCCGCCGCCGATCAGGACGTGGGCCAGCAGGGTGTGCAGCTGGAAGTTGTCGCCGATGCCGCCGATGCGTATCTCGAAGCCGGTTCCGGTGGGCCGGTGCAGGACGATCACGGGCTCGTCGTCCAGCACCGCGAGCGCGTAGGCGAGGCACTTGAGGTCGTGCCGGTCGAGGGCGGCCAGCTCGCGGCAGGCGGGGATCAGGGCGGCCGCGTGCAGGCGGCGTACGTCGGCGCTGCGGCACAGCACGGCCAGCGCGGGCGGCTGCCACTCCTGGACCGCGCACCAGGCCAGGGCCAGGCGGGTGGCCTCGTGCGGGTCGCCGCCGAGGCGGCTGATCAGGGCGTCGTCGATGATCTTCTCGTCCGGCTCGGGAAGTTCGTCCGCGGCCCCGCCGGAGGCCGTCCAGCGGCGGGCGAACTCCAGGGCGTCGTCCAGGTCGCGGTGCACGCCGTCGAGGATCGGCCCGGCGCAGGCCAGGGGGTCCGCGCCGGTCTCGACGCAGAAGCCGGCGGCCATGGCCAGCATCGGCCGCGGGCCGGTGGGCGGGAAGGCGGGCAGGAGCGCGGCGAGCCGGGGTCCGGCCGCGGCGCGGGCGTCGTCCGGTGCGGACTGCACGCTCTGGATCATGGTGGTGAAGGCGTGTTCGGTGCGGTCGCCGTCGCGCGCCGCGACGGCGGCCTCCAGCTCGGACACGGCGGTGGCGAGGCCCTGGGCCTGCTGCTTCCTCTTGAAGATCACCGGCTCACCCTAGGGCGGCCGGGGCGGCGGGCGAACCGCGGTGCGGGACACCGCCGTCGGGCGCTCGGGCCGGGCCGGGCGGTGCTGCCGTCCGAGCGGTGGCGAGGCGCCGGAAGTCGGTCCAGGCCGCCATGACGCCGGTGCGGGCCACGAGCGGCTCGTGCGCGAAGTCCCGCGGGGTGACGGACTCCTCGCCGACGAGGCGGTGGGCGGCCGGGACGAGCAGGGCCGGCGGCGCGTCGTGGAGGACGTCGATCTCCAGGCCGTCGGCCGGGACCGGCAGCGGTGTGCGGACCAGCAGGGCGTCGACCCTGCCGTCCGGCAGGGCGCGGGCCTCGTCGCCGCTCAGGTGCAGGGTGCGTGCGTATGTGGGCGTCGGGGTGGCGGCGGCGGAACTCCCGCACCGCGGGTGTGACGACGAGGTCCTCGTCGCAGCCGACGGTGAAAGCTTGAGCTGGCGGCTCAGGGCGGGCCGGGCGACATGGGGCGCGTCGGTGGCGCGCCCGACGAGGTCGCCAGGGCGGTCGCCTTCCTCGCCTTCGACGCGGCCTTCACCGCGGGCGCCGAACCGGCCGTGGACGGCGGCGGCTTCCGGATCCGAGGTCCTGCGCCGGACCCGGGAGCCGCCCGCCTGCCGGGGTCAGGCCACGGGGGCCGCCGCGCGCTCCCGGAGGGACGCGGACAGGGCGCGGGCCTCGTGCTCGGTCATCCGGGTCGTGGTGTACGGGACGGCGTTGACCCAGCGCTGGGTCAACGCGGCGACGCGCTCGCCGTAGCGCTCGGCGGTGATCAGGTCGCCGGGGGAGCAGCCGTCCTCCGGGCCGAGGTCGGTGTGACTCTGGGCCATCAGGCCGAGCCAGGAGCCGAGGCGGTTGAGGTCGTCGCGGGAGCCGCCGCTCCAGTTGTTGCCGGGCATGTCGGCCACGCCGATCCACTGCATGCCCATCTGGGCGCCGAAGACGGCCAGTTGCTGGAGGACGGTGAGCTTGTCGCCGCTCTGCGACGCGGACATGGTGAAGCCGCCCGCCAGCTTGTCCTTCCAGCCCTGCGTCGTGAAGGGCGTGAACGCCGCCTCCATGAAGGCCTTGAACACCGCGGACACGCTGCCCATCAGGGTCGGGCAGCCGAACACGATCGCGTCGGAGCGGGCGAGCAGCGCCTCCGCCTCCGCGTCGTGCCAGCGGCCCGCGACGACGTCCTCGGGACGCAGGTCGACGAGGTGGACCTGCGCGCCGGGGACGGTACGGGCGCCGGCCGCGAGGTGCTCGGCCAGCAGCCGGGTGCTGCCGTGCACCGAGTGGACGACCACCGTCACGGTGACGGTGGGGGATACGCCGGGGACGGGGACGGGGGCGACTGCGTTGCCGGTCATGTCTGTTCACGCTTCCTGAGGGCGGGGTGGGCGCCCCGCCTCCGGTCACGGCGGGAGGCGGGCGCTGCTTGCCCTGCCATCACAACCCGCCCGCGCCGCACCATCAACGCCGTACTTCGGCACGCAGCGATCGGTCGCACCGATCGATCGGCGCTAGCCTTGCGGGGTGGACAGGATGGAGCTGGAAGCGTTCGTCGCCGTCGCCGAGGAACTCCACTTCGGCCGGGCCGCCGCGCGCCTGCACCGCGGACAGCCGACCGTCAGCGACGCCGTGCGGCGGCTCGAAGCCACCCTGGGCGGACGGCTGTTCCACCGCACCAGCCGACGCGTCGCCCTCACCGAGCTGGGCGCCGCGATGCTGCCCGACGCGCACGCCGCGCTGGCCCAGCTGCGCCACTTCCAGCAGCGCGGCCGCGCCCTCGCCGCCGGTGACCGCAGCCGCACCACGCTCGTCGTGGGGCACGCCGAGTACACCGGCCACCAACTGCTGCTGCACTGCCTGCCGCAACTGCACGACCGCTTCCCCGACGTCGCGATCGTGCCCGAGCCGATGCCGACGACGGCCCAGCTCGGCGCCCTGCGGACGGGCACGATCGGCCTCGGCATCGGCTGGGCGACGGACGGCTTCACCGGCGTACGGGCCCGGGTGCTCTCCGCGGAGCGGTTCATGGCGCTCGTACCGGTGGGGCATCCGCTCGCCGGGCAGGCGGAGTTGAGCGCGGCCGAACTGTCCGCGACCGGGCTGCTCACCTGGCCGCACCAGATCAACAGCGGCCTGTGCGACCGGCTGCTGGCCGCCTTCCACATCGGCGGCGCCGATCTGCGCATCATCCGCACCGCCGACAGCGTGCACGCCATCGCCGCGCACGTCGCGGCCGGGGCGGGCATCGGCATCACCGTCGCCTCGGCCCTCGACCACACCCCGCCCGGCCTGCGCGTCATCCCGCTGACCGGCCCGTCGACGACCGCCGACCAGGTCGTCCTCACCCCCGCCGAGCCCACCCCCGCAGCCGTGGCGCTGCGCGAACTCCTGCTGAACGCCTCGGCACAGACGTGCGCTTCGACACAGACGCGCGCCCCGGCGCAGACGCGCGCCCCGGCGCAGACGCACGCCGCCGCGAGCTGACGTCCCGGGCGCAGCGGCGGTCGCGGTCAGCGCCCGGTCGCCCAGCGGGCGAAGGCCTCGACGGCGTCGCAGACGGCATGCAGGCGCAGGGAGGGGAGGAAGTCGAAGCTGTGCTGGGTGCCGGGGAGTTCGGCATGGACGACGGGCGCGGTGGACGTACGGGCGAGGTCGGCGGCGAAGGCGCGGGCGTCCGTGGCCAGCACCAGGGTGTCGAGGGCGCCGTGCACGATCAGGAACGGCGGCGCGTCGGGATGGACGTGGGCGTGCGGGGTTGCCGGGCCGCCGGACCGGCTGCCGCCGACCTCCCCGTAGTAGCCGTAGAAGCCGATCGCCGCGGACACCGCGCCGTCGGTGAGCGCGACGGTCGCCGCGAGGTGCGCGCCCGCCGATCCGCCCGCGAGGACCAGGAGTTCGGGGTCGGCGCCCAGTTCGTCGGCATGGGCGCGCAGCCACTCGACGGCCGCGCGGGCGTCGGCGAGGGAGTTCGGGTAGGGCGTGCGCTGTCGGTAGTCGGCGCTCGCGCACACCCAGCCGTCCGCCGCGAGGCGGTAGAGGAGGGGGAGTCCGCCGAGGAGTTTGCTGCCGGCCGTGAAGCCGCCGCCGTGCAGGTAGAGCAGGACGGGTGCGCCGTGCGGCCGTTCGCGCGGGAGGTAGACGTCGAGGCGTTGCGCACGCGCCGTCCCGTAGCGGCGGTTGCGCAGTCTGCGGACACCGCGGCGCGGCACGAGGAAGGGCAGTAGCACGCGGAGCAGCGGGAGCCTGGTGCGGGGAACGCGCAGGCCCGGCACCTCGGCGAGAGCCGCCTCCAGGACACCCCGCGCCGACCTGGTGCGTACCGCGAGCGCGGTCATGCCGCAGGCGACCGCGGCGGTGAGAGCTGCGGCGAGCCACCACCTCGGGGTGCCGACGTCGGCGGCGAGCGTCGTGTACGTGTTGAGGGTGAGCACCGCCAGCCCCACGAAGGGCTGCTCGTTGACGAACCAGCCGAGCCAGAACCACAGGTCGGACGGGCTCGACCGGCGCGGCAGAGGCGGGCGGAGCGCCGCGAAGGTGCACAGCGCGAGGACTGCGACCGAGATGACGAAGCCGGTCTGCACGGCGCGTTCAGCCCCCGTCCGGTGCCACGGGTGACACCCGTGACCGCGGCCCGCACGGGCGCGCGTCCGCGGCGGGTGTGCGGCTCATTCCGTCCCCCTCCCCGGCCGGTGGCGGGGCGTCCGGCCCTGGTGCGCCCATCCTGGCCCGCCCGCGGCGCGCCGGGAAGGCGGCGCGGGCTCAGCGGTGCAGGTGCGCAACGTCGGCGGGGTAGGGGCTCTCTTGCGGGAGAAGAGCGCGGGCCGCGTCGAGTTCGCCCGCGCGGACGTGGGCGTGGACGGTACGGGCGAGCGGCGTGACGTCGGTGATGCCGACGGTCCACGCGTCGGCGTAGCGGCGCACGGCCTCCCCGGACAGCCCCAGTTGCAGCGAGCGGTACGGCAACGGGCGCAGGTGGAGGTCGCGTTCGGGGTCCCACTGGACCCGGGCGGGCGAGCGCCTCAACTCCCGCTTCCAGGCGGCCCGGTCGGTGTGCAGCCCGGCGTCGTAGTGCGACAGGCACGCGTGCGCGAGCGCCCACGCGAAGCCCTCGCGGGTGATCTCGACGGCCAGGACGGTCTCCTGGCCCTCCTTCGTGCCCCATCCGCAGCGGTACATCATCCACAGGAACGACGGCTTGATCCACGTCATCCGGTCCCGCTTCCACACCGCGGGGAAGCGGCCCTCGCGCGCCGCCGCCAGGCCGATCTCCGGCCGGTACGCCTGGTAGACGGTGACGGTCGAGGCGGTGGCGAGGGCGCGGACGCGGTGGGTGGGCTCGGGCCTGGGGTCGGGCTCGGGTTCGGGGGCGTGCGGACGGTCGGTGGGCTCCTGCATGGGCCCAGGGTGGGCGGCGCGGTGCGGGGGCCGCCAGCGAATTACCGGACGGGCGCGGCGGGCCTCTACCGGGGGGAGCCGCCGGGCGGTCCTGACAGGTGTCAGGACCGCAGGACCGCGGTTGTTGCCAAAGTGGTGAACGGCATCGTGAAGGCGCCGCCGAGGGCGTCGATCGCCGTGCCGACGTCGGAGAGGATCACGGACAACTGGGAGGGGGTGAGCCGGGTGAGACCACCGGTCGTGGGGAGCAGAGCGAGCCATTCGTCACGGGTGTACGACCGCTGCCAGTCGTAGCGCCAGTGCTCGGGGGCGTCGAAGGCGCCGGTGTCGCGGATCGCGTCGCTGAACGTCGCGTAGAGGGCCTGGTAGGCGTCGAGCGGGCGGCGCGCGGGCTGGGCGCTCAACGGGGAGTCGGGGACGGCACGGCGGAGGGCTGCGGCGAAGGGCTCGGCGACTTCGGGGGGCGGCTCGTAGACGTGCCCGAAGACGGCGAGCCGGCCCCCCGGGCGCAGCACCCGGGCGGCGCGGGCAGCACCTGCGGCGGGGTCCACCCAGTGCCAGGACTGGGCGGCGACGACGGCGTCGAAGGTGCGGCCCGCGGGCTCCCACGCCTCGAACGTCGAGACCTCGACGCGCAGCCCGCGCGACCGGGCGAAGTCGGCCATGCGCGGGTCGGGCTCGACACCGAGCACGGTGCATCCGGCGGCCTGGAACTGCCGGGCTGCGATACCGGTGCCGCAGCCCACGTCCAGGACGTCGGGCCGGGCGTGACCGCCGTCGGGCGCGGGCACACCGGCGGCGATCCGGGCGATCAGCTCGTCGGGGTAGCCGGGCCGGGCCGCGTCGTACTGCCCCGCGTTCTCGCCGAAGGACTCGGCCATACGGCGAGCGGTGTGGGGCGCCGCGCCGCCCCCGGCGACCGGCGAGCTACGGGGCCCGGCGCCGGTGGCCGGGGGCGGGCCGGGCGGGGGCTCGGCGGCCGGAGCCGTGCCTGCGGCGGGAGCGGGGGCTGCGGTGGGGTCCGCGCTCCCGCCCGGGGCGGGGCTCGCCTCCGGGGCCGCACCCGGGGCCGTGGCGGGGCCCTGGTCCGGTGCTGCGGCCGGGGCGGGGCGGGCGGAGCCCAAGGCGGGCGGGGCTTGTTCGGGGGGCTGCGCCGGTAGAGTGGGCATGCGCCCACCTTAGTGGGCGCATGCCCACTGGGCAACAATCGGCCGTGGGGCGACGTCCGACGGTGACGGCCTCGGCCACGGCGACGTCCGACGGCCAGGACCAGGACCAGGACCGGGGCCGGGACCGGGACCGGGACCGGGACCACGGCGGACCGTTCGCGGACCGGAGACGAGAGAGGGAGCGGCACGTGCCGACCGGTGTGCATCTGCGCGACGCGCGGCAGCAGCTCTTCGACGCCGCCGAGCGCATCCTGCTGCGGTCCGGGCCCAACGGGCTGACCAGCAGGGCCGTCACCGACGAGGCGGGCTGTGCCAAGGGCGTGCTGCACCGGCACTTCGCCGACTTCGACGCCTTCCTGGCCGAGCTGGTGCTCGACCGGGCGGCGGGGCTGGAGGAGCAGGCACGGGCGCTGCGCGCGTCAGCCGGGGAGGGCAGCGTCGTCGACAACCTCACGGGGGCGCTGACAGCGCTGTTCGGGCCCGTGCCGGTGGCGATCATCCCGCTCATCACGTCCCGGGACGCCTTGCGGGCGCGGCTGCGGGAGGCCACGCCGGGCGGTGGGATCGCGATCCTGGGCCAGGCCACGGAGGCGGTCGGCGCGTATCTGGCCGCCGAGCGCGACCTCGGCCGGATCGCCCCGGGCGCGGACGTGGACGCGCTGACGCTCTCCCTCGTCGGCGGCGGCCACCTGATCTTCGCCGACCGTGACCGGGCGGCGAGCGCGGGCCCGGACGGTACGGAGGGGCCGGATCCGGCGGCCGTGCGCCGCCTCGTCACCGCGGTCGTGGCGGCGGCGACCCTGCCCGCGGGGCCCGATGGGCCGGGAACGCCGGGGCCACCAGGATCGTCCGGGGGGCGGTGAGGGCCGGTCCCGGGGAGCCGGTGGAGGCCGGGACGGGCACATGACCGCGTGGGCGTGGCGGCCCGGGACGGGACGGCCACGGCCGCAACGTCTTCCTCCTCGGGGCGTCCCCGGCATCGGCACCGCGCGCTGCGCCGGCAGGAGCGCGCGGGCCGCCCGTCGCCGCCCGCGGACCTCGGACGTACCCTCGCGGCAGGCTTGACACCCCGAGCCGCCCGGCCGCCTACTGCCGTCATGCCCGACGCCGACGCCGACTCTTTGCCCGCGGCGCCCGCCGTTCCCGCCGACGTCCCGGGGGCCCGCTCCCGGCAGCGGCGCCGCAGCAGGCGGTTCGCCGCGGCCGTCGCCGCCGTGTCCACCGCGCTCACGGTGATCCCGGTCCTGGTGGTCGCGCCGCGCTCCGACCCCGCCCCGGCGATGTTCACCGCGGGCCTGGCCGCCGGTTTCGGCCTCGTCCTGCTGCCGCACCTGTGCGTGGCCCGCGGCACCCTGCGGCGGCACGGCCCCGACCTCCGCTACCTCACCGCCCGCACCTGGACCGGCACCCGCACCCTCGACCTGCGCGAACTGCGCAGCGTGCGGACGTGGAAGGAGGTCGGCCGCGGCGGCAGCGAGACGTACCTCGTCCTCACCGACACAGCCGGGATCCGGCTGAGCTTCAGCGACACCCTGCCGGGCGGCGTGGGCCTCGTCCGCCGGTACGCGAGCGAGCGCCCCGCGCGCGAAGGAGGCGACGACGGCCCCGCCGTACGCGTGACCCGGCTCGCGCTCGCCGACCTGAACGTACGCCCGCTGCCGCTCGTGCTGTCCGGGCTGCGCTCGACGCTGTCTGTGGCGCGCACCTGCCTGCTGCTGCTCGGCCCGATGACGGTGGCGGGCATGCTGATCACCCGCTGACGTCCGCGTCGCGCCCGCCGCCCGGCACGTCCGCCTGGTACGGGTGGAAGCCCGGGGCCCCACGGCCACCGACGGCGAAGGGACGCGGGCGTGACCGAGGCGACGGGCGACCTGGTCTGGTACGTGGCGTACGGCTCCAACATGTGCGCCGCGCGGCTGCGCCACTACCTCGCGGGCGGCCGCCCGCCCGGCGCCTCCCGCACCTACCCGGGTGCGCGCGACCCGCGCATGCCCGCACGCTCGCGCCCCGTGGAACTCCCGGGCGCCCTCTACTTCGCCACGCACTCCCCCGTCTGGCACGGCGGCCGCGCCTTCTACGACCCCGACGCCCCCGGTACGGCGTGGGCCCGCGCCCATCTGCTCACCGTCGCCCAGCTCTCCGACATCGCCGCCCAGGAGATGTACACCCCGCCCGGCCGCGACCTCGACCTCGTACCCGTCCTCACCACCGGCCGCCACACCCTCGGCCCCGGCCGCTACGAGACCCTTGTCCGCCCCGGCACACTCGACGGCCACCCGCTGCTCACCTTCACCGCTCCCTGGCACCTCGACGACGTCCCGCCCGTTCCGCCCTCCGCCCCCTACCTGCGCGCCATCGCCGCCGGACTGCGCGAGACCGGCCACACCCCCGAGGCCGTCGCCCGCTACCTCGCCACCCGCCCCGGCGCCGCAGGCCACTGGACCCCCGCGCAGATGGCCCGCCTCCTCGCCGCACCGGGTGGCAGCATGCCCCTGTGAACAGCCGACAGGACGTGACGGTGATACGGGCCTGCGCGCGGGGAGGGCCGGGTCAGACCGGCGGCAGCCCCACCGCCGTCGTGGCCGAACGCGACGTCGCGGGGGCGAGCGACGCGGACCGCGCCGCCGTCGCCCCCGCCACAGGCGTCTCCCACACCGTCTTCGTCGACCCCACCCCCGACGGCGCCCACCTGCGCTTCTTCACCGCCGAGGGCGAACTTCCCGCCTGCGGCCACGGCACGGTGGCCGCCCTGGCATATCTCGCCGCACACGCCGACGGCCCCTTCACCGGGCAGCTCCGGGCAGGCGGCACGGCCTTCACCGGCCGGGCAGCACGCGACGGGACCGGCTACCGCGCCGCCTTCCGCACCCGCCGGATCGACCTGCGCGCGGCCACGCCGGACGAGACGGCCGCCGTACGGGACGCCCTCGGGGCCGGCCACCCCACCGCCGCCGTCATCGCCGCACTCGGCCGCGCCCGCATGCTGCTCCCCGTGCCCGGCCGCACCGAACTGCACGCCCTCGCCCCCGACCCCGCACGGCTGCGCGCCGCCTGCGACCGGCTCGGCCTGCTCGGCGTCTACGCCCACACCCCGCCCGACACGGCCGGGCGGCTCGCCGCGCGCATGTTCGCGCCCTCCATCGGAGTGCCCGAGGACATCGCGAACGCCAACAGCACCGCCTGTCTCGCCGCCCACCTCGCGGGCCACGGCGTCCCCCGCATCGCCGCCGACATGGGCGACACCCTCGGCGCCCCCGCCACGATCACCGCCACCGCCGAACCCGGCCACCGCCACGTCCACGTCGGCGGCCACGCCGTCCTCGCGCCCGGGGCCGTTGTCGGACCCTCCCCCTATCGTGATCAACATGAGTGAGAACGTGACCCTCGCGGCCTGGTCCGAGGACGACTTCCAGCTGCTGGAGCGGACGAACGCCCCGGAGATGACGGACCACCTCGGCGGCCCCGAGACCCCGGACGCCCTGGCAGCCCGCCACCGCCGCTACCTCGACCTGGCCAAGGGCGGCATGTTCCGGATCGTGACGGCCGACGGCCAGACGGCCGGCTCGATCGGCTTCTGGGAACGCGAATGGCGCGGCGGCCCCGTCTGGGAGACCGGCTGGAGCGTCCTCCCCGAATTCCAGGGGCGCGGCATAGCCGCCGCGGCCGCCCGGGAGATCATCCGCACCGCCCGCGACACCGACGGCAACCGCTACCTCCACGCCTTCCCGAGCGTCGACCACCCCGCGTCGAACGGCGTGTGCCGCAAAGCCGGTTTCGAACTCCTCGAAGAGGTCTCCTTCGAATACCCCAAGGGCACATGGATGACCTGCAACGACTGGCGCACCGACCTCCAGTCCCACTAGGCGCCTCCCCGGTGGGGGCTGAGCGCGCAGGTCCCCGCACCCCCCACCGGCAGGCAGCCGCTGAACCGGCCTGGAGGGGGACGGTGCGGGGTGCCCCCGCAGGAATGCGCTGGGAGGAGCTCCCGAACACCTCAAGAGGGCGAAGGCGCATTCCGAGGAGGTGCCCCGTGGCGGCCCCCGACCCACCCACCGGCGCGCCGCGCAAAGGGGCGCGTGGGGGCACCTCCCAGGCGAAGCTCTGGGGGAGAACTGCGCGACCAGCCCCCCACCCACCGCAAGGTCGCGCGACGGACCGCAACCACCCACCCCGGAGCGCCCCCCACACAACAGAACGCAGCGAATTCTCAGAGGATTCACAGATTCGACCAAGGCAGCTTTCATAGGCGCCCCACAGGCTGAACGCATGACGACGACACCCCCCGCTCCCGCCGCGCACGGCGCCGCGGCCGGTGGTGGCGCGCTGCGCGCCGCCAGGAGCTCCGTGAGCCACAGCGCGGCCACCACCACCGCCGGCCCCTCCGCCGCCGCCGCGGATCTCGCGCGGCCGGACGGCTCTCCCGTCCGGGTCCTGGTCGTGGACGACGAGGCCCCGCTGGCCGATCTGCTGTCGATGGCCCTGCGCTACGAGGGCTGGAAGGTGCGCACCGAGTGCGACGGCGCGAGTGCGCTGCGCGCCGCGCGCGAGGACCGGCCCGACGCGGTCGTGCTCGACGTGATGCTGCCGGACATGGACGGCTTGCAGGTGCTTGCGCGGCTGCGCCGCGAGACCCCGGACGTGCCGGTGCTCTTCCTGACGGCGAAGGACGCCGTCGAGGACCGGATCGCGGGCCTGACGGCGGGCGGCGACGACTACGTCACGAAGCCGTTCAGCCTGGAGGAGGTCGTCGCGCGGCTGCGCGGCCTGCTGCGCCGTTCGGGCGCCGCGGCCGTCCGCAACGAGTCGCTGCTGACCGTCGGTGACCTGGTCCTCAACGAGGACAGCCATGAGGTCAGCCGGGGCGGCGACAACATCCACCTCACGGCGACGGAGTTCGAGCTGCTGCGTTACCTGATGCGCAATCCGCGCCGGGTGCTGAGCAAGGCGCAGATCCTCGACCGCGTGTGGTCGTACGACTTCGGCGGGCAGGCGAACGTCGTCGAGCTCTACATCTCCTACCTGCGGCGCAAGATCGACGTCGGGCGCGCGCCGATGATCCACACCCGGCGCGGTGCGGGCTATCTGATCAAGCCAGGGGAGCCCGCGTGACCTTGCCGCGCCCCGGCAGGTTCGGCACCCGTACGGCCCAGGCCCAGGCCCAGGCCCAGGCCCAGGCACAGGCACAGGTCCAGGCCCAGGCACAGGCACAGGCCCAAGCCCAGGCGCAGCCGCATCCGCGGCCACGCCCGCGGATCTGGACGCGCTCGCGTCCCCGTGCGCGGTGGTCGCTGCGGCGGCGGCTGGTCGCGTCGTGCGTGGCGCTCGTCGCCGTCGTGTGCACGGTGATCGGCGCGGTCACGATCTTCGCGCTGCACGACTTCCTGTACGGCCAGCTCGACGGCAAGGTGCACGACCTGGCCGTCCGGGCGTCCGGCCCGCACGGCGGCCCCGGCGGCCCCCTCCCGGGCACGAACGGCGCGAACGGCGCGAACGGCGCCGACACCGGTAACGCCCCGCGCGGGGACCGCACCCCCGGCGGCGCCGCCGACACCGTACGGCTCGGCTTCCTCATCGGCGGCGGCCAGCCGCGCGAGACGGTCGGCGCGGTCGTGACCTCGTCCGGCGCGGTCGCGCAGGCCCAGGTGAGCGCGACGGACGCCGAGGACACCTCCGGCTCGTCCGGCGGCGCCCTGATCGCTGCCCCGCTGACGTCCGCGCAGGCCGCGGTCTTCGCCGACGTGCCGCGCGACGGCGACCCGCACACCCTCGACGTCCCCGGCCTCGGCGGCTACCGGGTGGAGTCCGCGCAGCCCGGCACGGACGGCAGCACGGTGCTGGTGGGGCTGTCCACCAAGGGCACCGAGGACACCTTGTCGACCCTGATGTGGGTCGAGGTCTCGGTGTCGGCGGCCGGTCTGGTCGCCGCGGGCCTGGCGGGCGCGGCGCTGATGCGGATCGCCCTGCACCCGCTGCGCCGGGTCGCCGCGACCGCGACAAGGGTGTCGGAGCTGCCGCTGGACCGCGGTGAGGTCGCCCTGCACGAGCGGGTCCCGGAGTCCGACACCGATCCGCGTACCGAGGTCGGCCAGGTCGGCGCGGCGCTCAACCGCATGCTCGGGCACGTCGCGTCCGCGCTGCACGCGCGGCAGGCGAGCGAGACCCGTGTGCGGCGCTTCGTCGCCGACGCCAGCCACGAGCTGCGCACCCCGCTCGCCTCGATCCGCGGCTACGCGGAGCTGACCCGGCGCGGCCGGGAGCCGGTGGGCCCGGACACCCGGCACGCGCTGGGCCGTATCGAGTCCGAGGCGTCCCGGATGACGACCCTGGTCGAGGATCTGCTGCTGCTCGCGCGGCTGGACGCCGGGCGCCCGCTGGACCCCGTGCCGACGGACCTGTCCCCGCTGGTCGTGGACGCCGTGAGCGACGCCCGCGCCGCCGGCGGCGAGCATCTGTGGCGGCTCGACCTGCCTGACGACCCGGCCGTGGTCGACGGCGACCCGCAGCGGCTGCACCAGGTGCTCACCAACCTGCTGGCCAACGCCCGCACCCATACCCCGCCGGGCACCACCGTGACCGCCCGCGTCACCCCGCTGCCCGGCGGCGGGGTACGCCTCCAGGTCGAGGACGACGGGCCCGGTGTTCCGGCCGAGCTCCAGCCGGTCGTCTTCGAGCGCTTCGCCCGCGGCGACGCCTCCCGCACCCGCACCCGCACTCCGCGCAGCGGCGGCAGTACGGGCCTGGGCCTGGCGATCGTGCAGTCCGTGGTGGCCGCGCACGGCGGCAGCGTGGACCTCGCGAGCGTGCCCGGACGGACCGTCTTCAGTGTCACACTGCCCTCTTCGCACTCACAGGTCACCCCCAGCCTCAGCACAACGTCGTGACAGGGCCCGAGCCGAGCCTCGGGGTATGCGAACCACACTCGGCAACCTGCCTCCCCGGCAGCACCTGCCGGTCGCGGACGCGGCGCCCGCCGAGGGCGTGAGCGGAGCGGCCGCCGTCCCGGTGCTGGACGTCGTGATCCCGGTCCACAACGAGGAGAACGACCTCGGTCCCTGCGTGCGCCGCCTGCACGCCCACCTGTCGGAGACCTTCCCGTACCCCTTCCGCATCACCGTCGCGGACAACGCCAGCAGCGACCTGACCCCGCTGGTCGCCGCGGAACTCGCCGCGCAGCTGCCCGAGGTCACGTCCTTCCGGCTGGAGCAGAAGGGCCGCGGGCGCGCCCTGCGCACCGTCTGGACCGCGTCCGACGCGCCCGTGCTGGCGTACATGGACGTCGATCTGTCCACCGACCTCAACGCGCTGCTGCCGCTCGTCGCCCCGCTCATCTCCGGGCACTCCGACCTCGCGATCGGCTCCCGCCTCGCCCGCTCCTCGCGTGTCGTGCGCGGCGCCAAGCGGGAGTTCATCTCCCGCGCCTACAACATGATCCTGCGCGGCTCGCTCGCCGCCCGCTTCTCCGACGCCCAGTGCGGCTTCAAGGCGATCCGCGGCGACGTCGCGCAGCGGCTGCTGCCGATGGTCGAGGACACCGGCTGGTTCTTCGACACCGAGATGCTCGTCCTCGCCGAGCGCGCGGGCCTGCGCATCCACGAGGTGCCCGTCGACTGGGTCGACGACCCCGACAGCAGCGTGGACATCGTCCGCACCGCGCTCGACGACCTGCGTGGCGTCTGGCGCGTCGGCCGCGCGCTGGCCACCGGCCACCTCGCCCTGGACCGGCTGCGCCGCCCCTTCGGCGACGACCCGCGCGACCGCGACCTGTCCGGCGTGCCCGTCGGACTGGCCCGCCAGCTCGTCGGCTTCTGCGTCGTCGGCGTCCTCAGCACCCTGGTCTACCTCGCGCTCTTCTCCCTCTTCCGGCTCGGCACGGGCTCGCAGGGCGCCAACGCGCTCGCCCTGCTGCTGTCCGCGCTCGGCAACACCGCCGCCAACCGCCGCCTCACCTTCGGCGTACGCGGCCGCGACCGCGCGATGCGGCACCAGGCGCAGGGGCTCGTCGTCTTCGCGATCGGCCTCGCGCTGACCAGCGGTTCGCTCGCCGCGCTGCACACGGCGACGGACGCGCCCTCGCACGGCAGCGAACTCGCCGTCCTCGTCGCGGCCAACCTCGCGGCGACGGTCCTGCGCTTCCTCCTCTTCCGCGCCTGGGTCTTCCCCGACCCGGCAGCCCCCGCGGCCGCCGCCGCACCCACCCCGTACGACGCGACACCCGCAGCGCACCCGTACGACCCCGCGCCCGACACCACCTCCTACGGCATCGCGGACGGCGTTCACGCGCCGGACCGCGGGGCCCCGAACCCCTCCGAGAGGAGTCCGCGATGACCGCGACGACCGGCTTCCCCCACGCGCCGACCGCCGCCCGACCGTCCACCGCGCAGGACCGCGCGGCGCGCCTGGCCCGCCGGATGTGGCGCGGCCGGGCCGCCGACCCGGCGTGGGCCCGCCCCGCGCTGCTCGCGCTCCTGCTCGGCACCCTCGTGCTCTACCTGTACGACCTGGGCGCCTCCGGCTACGCCAACTCCTTCTACTCCGCCGCCGTCCAGGCCGGCAGCCAGAGCTGGAAGGCCTTCTTCTTCGGCTCCTCCGACGCGGCGAACGCCATCACCGTCGACAAGCCGCCCGCCGCGCTGTGGCCGATGGCGCTGTCCGTACGGCTCTTCGGCCTCGGCTCGTGGCAGATCCTGGTGCCCGAGGCCCTCATGGGCGTCGGCACCGTGGCGCTGCTGAACGCCGCCGTACGCCGCCGGTTCGGCGCGGGCGCGGGCCTGCTGGCCGGGGCGCTGCTGGCGCTCACCCCGGTCGCCGCGCTGATGTTCCGCTTCAACAACCCCGACGCGCTGCTCGCGCTGCTCATGGTCGCCACGATCTACTGCGTGCAGCGCGCGCTGGAGCACGCGAGCACCCGGTGGCTGCTGGCCGCGGGCGGACTGCTCGGGCTCGCCTTCCTCACGAAGACCCTCCAGGCCTGGCTGATCGTGCCCGCGCTCACCCTCGTCTACGCCGTGTGCGCGCCCGCGCGGCTGCCGCGCCGGCTGCTGCAACTGCTCGCCGCGGGCGCCGCGATGGTCGTCGCGGGCGGCTGGTGGGTCGCGATCGTCGAACTGTGGCCCGCGTCCTCCCGCCCCTACATCGGCGGCTCGCAGGACAACAGCTTCCTGTCGCTGACCTTCGGCTACAACGGCTTCGGCCGCATCACCGGCAACGAGACCGGCAGCGTCGGCGGGGGCGGCGGAGGCCGCGGACCCGGCGGCGGGGGCGGTGGCGGCGGCGGCATGTGGGGCCAGACCGGTATCGGGCGGCTCTTCAGCTCCGACATGGGCGGCCAGATCGCGTGGCTGCTCCCCGCGGCCTTCGCACTGCTGCTCGCGGGCCTGTGGCTCACCCGGCGCGCCCGCCGCACCGACCTGATCCGCACGGACCTGATGCTGTGGGGCGGTTCGCTGCTCGTCACCTTCGTGACGTTCAGCTTCATGTCCGGGATCTTCCACCAGTACTACAACATCGCGCTGGCCCCCTACATCGCCGCGGTGTGCGCGATGGGCGGCACGCTGCTGTGGCGGCGCCGCGACGCGCTCCCCGCCGCGGCGGGCCTCGGCGCGGTCGTCGCCGGGACGGGCGCGGTCGCGTACGTGCTGCTCGACCGCTCCCCGGACTGGCACCCGTGGCTGCGCGCCGCGGTCCTGGGTGCGGGCGTCCTCGCCGCGGTCGCGCTCGTCGCGCTGCCGTACGTGCGGAGCGCGGGCGTGGCCGCCGCCGCGGCCGTCCTCGGCCTCGTCGCCGTCCTCGGCGGACCCGTGGCGTACACCCTCGACACGGTGGCGACCCCGCACGAGGGCTCCATCGTGACCGCCGGCCCCGCGGTCGCCTCCGGCGGCTTCCCGGGCGGTGGCGGTGGCGGCGGCCGTGGCGGCATGCCGGGTGGGCCCGGCGGGCAGACCGGCGGGCAGGGCTTCCCCGGCGGCCGGACCGGCCAGAACGGTGGCCAGGGCTTCCCCGGCGGCCAGCAGGGTCAGCAGGGCCAGGGCTTCCCGGGCGGCCAGAACGGCTTCCCCGGCGGCCAGGGCGGACTCCCGCAGGGCGCGGGCGAGGGCGGCTTCCCCGGCGGCGGCGGGGGCGGAGCCGGGGGCGGCGGCATGGGCGGCCTGCTCAACGGCACGCAGGTCAGCGCCGCGATGACGTCCCTGCTCAAGGCGAACGCGGGCCACTACACGTGGGTCGCCGCCGCGGTCGGCTCGCAGAACCAGGCGAGCTACCAGCTCGCGACCGGCAAGCCCGTGATGTCCATCGGCGGCTTCAACGGCAGCGACCCGTCTCCGACGCTGGCCCAGTTCAAGAAGTACGTCGCCGAGGGCCGCATCCACTACTTCATCGGTGGGGGCGGTACGGGCGGCGGGAGCATGGGCGGCTCCGCCGCCGCGTCCGACATCGCTTCGTGGGTCGCGTCCACGTTCACCGCGAAGACGGTGGGCTCGACGACGGTGTACGACCTCACGTCGTAGCGCGCCCCGCCCACGGGGGCGTACCCGGCGCGAGCGTTACGCGAGCCGCGCCGGGAAGCCCCCCGTGGCCACGGGGGACCACCGTTCCGGGGTGACGCGGATCAGGGACTTGCCCTGGCGGACCATCGCTTCGCGATACTCCGCCCAGTCGGGGTGCTCCCCGCTGATGTTGCGGAAGTACTCGACGAGCGGCTCGACGGAGTCGGGCACGTCCAGGACCTCGGCGGTGCCGTCCACCTGGACCCAGGGGCCGTCCCACTCGTCGGACAGGATGATGACGCTCACCCGGGGGTCGCGCCGGACGTTGCGGGTCTTGGCGCGTTCGGGGTAGGTCGAGACGACGATGCGGCCGGAGTCGTCGACACCGGCCGTGAGGGGGGAGCCCTGGGGGCGGCCGTCCGCGCGGGTGGTGAGGAGAATCGCCCGGTGCCGGGGGCGTACGAAGTCGAGGAGCTCTTCCCGCGAGACCGCGGTGTTGGTGGCGATGTTGGGGGCCATGCCCAGCACCTTACGTCGCTGCTCCCACGCCCGCCGGGCGTGGGAGCCGGGGATCCCGGCGGGCGGCGTCGGCCGTCCCCTGCCTCGGCCGCCGCCGGGACCCGTCACCCGTACCTCCGTGGCCTGGACCTCTCCGCTGCGGGCTCAGGACGGGTGGACGGGGGTTCATCGGTCGGGCGCGGAGCGCCCTGGGTGCTCAGTCGTCGACGCTCTGCAGACCGCTGCGGGTCTTGAGCGCGACCTCCTTGACGAAGATGACGAGCAGGAAGGACAGCAGGGCGAAGGGCGCCGCGTAGAGGAAGACGTCGCCGATGCCGTGCCCGTAGGCGCTCTCCACGACGCCGCGGACCGGCTTGGGGAGCAGGGCGACGTCGGGGATGCCGCCGCTGTCGCCGGAGCTGGGCTTGGCGTGGATGGCGGCGAGGCCGTCGCTCACGAAGTGCGTGACGCGGTTGCCGAGGACGGCGCCGAGCGCGCTGACACCGATGGCGCCGCCGAGGGAGCGGAAGAAGGTCACCAGGGAGCTGGCGGCGCCGAGGTCCGCGGTGGTGACCTGGTTCTGCACGGCGAGGACCAGGTTCTGCATCATCATGCCGACGCCGAGGCCCAGCAGCGCCATGTAGACGCCGACCTCCCAGTAGGGGGTGTCGTAGCGGATCAGGCCGAGCATGCCGGAGCCCGCGGTGAGCAGCAGGCCGCCGGAGACGAGGAAGATCTTCCAGCGTCCGGTGCGGGTGATGATCTGGCCGGTCACCGTGGAGGAGATGAACAGGCCGGCGATCAGCGGGATGGTCATGATGCCGGACATGGTCGGGGTCTCACCGCGGGCGAGCTGGAAGTACTGGCTCAGGAAGACCGTGCCGGCGAACATCGCGACGCCCACGAAGAGGCTGGCCAGCGAGGTGAGGGTGATGGTGGCGTTGCGGAAGAGCCGCAGCGGCACGATGGGCTCGGCGGCGCGCGACTCGGTGTGGACGAAGAGCGCGCCGAGCAGGATCGCGACGGGCACCATCACGAAGGTCTGCCAGGACATCCAGGCGTAGTTCTGGCCGGCCAGCGACACCCAGATCATCAGCAGCGACACGGCCGCGGTGATGAAGAAGGCGCCGGTCCAGTCGATCTTCACCTGGCGCTTGACGACGGGCAGGTGCAGCGTCTTCTGCAGCACGATCAGCGCGATGATCGCGAAGGGCACGCCGACGTAGAAGCACCAGCGCCAGCCGAGCGCCGAGTCGACGATGACACCGCCGATGAGCGGGCCGCCGACGGTGGCGACGGCGAAGGTCGCGCCGAGGTAGCCGCTGTAGCGGCCGCGCTCGCGCGGCGAGATCATCGCGGCGAGGATCACCTGGGTCAGCGCGGACAGACCGCCGGCGCCGATGCCCTGGACGAGGCGGCAGCCGATGAGCATGCCGGGGCTGGTGGAGAAGCCGGCCACGACCGAGCCGAGCACGTAGATCACCAGCGAGAGCTGGATGAGCAGCTTCTTGCTGAAGAGGTCGGAGAGCTTGCCCCAGATCGGCGTCGTGGCGGTGACGGCGAGCAGTGAGGCGGTGACGACCCAGGTGTACGCGCTCTGGCCGCCGCCGATGTCGGAGAGGATGCGCGGCAGCGCGTTGGAGACGATGGTGGACGACAGGATCGCCACGAAGAGCCCCAGCAGCAGGCCGGAGAGCGCCTCCATGATCTGCCGGTGGGACATGGCCGCCCCGTCCGGGGAGCCCGGCGGGGCGGTGTGAGCTGAGGATCCGGTCGTACCGGAGTTGCCGGGGAGCTGCTTGTTGCTCCGTGTCGACGGGGTCGCCATCAGGCCTCCACTTAATTGCCTGAAGCAACCATACGACGAAATGGTTGTATTGGACAAACGCTGTGGGGGAGCTGTGGCGCACACCACGTGCGCGTATTGCGCAGATGGGGGGCCTGCGGGGGGTGCGGCGGCCGGAGCCGACACGCTAGGGTCAGGCGGCATGTCGAGTAGCCAGCAAAGCCCTGAGAACAACTACGACCCGGCCGGCTCCACGCAGATGTTCCGGGCCTTCGTGGACGAGCAGCCGCAGGCCGTCGAGGTGCAGCGGGCGCAGGCCCGTCCCCGGGTCGGTCTGATCGTCGGCATCGTCGTCGCGGTGGTCGTCATCGTCGGAGTGGTCGTACTCGCCCTGAAGTAGCCCGCGGTCCTCGGTCGCCTCGGCACTCCAGCAGAGGGGCCCGACCACTCCGTCCCGTCACGCCTCGGCCGTGAGGCCCTCGCGCAGCTGCGCCAGCGTCCTCGTCAGCAGCCGGGAGACGTGCATCTGCGAGATGCCCACCTCCTCGCCGATCTGCGACTGCGTCATGTTCGCGAAGAACCGCAGCATGATGATCTGCCGCTCGCGCGGCGGCAGTTGCGCCAGCAGCGGCTTGAGCGACTCGCGGTACTCGACGCCTTCGAGTGCCGCGTCCTCGTAGCCGAGCCGGTCGGCGAGCGAGCCCTCGCTGCCGTCGTCCTCGGGCGGCGGGGAGTCCAGCGAGCTGGCCGTGTAGGCGTTGCCGACGGCGAGGCCGTCCACCACGTCCTCCTCGGACACGCCGAGGCAGGCCGCCAGCTCGCCCACGGTCGGGGAGCGGTCCAGCCGCTGGGAGAGCTCGTCGCTCGCCTTGGTGAGCGCCAGGCGCAGTTCCTGGAGCCGCCGCGGCACCCGTACCGACCACGAGGTGTCGCGGAAGAAGCGCTTGACCTCGCCGACGATCGTCGGCATCGCGAAGGTCGGGAACTCGACCCCGCGCTCGCAGTCGAAGCGGTCGATGGCTTTGATCAGGCCGATGGTGCCGACCTGGACGATGTCCTCCATGGGCTCGTTGCGGCTGCGGAAGCGCGCCGCCGCGTACCGCACGAGCGGGAGGTTCAGCTCGATGAGCGTGTCGCGTACGTAGGTGCGTTCCGGGCTGTCCTGCGGCACTTCCGCGAGGCGCAGGAAGAGCGAGCGGGACAGCGTACGGGTGTCGATGGCCTCGCCGTGATGAAGAGCATCGTGCGGTGCTGCGTCGGAGTCGAGCACCTTGGGACTGCCCACCTGTACGGACATGCCACCCCCTTGAGGTCGCGGACGGGTGTCGCGAGCGACGTCTTCCGGTTGTTCCTCCACTGGAATACCGGCTGAGCGCGCGCGACAAACGCGGTATCCGCAGAATGTCACATGTCGGCAACACGCTGTAGCGCCATGTCGACATATCTGTGCAGGTGACTTAATCCTCTTCGGTTAGGGTTCGAGCTGGTTTGCGGACCGCAGCCGCGCGAAGCTCCGCGACAGCAGCCGGGACACGTGCATCTGGGAAACCCCCAGCTCAGCGCTGATCTGCGACTGCGTCAGGTTGCCGAAGTAGCGCAGCAGCAGGATCCGCCGCTCGCGCTCGGGGAGCTGCACCAGCAGATGCCGCACCAGATCGCGGTGCTCGACGCCCGACAGGGCCGGGTCCTCGTAGCCGAGCCGGTCCAGCAGCCCGGGGGCGCCGTCGCCCTCCTGGGCGGCCTCCAGGGACGTCGCGTGGTACGCCCGGCCGGCCTCCAGGCACGCGAGCACCTCCTCCTCCGACAGCCCCAGCCGCTCGGCGATCTCGGCGGTGGTGGGCGACCTGCCGTGCAGCACGGTCAGATCCTCGATCGCACCGCTGACCTGCACCCACAGCTCGTGCAGCCGGCGCGGTACGTGCACGGTCCGCACGTTGTCACGGAAGTAACGTTTGATCTCCCCCACCACGGTCGGCATCGCGAAGGTCGGGAACTGCACCCCGCGGTCCGGGTCGAAGCGGTCGATCGCGTTGATGAGCCCGATGGTGCCGACCTGGACGACGTCCTCCATCGGCTCGTTGCGGCTGCGGAAGCGCGCGGCCGCGTACCGCACGAGCGGCAGGTTGACCTCGATGAGCGCCGCGCGCACCCGGGCGTGTTCGGACGTGCCCGGTTCAAGTGTGCGGATCTGTTCGAACAGCACCTGTGTGAGGGCCCGTGCGTCCGCCGCGCCGGCGCTGGGGGTGCGTGTCCTGCCGCGGGGATAGGAGGTCGACGCGGTCGCCGCAGTCGACGCCGTACGGGCCGGCACCGGCACGTCCCACACCCCTCTTCGGTTCTTCGGGTCACTCATCCGGCAAAAGCGGTCATAGCATCACAATTCATGTGTGGGGGTTCAAGCACCGCATAGTGCCGTGTTGTACGACCGGGGCCCCGCCCCCGCCCGCCGGACACGGCGGAGCCCCCCACCGTGACGGCAGGGGGCTCGGGGACCGCTCCGCGCCGCGGCCGGGGCGGCCGCGGGGGCGACGGGTCAGAACTCGTAGTCGGCAATCACCCAGGTGGCGAATTCCGTCCAGGGCGCGACCGCGGCCTGGTGCGCCGGGTGTTCGATGTAGCGGCGCAGCGCATCGGTGTCCGCGACCGAGGAGTTGATCGCGAAGTCGTACGCGATGGGCCGGTCGGAGACGTTCCAGCCGGTCTCCCACGACGCGACCTCGGGCACCAGCGCGCCCAGCTCGGCGAACGCCCGCGCGCCCGCCACCACCCGCGGCTCGTCCCGCGAGACGCCCTCGTTGAGCTTGAACAGGACCAGATGCCGGATCATGCCACCCTCGCTCGACTCGTCAGTTGGCCAAGTCGTGCATGAACTTCCCGATGCTCTTGGCCGCGTTCGATATTCCGACGAAGCCTACTTGGACCAGGTCGGCCGCCCGTGCGGGCTGGTTGATGATCGTGTAGAGCACGAAGATCACCAGCACGTACGTGGCGATCTTCCTCGCCTGCGCCATGCGCCTTGCCCTCCCCAGCCGCAGCCCCGCACCAACGGTCACAAGTGTGCAATCCGCAGAGTCTATCCGTCAGATGGCGCAAGAAGGCGTCCGCCGGACCTTTGATCCGATGAACGCCATGCCCGGTGATCCGGCCCCGGAAACGCCGAACGCCCGCCGACTCACGGGGAGTCTGCGGGCGATCGCTGCGCGCTGTACGCGCGGGAAGCGGTAGCGGTGGGATTTGAACCCACGGAGGAGTTGCCCCCTCACACGCTTTCGAGGCGTGCTCCTTAGGCCGCTCGGACACGCTACCGAGAGAGAGCTTAGCCCACGGCGGGCGTGCGCAGAAATCCGTTAGCGGTCCAGCGGGCGGCCGGAGCGGAAGAAGGCGGTCAGCAGGGCCGCGGCGGGCTCGGGCAGGACGCCGGCGATCACCTCGGGGCGGTGGTTGAGGCGCCGGTCGCGCAGCAGGTCCCACAGCGAGCCCGCCGCGCCCGCCTTGGCGTCGGCGGCCGCGTAGACGACCCGGTCGACGCGGGACTGCACCAGGGCCCCCGCGCACATCGCGCACGGCTCCAGCGTGACCAGCAGCGTGCAGCCGGTCAGCCGCCACTCGCCCACCGCGGCGGCGGCCCGGCGCACGGCCAGCACCTCCGCGTGCGCGGTCGGGTCACCGGTCGCCTCGCGCTCGTTGCGGGCGCGCGCCAGCACCGTCGTACCGTCCGCGGCCAGCACGACCGCGCCCACCGGGACGTCGCCGGTGAGCGGGGCCAGCTCCGCCTCCGCCAGGGCCAGCCGCATGGCGGCCGCCCAGGGGTCGCGTACGGGGTCGCGCACGCCGTCGTGCGGCCCCGCGGCGTCCCCCGGCGGCCGGCCGGGTGGCTGTACCGGTGGCTGCCCGGGTGGCTGGCCCGGTGGAGGGGAGGAGGGTGCGGGTGGGTGCGGTGGGTGTGCTGTCAGCGGACCGCCTCCAGAACCTCGCCGCAGCCCAGGGCCTCGGCGATCTCACCCAGCGCCTCGCCGGTGAGCGCGCCGTCGCCGCTGAGTGCCAGCAGCTCCTTGCGGCTCATCCCGAGGTCCGCCAGCAGATCGGTCTCGCCGAGCGGGCCGGCGGGCACGTGGTCCTCGGAGAGGCCCGCGACGGACCCCTCCTCGTCCTCGTCCCCGTCGCCGTCCTCGGTGCCGTCGAGGTCGACGAGCCCGTCGAGGTCCTCCGGGTCGCGGCCCAGCACCTCGTCGGTGAGCAGGATCTCCCCGTACGAGCTGCGGGCGGCTGCCGCCGCGTCGGACACGTAGATCCTCGGGTCGTCCTCACCGTCCACGCGGACGACGCCGAACCAGGCGTCCTCCTGCTCGATGAAGACCAGAACCGTTTCGTCCTCGTCGCCGGCCGCGCGGGCCAGATCGCTCAGGTCGGCGAGGGTTTCCACATTGTCGAGATCGGGTTCGCTCGCTTGCCAACCGTCCTCGGTGCGCGCGAGCAGTGCGGCGAAGTACACCGTGACTCTCCCACAGGTCTCAGGCCGTCCGGACCGGGTGGGGCCGCCGCCGACATCTCTCGGCATTCCACGGTCCCGCCCATCGGCATCGTGGCAGAAACCGGGGCGTTGCGAAGGGTCTTCGGCACTGCGACGTGCCAGGTCTTCGTCACTTCTGCGGGATTCCCGGGCCGCGTACCGCCATTGCGGGGGTCCGGCGGTCACCCGAGCGCCACCAAGCGGTCACACTCCGCGCGCGCCGCGATCGTCCGCGGACACCCGCGGACCCGTCCCGGGCCCTCACCACCGGAACGTGCGCATCCGCATCTGCTGCCGCAGCCGCGCCGCCCGCGCCCGGCGCGGCTGCACCCGGTCCCGCAGCTCGCGCGCCTCGTCCAGTTCCCGCAGGAAGGAGGCGCGCTTGCGGCGCCGCTCCTGCTCGCCCCCGGCCTCGCTCCCGGTCCCGTCGCCGTTCCGGTCCGCCATGGCGCCACCGTCCCTGGGTCGCTTCACCCGGGTGACGCGCCCGGGTGTACAGACCCACTTTCCCCCGTTCGGGCGGTTTACCCCACCGGCGGCGCAGGAGCCGGGGGTGAAGCGGGGCTGGCAGGACCCCGGGGAGCTGCGGTTACAGTCGTCCTCATGCGTCTCCACGTTGTCGACCACCCGCTGGTCGCGCACAAGCTCACCACCCTGCGCGACGAGCGCACCGACTCCCCGACCTTCCGGCGGCTCGCCGACGAGCTGGTCACCCTGCTCGCCTACGAGGCGACGCGCGACGTCCGGACCGAGCAGGTCGACATCCGTACGCCCGTCGCCGCCACCACCGGGGTGCGGCTGTCCCACCCGCGCCCCATGGTCGTGCCCATCCTGCGCGCCGGGCTCGGCATGCTCGACGGCATGATGCGGCTGCTGCCGACCGCCGAGGTCGGCTTCCTCGGCATGGTGCGCGACGAGCACACGCTGGAGGCCAAGACCTACGCCACCCGCATGCCCGAATCCCTCTCCGGCCGCCAGGTCTACGTCGTGGACCCCATGCTCGCCACGGGCGGCACCCTCGTCGCCGCGATCAACCTGCTCATCGAGATGGGCGCCGACGACGTCACCGCGCTGTGCCTGCTGGCCGCCCCCGAGGGCGTCGAGACGATGGAGGCCGCGCTTGCGGGCAAGCCCGTCACGGTGGTGACCGCCGCGGTCGACGACCACCTCAACGACCAGGGCTTCATCGTTCCCGGCCTCGGCGATGCGGGTGACCGCCTCTACGGCGCGGTCAGCTAGCCGCTGGGGCTTTCAGGGGCCGCACTTGCCCCGCGGAGCACCCGTTTCTCAGCCTGCGGCTGGGCTGCGGGGTTCCCGTTTTTCAGGCCGCGCGTGCCGCGCCGGGCACCCGTTTTTCAGGGGCGCGGGGAACTGCGCGAGCAACCCACCACCGGCCGGTGGTCCGGATCGGACCGAAGAGACTCTTTGGGTCGGTATCCGACCCGCGCCCCGGTGGGGGCTTGTCGCGCAGTTCCCCGCGCCCCTAAAAACGCTCGCCCGGCAACGCAGCTGTGCCCTAAAAACGCGTGCCCGGCAGCGCAGCCGTGCGCTGAAAACGCTCGCCCGGCAGCGCAGCCGGGGCCAAGGGCGCTCACCCCGCGCGGCAGCGCGAGAGGCTTAGTGCCCGGCGCCGGCCGACCGCTTCGGTGCGGGAGAGGCCGAGGCGGAAGCACCGCACGCGGTGCCCGGCGGCGGGGGGTTCGCCGCCACCACGCGGGCCTTGGCCGCATCCGCCGGGCTCGCCATCGCGGTGTACGCGTTGCCGATCATGACGTCGATGTTCTTGTCCTTGCGCGCCGGATCGATCTTCACGGACGAGCCGGCGATCTGCGTGCCCGCCTCGCGGGCCGCCGCCTCCGCCGCCGGACCGGCGACGATGAGCGCCGTCTGGGTGACCTTCTTGTCGTACGGCGCCGAGGCGTTCCCGAACGACTTGACCTTGAAGCCGCGCTTGGCGAACTCGTCGGCGGTGGTCTTGGCCAGGCCGCCCCGTGTGGTGGCGTTGTAGACGTTCATCGTCACGGCGGCCGGCTGCGGCAGCACCATGGGCTTGAGTACGGGCGCGGGGCTCGCGGTGCACGGGTGGCTCTGCGGGGCCGCGTTCGCCTTGGTGTCGCCGTCGTCGCCCTTGAAGACGTCGAAGAGCTGGAGCGCGCCGTAGCCGAGCAGGCCCAGCACGACGACCGACGCGATGACCACGGCCACGATGCGGCCGCGCCGCTTGGGCCGCCGCATCCGCGGATACTGGTCCCCGGTGATTCGGTATTTACCGCCCATCCCGGAGGGCGTCAGCATGCTCATGAGCGCAGCGTAAGCGGATTGTCAGTCCATCTCCAGGACCCGGGCATGCAGCACTTGACGCTGCTGGAGAGCGGCGCGTACGGCTCGGTGGAGGCCGTCTTCGAGATAGAGATCACCCTGCCATTTGACGACATGTGCGAACAGGTCGCCATAGAAGGTGGAGTCCTCGGCGAGGAGCGTCTCCAGGTCGAGCTGGCCCTTGGTCGTCACCAACTGGTCCAGCCGCACAGGTCGGGGTGCGACGTCCGCCCAGTCACGCGTACTCACCCGGCCGTGGTCCGGGTACGGCCGAGAGCTTCCGATGCGCTTGAAGATCACACGGAAAGCCTACCGGTCCGGCTTGTGCGGGCGCAGCACCCTGGGCTTCCTGCCCTGTGTCAAGCCCTGGGGTGCACATACCGGGCGGGCGTTAGGCCGTCGCGGCGTACAGCAGCGCGCGGGTCGCCGGACGGGTGTCGGCGGAGGGCGGCCAGACGAGGCGGAGCCGCAGCGCGGGGAGCGGCAGCGGGAGGGTGGTGAGGGTGCCGGCGGCCAGGTCGGCGGTGACCGCGAAGGCGGGCAGCAGCGCGACGCCCACCCCCTGCCGGGCCCAGGCCCGCATGACGGCGACGCTCCCGGCCTGCACCCGCTCGACGCCGGGCCCGAAGATGCGGGCCCCGGCGAGGGCGAAGGAGCAGGTGGAGGCGTTGTTGACCAGGAGCCGCCCGCCGTCGAGGTCGGCCGGTGCGAGGCCCGGCGCGGTGGCCAGCGGGTGGCCGGGGGCGGCGACCAGGACCAGCGGGACGGGGTCGAGGTCGAGGAAGTCCAGCTCGGGGCCGGGCGGCACCGCGAAGCCGAGGTCGCCGAGGGCCTGCCCGGTGTCGAGCAGCAGCGCGGCGTCCAGCTCCCCGGTGCGTACGGCGGCGAGCAGCGCGTCCCGCGAGGCCTCGGCGCGCACCTCCACGGCGAGGCCGGGGCGGCGGGCGGCGAGCCGCTCCAGGATCCCGGGCACCAGCTCGGCGGCGATGGACTCCAGCGCCCCCAGCCGGACGACCGCGGTCTGCCGGGCGGCGGCGTCCGCGGCGACGACCTCGTGCCGGGCCCGTTCCGCCTGCTCCAGCAGCCGCCGGGCCCACCCCACCAGCTCGGCCCCCGCCGCGGTGGTCCGCATCCCCCGCGCCCCCCGCTCGAAGAGCCGCACCCCGAGGTCCCCCTCCAGCGTCCGCACGGCCTGCGACACGGACGAGGGCGCCATCCCCAGCAGCACGGCCGCCTCGGTGACACTCCCGGCCCGCACGACGGCCTCGAAGCTCCTCAACTGCCGCAGCTCCATCGGCTCCGCCCCCTGTCCCCGTGACCTGCCGTTCCCCGGCCACGGTACCGGCGGGGGCCGGTCACCCGTTCGGGGTGAACCAGTCCGCGGCCTCGTTGGTGAGGCCCAGGGCGCGGGCCAGGTTCGCCGTCTCGCGCAGCTGCATGCGCAGTCGCAGGGCCACGGCCACGAGAGCGGAGAGGGAGATCTCCTCGGGAGGGGGCGGTTCGGCCGCGCCGGGCAGGGGGGCGAGGGCGGGGGGTACCGGTCCGTCCCCGTGACCGGCCTCGCGCAGCCAGGCGTCGAGTTTCCGTTCCGCCCGGACGTCCCGCTCGAAGTCCTCGTCGGGCGGCGCGACGTCGTAGCCCAGGTCCGTGAGGCCGCGGGTGATCTCGGAGCGGGAGCGGCCGGTGTGGGCGGCCACGGCGTAGATCTGCGGCGGGGTGATCGTGTCGTAGATGTCGGGGTCGGGGGTGCGGTAGTCGGTGAGGACGGTCAGGTCGTCCGTCGTCAGCTGTGCGAGGGCGGCGGGGCCGACGGCGACGGGCATCCCGACCCGGGTCACACAGACCGCGATGTCGGCCGCCGAGCAGTCGGTGCGCAGTGCCGCCTCGGCGAGGCTGATCGCGGAGATCTTCTTCCCGTGCGGGGCCCATCTCTGCGGGTACATGCCCGCGCGCAGGAGGAGTGTGTGGTCCTCCGCGCAGCGCTCGCACGACGTGACGGCGCTCTCCGGGTCGATCCGGAAGCCGAGTTCGGCGAGGCGCTGTGCGGCCCAGGCCGTGGAGCGGCCGGTTCCCTGGGCGGCGGCGAACACGTGGGGGGCGGGGACCGGTGCGTCCGGACCGGGCACCCGGTTCTCGCGGACGAGGAGCGCGCGGTCGTCGTCGTCCAGGTCGTCCGGGTAGGTGCCGGCCGGGGGCAGGACGAAGCCCCAGGTGTGCAGCCGGCGGGCGAGGGCGGGTACGGGGAGTCCGGTGAGCGCGGCCGTGTTGAGCAGTTGCGGCACCGACACGGTGTCGGGGGCGGACTGCCCGGGGTGGTCGCCCCGCCCCTCCCAGAGGTAGATGAGGACGGCCCGGTCCTCGGCCGACCAGCCGGAGCACCGCTCGAAGTCGTCGGTGACGTCGAATCCCAGCTCGCGAAGGCGCTTCGCCGCGGCCTCGGACGGGACGTCGGCGTTGAGGGCGCTGAGGCTGATCTGCGCGGCGGACACCGCGGAGCCGGGCCGCTCCCCGGGGTTGGCCGGGTTCAGCGTGTGGAGCAGGTGGTAGTCGTCCGTCCCGGCGTCCTCGGCCCCGGCCAGCGGCGCGGTGCGGTAGCCCAGCTCCCCCATGCGCCGGGCGATGTCTCCGGCGCGCATCCCGGTGGTCCATACGTTCAGCAGCATCGTGCGCGCCGGTACGGGGTCGTGGGGCCGCAGCCAGTGCGGGAGGTGGGGGAGGCCGAGGATCCCAGTGCGGCGCAGATACGGCGACGGGCGGGCGTCCTGGTAGTCGTTGCCCTGCGGACCGCGCAGCCACTGGTCCAGGTTGTGCTGCCAGAAGGCCGCGTGCTGCCAGTTGGTGACCAGCAGGTTCAGGTCCGACGGCCGGGCGGGAGAGGCACCGCCGGGGCGGGGCGCGTGCTGCCTGTCGTCGGCCGGGACGGCGCCGAGCAGCGTGGCGAGGCGCCAGCGCAGGATCGGCTCCGGGATCTGCCGTGCGTAGGCGGCTGCGTAGCGGCGCTGGTCGGCGGGGCGCCGTTCGGGGGTGAGCGCGGGCAGCAGCAGGCCGTCCGGCGGGAAGACGCCGACGTCGTCGAGCGGGGCCTTGCGGCCGTTCACCGGCCAGGGGAGGTTCCTGCCGCGGGCGGCGGCGACGATCGCGTCGGCCAGCGGCAGTGACACCGACCCGACCCGTCCCAGCCAGGAGGGGTTCAGCAGGGCGAGGCCGCCACCGTCGACGAGGCTCCGCGCCACCGCCACCGCGCGTATCTCCAGGGGCCGCCGCCGGAAGTTCTGGAACGTCGCGCGGTCGACGCTGAGTTGCGGACGGTGCCGCCCGTGGAGGTTGACGACGATGCCGTGCGGCATCGGCTCGGGTCCGCGGGAGGCGTCCGCGAACAGACCGTCCGACAGCGCCACACCCCGTCCGCCGATCCACCACAGGTCCGGGTCGGCGGAGCGGAAGACGCCGCCGCCCGGGTCGCGGAAGTCCGGGTTCTCGTACCAGTGCCGTTCCACCGCCCGCTCCGACAGTTCGCCCGGTTCCCATTCCAGGCGGCGGGAGGCGTGCACGGCGGTCGTGCGGTACTGCGCGACCCACAGCACCTCCTCCAGGGTGTCCACGCACGAGACCTGGCCCGCCGCGCGGGACAGCAGCAGCCGCACCGATGTGCCGGTCTCGTCGCCCTCGCCGACGTCCTCGATGCGGAAGAGGTTGCCGGGGCCCGCGATCGTGACCTTCAGGCGGCGGCCGGGGCGGCCGTCGCGGCTCATCCGGCAGGTGTGGACGACGATCTCGTCGGCGAGCATGAAGTAGCTCAGCACGCCGATGCCGAAACGGCTGTTGGGGAACAGCTCGATCTTCGGGTCGAGGGCGGACCAGGCGGCCTGCTCCTCGACGTATTCGGGGAGGTCGACGAAGCGGGCGCCGCCCTGGGCGAAGGTGCGGCTCAGTTCGTGGACGCCCATGCCGATGCCGTTGTCCCGGCATTCGAGGTAGGGGCGGCCCGCGTCGTCCACGCCCTGCCGGAAGGTGATCTCGCCGGTCCAGGGGGGCAGGCGGCGGCCGGAGTTGGTACGCGTCAGGTACTGGGTGCGGGCGTCGCGGTAGCGGACCGCGTCCAGGGCGTTCTGGTACAGCTCGCGGACGGCGAGCTTGCGGTTGCCGTACAGGGATTCGCCCATCAGCAGCTCCTGGACGCGGTCCTCGGCGAGCTGGAAGCGGATGCCGTCGGACAGGTGCGCGGGGGTGTTGCCGGTCAGCCGGACGAGGTCGGCGTCGGCGAAGGGCGGCAGGGCGCGCAGCGGGACGAGGGCGGGGGCGCGGTTGATGTCGCGCAGCAGGGCGTCGGTGCGGTGGGCGTGCTCGCGCAGGGCGATCTGCACGGCAGGGTGGTGGCAGGCGGCGTTGAGGGAGCGGCCGACGCCCGAGGCGTGCCACTCGCAGGCGCGCAGCGTGGCGAGGAGGTCGGGCAGGCCGACGTTGTCGGAGATGCCGAGGTGCTCGACGACGATCTCGGGCAGGTCGGCGGGGGAGACGGCCAGCGCGTGCGCGGCCTTGGCGAGCGCGAGGACGAGGTCGTGGCGCACCTCGTGCTCGTCGCCGGTGCTGGCCGCGATCACGTCGCGCGGCTCCTGGGCGCCTTCCGGGACGACGGCGAAGGGCGCGGTGAGCCGGGCCTGGAGGAAGCGGGCGAAGCGGTCGGCGGACAGGGCGCCGTCGATCCAGTCGGGGCGGTCGGGGTCTTCCGGTGTCCGCGGCGGTGCGAGCAGCGTCTTGAGGGACTGGGCGCCGTAGACGTCGGGTTGCAGGGCGAGCCAGCGGTGGAAGAGCCACCAGCGGATGCCGGCGGCGTCGGCCGCGCGCTCGTGCGTCCGGTCCAGCGTGCGCAGCCGCCGGACGAGGCGGGGGTGGGTGCGCACGAAGTCCTCGAAGCGGACGCGTTCGGGGCCGGTCGCGCCCTCGGCGAGCAGATGCGCGCGGGCCGCGGTCTCCGTCACCCGGAACGCCTCGGCGACGAGCGGCAGCAGGACGGCGAGCGCGGCCTCGGTCGGCGAGAAGGTGCTGGTGCGCTCCATCCGGCCGATGAGGAAGTGCATGCGCTTCTGCGCGCGCAGGGCGAACTCCGCGTCGTGCCAGGGGTCCTCGGCCAGTGCGCCGGAGGCGTCCTCGAAGCTGCGGGCCAGTTGCGCCGCGAGTGCGGCGCACGCGGCCTTGACCGCTTCCCTGGCCGGGCCGGGGGCCGTGCGCTCCCACGCCGAGTGACCGGCGACCAGGCCGAGCCAGGGGTGCGCGCGCGGCTGCCGGGCGGGGCCGGGCAGCAGCGCGAAGGCGGCCCGGTCGGTGTCGGAGGCGACCCGGATCCGCTGCGGGGTACGGGGTTTGCCGTACGCGACGTGCAGGTCGTCGATCCGCGACTGTACGCGCCGGGCGAACTCCGCGAGGTCCATGGCGTGTTCGGATCCGGCGACGACGTCGGCGACCGCCCGCGAGAACAGGCTGAAGGAGTCGCCCGTACGGCCCGCCGCCGCGTGGTCCGCCGCCCGGTCCGACGTCCGCACGTAGCGGGCCACTTCGGCGGGGGAGCACGCGTAGACGTGGGCGGCCTTGCGGCGCAGCGCGGCGGCGATCTTCGGGGTGCTCCATCCGCGCACGCCCGCCGGGGACTTGGTGTCCCGTTCGAAGCCCTCCCGGCAGGCGTCGATCAGGAAGACGACCTGGGCGGCGGGCGAGTTCTCCAGCTCCCTGCGCCAGTCGATCTGCACGCAGCAGTCGGCGAAGGGCTCGATGGCGAAGCTGGCGTCCTCCGGGATCAGGTAGTCGGCGCCCTCGAAGTGCTGGCCGTGCCCGCTGAGCAGGACGAGCAGGCAGTCGCCGCGGTCGGCCTCCCGCAGGAAGCGGCTGACCCGCGCGTTCACCGCGGTGCGGGTGATGCCGCGGGCCGATTCGAGGATCTCGGCGGAGGCGAAGCCGCGGTCGGACAGCACGGTCTGCAGCAGCGTCAGGTCGTCGCGGACGAAGGGCAGTGCGGAGATCGCCGGGTCGTCGTACTCGCTCGCCCCGATCAGCAGCGCCTTGTAGGCCACCGGTTGCCCCTCCCGCCCCGCCGCCGTCGTACGCGGCGCGTCAACTCTAGGGCGCGGCGCCGCTGTTCAGCGGTCAAAGGCCGGAGGAGCGGACGAACCGGTGACTTCCCCCGGGGGAGGACAGGTGCCGGATGCAACGGTTGCCAAAAATCGCTGGATGTGAGGTCCGTGACACCGGATGATCGCTCGATGTGAACCAGATGAAGAGAACAGGTAGGGGTTCGGTGAAATCGCCCATGTCCTCGCGGAGATCCAGGGTGCTCGCGGCGTCCGCCGCGCTGGGCGTGGTCCTGGCGGCGGCGTGTGTGGCCCAGCCCGCCGCGGCCTTCGCCGCGGCCGGGAACCAGGCGCCCGACACGCCCACCGCGCTGAGCACCTCCCCCTCGACGGCCTGTCCGGGGGACACCGTCGTGGGCCACGGCGACATCACGCTGCGGGCCCGGGTCTCCGATCCCGACGGCGGCGTGCTCGGCGCGCAGTTCCGCGTGGTCGAGCACGGTCCCGGCGGGGCGGTCGTGGTCGACATGCCGGAGGCCGCGCTCCACGCGGCCTCCGGCACCGACGCCGTGTTCGTGGTCCAGAGGGCCGTGCTGGACGCCGCCGCCGCCGACGGCGCCGTCACCGAGTTCGACTGGAAGGTCCGGGTCAGCGATGCGGACCGGACGTCGTCGTGGTCGGCCACCTGCCACTTCTCGTTCGACCGGACCTACCCGGCGGCCCCGGTCGTCGCCGACCCGGGCCCGGCCACCGTCGGCGAGCCCGTGACCCTCTCCGTCACCGCGGCCCCCGGCAGTACGCCGGCCGCCTCGTACGCGTACCTGGTCGACGGCGGTTCGCACGGCACTGTCGGCGCCGACGCGGACGGCAGCGCCGCGTTCACGGTCACGCCGGACTCCGGAGCCGTCCAGATCGCCGTCACCGCCTTCTCGCCGGGCGGCAACCACGGCGGCACGACCACCTTCACCCTCTTCTCCACCGTGCCGGTGGACCCGCCGACCGATCCCCCGACCGGTCCGTCGACCACCGATGTCCACGGTGACCTGAACGGCGACGGCCGTCCCGACCTGACCGTGGTCGGCGCCCAGGCCGGGCTGCCCTCGGGCCTGTGGTTCGCACCCGGTCTGCCCGGCAACCGGATCGACACCGCCGCGACCGACATCGGCGCCCAGGGCACCGGCATCGGCTCGGCCGACCCGGCGGCGGACTGGGACGGCACCCAGGTCGTCACCGGCCACTTCGCCAACGGCGCGGGCTCCAACGACGTCCTGAGCTACAACCCGGTCACCGGCTCGGGCGCGATCCTCTACGGGAACGGCGACGGCTCCGTGCTGTCGCCGACCAGCGGTCACGAGGTCAACGTCTCCTCGCTTGTCTTCGAGGACAGCATCACGGGTGCCCGCGCCACCTCCGTCGCCAACGGCGGAGGCCTCTACAACACCCTCAACGGCGCGCCGGTCAACGGCTTCCCGAACCTGCTGCTCGTCGTCGGCGGGGTCCTGCTCGACGAGGGCTCCGCACTCATTCCCGGAGCGTTCACCGGCGTGGACGGTGCCATCCCGGTGTCCTCCACCAACCCCGCGGGCACCGGCGACTGGACCGGGTGGACGCTGACCACCGGCCTCATCGACGGTCTGCCCGCGCTCTTCGCCCGCGACACCGCCGGCGGCGCGCTCTACTACTACACGCCCGAGGACCTGGAGAACCTCGCCCTGGGCAGCCCCGCCACCCCGGTGCAGCTCGCCGCGAGCGGGTGGGACGCAGCCGACGCCCCGGTCCTGCAGGCCGCCGACATCGACGGTGACGGCACCCCTGACCTGTGGAAGGTCGACGCGACCGGCACCGTCACCGCCTACCTCTTCGACGGCACCGCGCTGACCGCCCAGGCCCCGCAGCAACTGGCCGCCGTGACCGCGCCGTAGACGCGCGGACAGCAGGGGCCAGGGCCCCCCGGGACCGCGCCCGGCGCCGGAGGTACTCCCCCGGCGCCGGGGGGCGGGCGACGGGATCCGGCCGAACCCGTGGGGATCGTGCGGGGGATCGTGCGCAGTTCTTGTCATGGACGCGTCTTACGTGGTGCGCTTGTGGTCCACGGGGGGTGACGAGACCTGAGGAGGCGTACGAGGCTCATGATCAAGCGAACAGCCGCCGCGGCGGCGCTGATCACGGCCGTGCTGGCCGTCACCACCGGCACCGGGACGGCGCAGGCCGCGCCGCGGGCGACGACATCGGTGGTCACGCTGACCTACTCCGTCAGCCAGGCGGGACAGTGGTCCGCCGCGATCGCCCAGGGCGTGCAGAACTGGAACGCCGCGCTGCACAACGTGCGCTTCCAGCAGGTGAGTTCGTCCACCTCGGCCAACTTCGTCTACAAGGCCACCTCCGGCTGGCCGCAGACGACGCTGGGACCGATCCTGCCGGGCCACGGCCGCGGGCAGGTGCAGCTGGGCCAGGAGGCGGTGGACGAGGGCTACGACATGACGCGGATCGCCGCGCACGAGACCGGGCACATCCTCGGGCTCCTCGACGACTACAGCGGGCCGTGCTCGGAGCTGATGTCCGGGCACGGCCCCGGCACGGCGTGCACCAACGCGCTGCCGGACGCCGCCGAGGCGGCGGAGGCCGACCGCAACTACGCGGGCGCCGGCGCGGCGCTGCGGGCCGGCCAGCAGCAGGTCGTGATCGACGTCTGGTCCGCCCAGGAGTCCGCCGCCCGCTGAGGGCTGACGGCGACCGCCCTCCCCGCAGGCCGTCTTGAGCGGCCGCGCCTGCGGGGCGGCACGGCCCGGACAGGGCAGGAGGGCCCCCGCAGCGGATGCGGGGGCCCTCCGGACCGGTGGTGACCGGGAGGTCAGCCGGTGCGCAGCTCCAGGTCGGCCGTCACCGTGCCGCCGCCTTGCGGGAGGCGGACGGTGCGGCTGGCGGAGCGGTGGCCGGGGGCGGACGCGGTCACCGTGACGGGCTTGCCGCGGGCGTCCAGCCACAGGGCGTACCGGCCGTCGGCGTCGGCGGCCAGCACGTGCCGTCCGCCGTGTCCGGTGACGACGACCGTGGCGCCGGGCAGGGGCGTGCCGCCCTTGCCGGTGATCGTGCCGGTCACCCGGCCCCACCCGGCGGGCGGGCGGACCGTCAGCCGTACGGTGACCGGGGCGATCTGCTCCGGGGTCGGGGCGGACAGGCCCAGCACCGCCTGATGGACGGACGGTTCGGCGAGCCCGGCCGCGCGCGGGTCGAGGCGCAGGGTGACCTTGGCGTGGTGCCCGGCCGGGATCGTGACGCTCGTGCGGTCGGTGCTCAGCCACGGCACCGCGACCTTGCCCTCCTGGCCGTAGCCGGGCAGCAGGGTGACGTCGGCGAGGACGGCGCTGGAGGACGCGCCGCCGACGCTGTAGAAGCCGGTGGCCCCCGCTGCCTGCGCCCTGGGCGTGGCGGCGTTGGGCAGGGGCGTCCAGCGGTCCGCCGCCGGGTCGTACGCGAAGCCCCGGTTGGTCATCGCCGTGGAGTTGTCGGTGTAGCCGGTGGAGAGCAGCAGTTGCCCGTTCGCGACGGCGACGGCCGAGCTGCCGAGCTGGATCGGCAGCGAGGCGATCTTGTGCCAGCTGTTCTTGGCCGGGTCGTACACGTAGGCGTCGGTCAGCATCTTCCCCGAGGTGCCGCCGACGGGCGCGGAAGTGCCGCCCGCGCAGTACACCTTGCCGCCGATCCCGCCGCACTGCGGGGTCTCCACCGCCACCGGGTAGTCGGCCGCCCGGGACCAGGTGTCCGTGGCGGGGTCGTAGACGGCGACGTCGGCGGAGGTGCTGAAGGTGGACTGGTCGTAGCCGCCGACCGCGTACAGCTTGCCGCCTGCGGACGCGCCCGCGCCGCCGTAGCTGACGGGGTTGCCCGCCGTCAGCGACCAGGAGTCGGTCGCCGGGTCGTAGACCTGGGTGGCGGGGACGACGGCGAGCCGGCCGTCGACGATCCCGGCACCGCCGGACGCGTAGAGCTTGCCGTCCACGGTGGCGGTGGCGGCCGCGGCCACCGGGTAGGGGGCGTCGGCCTTGCGCTGCCAGCTGCCGGTGGCGGCGTCGTAGGCGGAGAAGGTGTTGAAGAAGGTGGTCGGGCCGTTGCCGCCGAGACCGGCGTAGAGGGTGCCGCCGAGGTTCGCGGCGACCCCGCTGTAGAAGCCGGAGGGCAGGTCCGTCAGGCCCGTCCAGCCGGTGCCGTCGGCGGCGGGGGTGCCGGGCGCGGCCGGTGCGGCGGGGGCGGGCGCCGCCGCGGCGGGGGCCTTGCCGTCCCGGTGCGCACGGGCGAGCGCGGCCGGGTAGTCGAGCACGTCGCCGGGCTCGACGCGTACGGTCTGCGGCGCCGCGCCCTTCGCCGTGGCTGCCGGGGCGGCCGCCGGGGACGTGGTGCGCGGGGTGAGGGTGACGGTGGCCGGGCCGTCGCCGGAGTTGGTGAGGGTCAGGGTGCGGGTGGCCGTGCCGTTCCAGGGCGCGGAGGCGTCCACCTCGGCGGTCGCGGTGACCCGCCCGGCGGGCATGACGAGGTGGGCCCTGCCCACGGTGTCGGCCGCCGCGTGCACCTTGAGCGTGCCCTCGTCGTACGGGTAGAGGGTGCCGCCGACCGTCCGGGAGGGGTGGGTGCCGGGTGAGAAGACGTAGAAGAAGCCGTCGGTGAGCCCGGCGGCGCCCGGCAGCGGGGCCGAGACGGAACCGGGGGTGAAGGGGTCGCCCGGGACGGGGTGCGGCGCCGCGCCCGCGGCGACGGCGACGCCGTCCAGCGGGTCGCCGGTCAGCCCGGCGGTCGTGGTGCCGGTGAGCAGCGCGCCGGGGAGCACCGTCAGCGAGGCGCCGCCGACGTGGACGTCGTCGAGCGACACCCCGCCGGTCGCGGTCGCGCCGCCGGTGGTCAGCAGGAAGCGGAAGCGCACCAGCAGGGTGCGCGCCGTGCCGGTCGCGGGCATCCGCACCTCCTCGTGGGAGGTCACCGGGCGGTTGCTGCTCCAGGCGGTGGTCCAGGTGGCGCCGCCGTCGTCGGACCAGCCGACCTCCAGCCGGCCGTCCGACTGCGAGACGTCGAAGGAGACGACGGGCGTCTCGTCGGCCGTCAGCGCCAGCGGCGCCGCGACGAGCGAGGTGTCGGCGACGGTCGGCTGCAGTTGCAGCGGGATCACCGCGTAACCGCCGTCACCGCCCGTGGGGTTGTTGTCCGCACGGAACGTCCAGTCCGGGCCCGCGGCCTTCTGCGTCGACCAGTGCGCGGGGAGCGCCGCGGCGCCGAAGCTCTCGGTGCTGCCGCTGAGCGACTGCCGGTAGCCGAGCGCGGATCCGTCGGACGCGAAGAGGTCGGCGTCCAGCGCGATGTCCTGCGCGACGGCCTTGGTGCCGGTCGTGACGGTGAGGTCGCGCGGCTGGTACCCGGCGTACTGCGGCAGCGCGTGCAGGGTGTAACTGCCCTTCTCCGGCAGCTCGATGGAGTAGCGGCCGGTGAAGGGGTCGGCGTAGAAGGGCCCGCCGGGCACCCCGTTGTCGATCTGGAGCGCGGTGTACACCGGCCAGCCGTGGCCGGAGCCGTCGGTGACGCGTCCGCTGACGGTCACCGTCGGCACCTTGGTCAGCGTCAGGTCGGCCGTGGTGATCTCCCCGGCCGCCAGGTGGATCTGCCGGGCCTCCGGCGCGGTGTAGTCGAAGAGGGCCGCGCGAAGGGTGTAGTCCCCCTCGGGGAGCGGGAGTCGGTACGTCCCGTCGGTGCCGGTCGTGGTCGAGGCGGCGCCCGCGGGGCCGGACGCGGCGACCCGGACGCCCGTCAGCGGCTTGCCGTCGGCGTCGGTCACGGTGCCGGTGACGGAGCTGGAGGGCACGTCGCTGCTGAGCGCCAGCGTGCTGTCCGGCGTGCCGAGACCGGTCGGGCCGTCGTAGCCGGGCCCGGCGGTGCACAGGTACGCGGGCGTGCAGGTGCCGTTGGAGCCGGACGTCACGTCGTGCAGGCTCGCGGTGTGCTCGTACGGGTAGCTGCTCGGGCGGTCCCCGGCGGGTATCGGCCCGGCCAGCGCGTAGGCCGCGGCGATGATCGGGGCCGCGACGCTCGTACCGCCGTACTGAGCCCAGCCGCTGCCCTGGCCGCCGTACGTGTCGTAGACGGCGACACCGGTGTACGGGTCGGCCACTGCGGAGACGTCGGCGACGGTGCGGCCGTCGCAGCCGGTGTCGTGCTGGTAGGAGGGCTTGTCGTGGAGGGTCGAGCAGCCGGAGCCGGGGCCGCCGCCCTTGCTGTCCCAGACCGTCTCGCTCCACCCGCGCGCGGTGCCCGCGTCGCGCTTCAGCGAAGTGCCGCCCACCGAGGTCACGTTGGGGGAGGACGCGGGGAACTGCACGCCGTACGAGTCGTCGCCGCTGCTCGCGACGATCGCGACGCCGGGGTGGTCGTAGAAGGCGTCGTCGCTGGTGCCCGCCAGGGCGTCGGAGATGCCGTAGCTGTTGGAGACGTATGTCGCGCCGAGTGCGACCGCCGTGTCCACCGAGGCGCCGAGGTCGTCGGAGCCGGAGGTGTCCGCCTCGACCAGGATGATGTCCGCGTGCGGGGCGATCGCCGAGACCATGTCCAGGTCGAGCGAGGTCTCGGTGGCCCAGCCGGTGTCGCCCTGGGGGTAGTCGCCCTGCACACCGCGCTGGTTGACCACGCGGAACTGCCCCGGCTCCAGCGCCGGGAGGCCGAACTGCGCCCGGTAGACGGCGAGATCGGAGGCGGCGTTCGGGTCGTCGTAGGCGTCCACGATCGCGATGGTGGCCCCCGTGCCGCCGTCCGCCGGGAGGTCGTAGGCGCCGAGCAGGTCGGCCGGGGCGTAACCGGCGGGTGCGGCCGCCGCGCGTGAGCGCAGCCCCGGGCCCTGCCGCTCGGTGGACTCCACGCGCCGGGCGAAGCAGCGTGCCATGCCCGGGGAGGCGGGCGCGGCGCAGGAGTCCGTGACGGTGCCGCTCGTGACGGGGGTGCCGTGGGGTGCGGCGGCGGCCGGGGTCGTGGCCGGGGTCGTGGCCGTGTCGGCGGGGGCCGGGGCGGCGGCCGCCGCGGGCTGCACGGACAGCGCGGACAGGGCGGTCAGCCCCAGCGCCGCGGCCGTGACCGCGCCGAGGAGCCCGCGGGCCCCGCGAACGCGCGGTGGAGGTACGGGATGTCGCACGATGCCACCAATCTCTGCGAGGACAGGCGCCACCGGCCGGGCGGGGCCGGTGACGCCTGTCGTCAGGACCCGGGCGTCGGAGGGAGCCCGGGAGTCGGGTTCCGGGCGTCGGGAGGACGCCCGGGAAACGGGGGGTCGGGGAGTCGGGGGAAGGCACGATCGTGGAATCCGTGGCCGAACACGGTCAAGGCGATCATGCGACAGTGTCGTAAAGTCCTTGTACTACTCATGGGTTCGCCGGAGCATGGCCCTGTGCTCGACATCCTCGGCCTCACCCCCGCTGACCAGGAGCTCTACGCACAGCTCGCGATCCGCCCGGCGGTCACCGCCGAGGAGGCCGACCTTCTCGCCGCCGCCTGCGGCCACCCCGGGACGGCCGCCCCCGCACTGCGGCGGCTGGCCCGGCTCGGCCTCGTCGCCGCCGATCCGGACGAGCCCGGCCGCTACCGGCCGCTGCCGCCCGACGAGGCCCTCGCCGGAGCGCTCGCCACCCGCGAACGCCGGCTCGCCGCGGCCCGCCGCCGGGTCGCCCGCCTCGCCGCCGCCCACCGCGCCAACGACCCGGGCGCCGAGGGGGACGGAGACGCGGACGCCGGGTCCGGCGGCCTGGTCGAGATCTGCCACGGACCCGAGGCCGCGCTCGCCTGGTACGTGCGCCTCCAGCGCGACGCCCGCCGCCAGATCTGCTTCTTCGACGGCCCGCCCTACCTCTCCGACTACCGCGAGAACCACCTGGAGCTGGACCGGCTCTCCCAGGGCGTCCGCTACCGGGTGGTCTACGACCGCAGGGCCGTCAGCGTCCCCGGCCGGGTCGCCGACATCGAGCAGTCCTCGGCGGCGGGCGAGGAGTCGCGCGTCGCCGACGTGCCCATGAAACTCGTCGTCAGCGACGCCCCGCTGGCCATGCTGCCGCTGCGCACGGGAGAGGTCGGCTCATGGCTGATCGTGCACGGCGGGCTGCTGCACCAGGCGCTGGCCGCGCTGTTCGAGAGCTACTGGGAGCGCGCGGTGCCGCTGCGGCTGACGGCCGAGGGCGGCGCGGCCGCGCACGGGACACCGCCACGGGAGCGCCCGACACCCGACGAGCGCGCGCTGCTCGCCCTGCTGACCGCGGGCCACACCGAGAGCACCATCGCCGGCCACCTGGGCCTGCACGAGCAGACCGTCCACCGCAGGCTGCGCGCCCTGATGAGCCGCCTGGACGCCACGTCCCGCTTCCAGGCGGGCTACGAGGCGGTGCGCCGCGGCTGGCTCGAACGCACGGCGGACCGGGAGGAGGCCCGCACCGATGGCGGCTGAACGGGACGGCGGGGCGGACGCCCGGCGGGCGGGCCGCGCGGCGGACCGACGGCCCCGGGGCGCGCACCGGTCCGGGGGCGGGGTGGCCGCGGGCCGGGCCGCGTTGCGGGTGCTGGGGCTCGGGGCGGCGGAGGAGGCCGCGTACGCGCTGCTCGTCGAGACCGGGCCCGTACCGCTCGCTGTGCTCGCCGGGCGGTGGCGGCGCAAGGAGGCGCTGTGCCCGGTGCTGGCCGCGCTGCGCGGGCGGGGGCTGGCCGAGCGGCTGCCGGGCGACCCGCCGCGGCACGCCGCCGCGCCGCCCGGCGCCGTACTCGACCGGCTGCTGGCGGAGGAGGAGCACCGTCTGACGCGGGCCCGCCACCAGGTCGCGGAACTGGCGGCCGCCTACCAGGACGCCCGGCGCGGGGACGGCGACGAGTCCCGGTCCGTGGCCGAAGCCGTCACCGGCCGGGCCGCGGTCGGGCGGCGGCTGGCGCGGATCCGGCTCGCCGCCCGCCGCGAGGTGCGCAGCCTCGGCCCGCTCCCCGACCCGCGGCTGCCGTCCGCGGGGGCCGCCCACCGCGCCCTGTACGCCCCGGGCCGGGCGGCCGGGAGCGCGGCGGCCGCGGCGGGGCAGCAGGTCAGGACGCTGCCCGAACTCCCGGTGCGGCTCTGCCTGGTGGACGACCGCTGCGCGGTGCTGGCCCCGGCGGGGGGCGGCGGCGAACCGGACGAGGTCGTGGTGGTGCACCCCTCCGCCCTGCTCGACGCCCTGGCCCTGCTCTTCGAGAGCCTGTGGGAACGCGCCGCCCCCCGCCCCGGCCAGGACGCCCGCCTCGCCGAGCGCCCCGCGGACCGCGCGGCCGACCACCCGGGCGACCGCCCCGCCGACCCGGACGCCCGGCTGCTCGGCCTGCTCCTCGCGGGCCTCACCGATGCCGCGAGCGCCCGCCAGCTCGGCGTCAGCCAGCGCACGGTGCAGCGCCGCGTCGCCGCCCTGCTGGCCTCGCTCGGTGCCTCGACCCGTTTCCAGGCCGGTGTCCAGTCCGCCTTCCGCGCCCTTCCCCCGCCGCACTGAGCCCTGTTCGGTCCGCGGGCGTACGGCGAGGGCCCCGGTCGCCAGGTTGACCGGGGCCCTCGGGTTCGGGAGGGGGTGACGGATTACCGGCCGCCGCCCACGGGGCCGTGCTTCTTCGTGCCGGCCGCCGCCCGGAGGTCCTGCTGGAGCGTGGAGTACACCGCCTTGGGCTGCATGTTCACGTCGTAGAGCAGGCCGTAGCCCTCGCCCTTGAACGTACTCGGGATCCACGAGTCGCCGTCGTAGACGCCCCACGCGGTGAAGGAGATGCACTGGCTGACGAGTTCGCAGCCCTTGAGCAGCTCGGAGAACTCGTACGGCTGCGCGAACTGCGCGAGCGCGTCGGTGGGCACCTGGGTGGCCGGGTCGTCGACGAAGGTCCGCACGTCGGCCTCGGTGATGGCGACCTTCAGGCCGAGGTCGCCGAAGGCCTGGAGGTCGCCCTGGTAGCGCTGGGCGTCGAAGCCGTACTGCGTGTCGAGGTGGCCCTGCTCGCCGATGCCGTCGATCGGGACGCCCTGCTTGCGCAGCTTCTTGACGAAGTCGTAGACGGCCTGGAACTTGACGTTCGTGCCGTCCTCGCCGGTGATGTTGTAGTCGTTGTACATCAGCAGCGCCTTCGGGTCCGCCTGGTGCGCCCAGCGGAAGACGTCGGCGAGCACGCCCGAGCCGAGGTGCTTGACCCAGAAGTCATCGGCGTTCAGGCCGTCGGCCTGCGGGGTCTCCCAGGAGTTGGCGAAGACCTCGTTGGCCACGTCCCACTGCCACACCTTGCCCTTGAAGTGCGTGACCTCGTCGGTGACGTGCTTGTGCAGGATGTCGCGCAGCTGCGCGTCGCTGATGGTGCCGTCGGTGACGCCGGTGGTCAGCCAGCCCGGGATCTGGTTGTGCCACATCAGGGTGTGGCCGCGGACCTCCTGGCCGTTCTTCTGCGCGAACGTGACCAGGTCGTCGGCGGCCTTCCAGTTGTAGACGCCCTGGCTGGGCTCGACGGCGTCCCACTTCATGGCGTTCTCGGCCGTGACCGCGGAGAACTGCCCGGCGACGAGGCCGGTGTAGGCCTTGTTGCTGCCGAGCTGGGCGGCGTCCACGGCGGTGCCGAACCGCAGCCCCTGCTTCGAGGCCAGCGCCCGCAGGGAGGTGTCGTTCGGCTTGCCGTTCCCGTGGGCGACGGCGACCGCGGCCGGGACGAGCATGGCGACGGCGACGGCACCGGCGGCGACGACTGCGGATCTGCGTCGGAGCTTCACGGCAGACTCCCGGGGAGTGAATGGTCTCGAAAGTTTCGGACCGATGTTCGATCGGAGCTGAAAGCTAGCTCCGGCGTTCTGGCGGAGTCAATGACGCTGCACGGCTCAGATTCGACGAATTCGCCGTCTCATATGGCGAAGTGGGGGCCTGGTCGAACCCGGGCACATCCGGGCATACCCGCGGCTGTGCGCGCGAGGCGGTCTCCGGTCAGTCCTGGCGGGCCGCGGCGCGCGCGGCCACCGCGTCCACCGCCGCGCGGGACCAGGCGAGTTCGGCCCCGGAGCCGGGCGCCTCGGACAAGGCGGCCCGCAGCGCGTCCCAGACCCGCGCGCCGCTCCACTCGGCGAAGCGGCGGTGCGCGGTGGGCCCGGACGGCCCGAGGCCCGGCGGCAGTTGGCGCCAGGCGCAGCCGGAGGTGGCCACGAACACGATCGCGGCCAGCACCTCGCGGTCGCCGTGCCGCCGCCGTCCGCCGCCCTGCGGCCGTACGGGAACAGCGGGTGCCACGTGCAGGAAGGCCTCCCACAGCGCGTCCGGCACGAGCCGCTCCACGATCGTCACGGCGTCAGGGTAGCCGCCGGGCCAAACGAGATGTTTCCGCGGTGTCGCACCGGAGTTGATTGCCCCTGTTTCACCCCTCGATGGTGAGGTCGAAACTTTCGACCGGGCGGCCGATCATGCTCACCGCGCCCCGGACGCGGCGGAGTTGAACGGCGGGGCCCGACGTCAGGCGGTGCCGCCCGCGCGCAGCGTCAGCACCGTGATCTCGCTCGGCGCGAACACCCGGAAGGGCGGGCCCCAGAAGCCGGTGCCGCGGCTGGTGTAGAGCCGGGTGCGCTCGCCGTGCCGGCTCAGGCCCTGCACCACCGGCTGGTCGATGCGGACCAGGAAGCGGAAGGGCCAGATCTGGCCGCCGTGGGTGTGCCCGGAGATCTGCAGGTCGATGCCCGCGGCCGCGGCCTGCGCCACGTACTTGGGCTGGTGGGCGACGAGCAGCACCGGCCGCTCCGGATCCGCCCCCTCCAGCGCGCCGTCCAGGTTCGCCCGGTGCCCGGCCAGGCCCGAGGACTCCGCGGTCACGTCGTCCACCCCCGCGAGCACGAGGGCGTCCCCGCCCCGCTCGACCACGACATGGCGGTTGTGCAGCGGCTCCCAGCCCAGCTCCGCCATGCGGTCCAGCCAGCCCTGGGCCTCGCCGAAGTACTCGTGGTTGCCCGTGACGTAGACCTTCGCGAGCCGCGCCCGTACGGTCCCCAGCGGCGCGGACTGCGCGCGGCGCTGCTCGGGCGTGCCGTCGGCGATGTCCCCCGCGTGCACGACGACGTCCGCGTCGAGCGTGTTGACCACCTCGATGACCCGCGCCGACCAGGCCGCCCGGTCGATGGGCCCGTAGTGCGTGTCGGCCAGGACCACGACCCGGGTCCCGTCCAGCCCGCCGCCCAGCCGCGGCAGCGGGACGTCCACCCGCCGCACCCGCGGCACCCGCATGGCCTCGTAGTGCCCCCACGCCAGCAGCACCGCCGCGACCGCGACGACCCCCAGCGCGACCACCCGCGCCCGGTGGGCGCCCCCGGCCCCCAGCGCGATCAGCACGAGGTGCGCCACCCCGCCCAGCACCGACCACGAGAAGAGCACCCACACCACCCCGAGCGTGGTGTCCGCGACGCGCGAGGCCCGGTCGTTGCGCCGCGGCCCGTGGCCCGCGGCCATCAGGAACGGGAAGGCGACCAGCACGGCGGCGAAGACGGCCGTGCCCGCGGCGAAGACCGGGAGCGGCCAGCCCGTGCCGAAGGCGAACAGCGTCGCCCACGGCAGCGCGAACAGCAGCGCCACCACGAGCAGCACCACCACCAGCCCCAGCCCCCGCCGCCGCGACCGCCGTCCACCACCCGCGTCCGCAGCGGGCTCCGCCACCGCGTCCGTACGCTCAGGCTCCGCCGCCCTGATGGATCCGCTCTCCGCCACTGCCCCGCCCCTCGCCGCCGCCCTGCCGTCCCCTCCATCATCCGGCACGCGCCCGCCACGGAACGGGCCCGCGCGCGGGAGCGGGCGCCTGCGCGCGGGGATCGGGCGTCAGAGCAGCAGGCGGGCGAGCGCCGTGGGCGTTCCGGCGGGCGCGCGGGACCACAGCTCGGCGTCGGTCGCCGGGTGGGCGGCCAGGATCTCCCGTCGCAGCTCCGCCCGCTGCCGGGCCGCCGCCCGTACGGCGTTCCCGGCCGGCCGCATGCCGCCGGTCAGGGTGACGGTCACACCGTCCCGCTGGAGCACGTACCCCACCGTCTCCTGCTCCGTGCCGCGGAACCACAGCCCCGGACCGTCCGCCGTGCACGGCGGTGCCGACTCCGCGGCCGCGTCCCCTCGGCCCACCAGCAGCGGACCGCACGGGTCGGCCGCGCCGAGCGTGACGGTCTCGGCGCCCACCCACGCGTCCGATTCGCCGACGGGGACGACGAACATCGCGGTGAGCGTCCTCCCGTCCCAGGTGTACGGCTCCTGCCGGGTGCCGGGCAGCGCCACCACCTGGGCGAGCGCGCGGGACGGGATCCCCTGGGCCCTCAGCCACTCGCGCGCGGCGACGTGCTGCTGCATCCCGCGCACCGGCCACGCCAGCGCGTACACCGCGAGCAGACCGCACAGGGCCGTCAGCGCGGCCGTCCGGGTCCGGACGAGCGCGCCCCACCCCGTGCACAGCGCGGGCAGACAGTAGAGCAGGCAGCTCAGCACGCCCCAGCGGTAGGGGAGGAGCAGCGCGAGCAGCAGTGTCGCCGCCGCGTTCGCGAGGAGCAGGGGGAGGAGGAAGGGCCGCAGGTCGCGGTGCCAGGTGCGGCGGACACCGTGGACGGCGAGCAGCATCGGGACCGCCGCCACCAGCAGCCCCGCCCCGACGAGCAGCCCCGCGCCGACCGGACCGAACGGGATGCCCCGTACGCGGCCGAGCCCCGCCATCAGCCCGGCCGCCGGCAGTGCTGCGCCCAGCGCGCCCGCGAGCCCCAGCCCGGCCAGGGCGGCGAACCGGCGGGCCGTCGGGCGGCCGGGCCCGGGGGGACGGGTGGAGGACAAGACGGTGATCACACGGCACACTTCACATGGCGCAGTGCCAACCGACAAGGGGACCGAGCATGATCACGCTGAAGAAGGACGACGAGCCCGCGGACCTGGGCGGGGTCACCCACCTCTCCATCGGGGTGTCCTGGGACCCGAGCACCGGGAGCAGCGGCGGCCTGATGGGGAAGATCCGGCAGAAGAGCGGCACCGACCTCGACCTGATCGCGATAGCGATGGCGGGCGCCGAGCCGGTCCGGCTGGCCGGGCTCGACTCCCTGGACCCCTTCGGCAACGGCGCGCTGGTGCACAGCGGCGACAACCAGACCGGACGCGGCGACGGCGACGACGAGACGGTGACCGTCGTGCTCGACAAGGTGCCGGACGCCATCACGTCCATCGTCTTCGTCGCCGCCGCCTACAAGAAGCGCAGCGCCTTCCAGAACGCCCGCAACGTCAGCTTCAAGGTCTACGACGCGACGGGCGGCAGCGCCCAGCAGGTCGCCGACATCTGGCCGAGCCTGCTCACCACCGACAACGGCTGCGCGGTGGCCAAGGCGGTCCGCGAGGGCACCGTCTGGAAGCTCCAGGTGATCAACGAGACGGGCAAGATCAAGCAGGGCGACGAGCAGGCGCTGATGCGCTTCGCGATGAGCAAGTAGCGGTGCCCGGCCGTCCGGCCGTCCCGCAGCGTGCCGCGGACGCCGCCGTAGGGGCCCGCCCGCCCACGGGCCCCTACGCTCCTGCGCCCGGTCGCCGGGCGGGTGTCACGGTGCCCCGCGCGCACCCGTAGGCTCCGGGCCATGGCACTGCGACCCGACGACTTCCACGCCCACGCCCTGGGCGCAGCCGACGCCGAGGCCCGGCTCCCGCTGTCCCGGATGACGGGGTGGGAGATCAGCCCGTTCGAGCCGGAGGGCCTGCGGGTCGCGCCGCTGCGCCCGCCCGTGCTGCCCGAACCGCCCCGGCACGGCGAGGACCCTGCGGACTGCTCCTCGTGCCGCGCGCGCGACGAGGGCATCTGGCGCGACGACCGCTGGCGGCTCACCCGCATCGAGAAGGTCGGCGTCCCCCTGGTGCTGATGCTGCACCCGCGCGACCACCACGACCTCGACGACCTCCCCGACGACCTGGCGGCGGAACTCGGCGTGCTCACCGCGCACATCGCCCGCCACGTCCAGGCCCTGCCGCACATCGCCCGCGCGCACGTCTACCGCATCGGCGACGGCGGCGCCCATCTGCACGTCTGGTTCTTCGCCCGCCCCGAGGGCCAGGCCCAGCTCTACGGCTCGTGGATGGTCGTCTGGGACGACCTGCTGCCCGAATACCCCGAGGACACCGCCGCCGCGGACGCGGCCCTCGTCGCGGAAGCCCTGACCGCCTCCTACGGCGGCCACCGGCCCACCGCCTGAGGACGCGGGCCGCGCCCAGCCCGCCGTCGCCGGGCCGGTACGCCGCCCACGCCGTCACTGGCTGCGACCTGCGACCGGCCTCGCGGCCCGGGTTCCTCATCGCTCGGGCGCTGCCGGGCCGTTGCCGTCGAAGACCACCGACCAGGGGCGCGGACGGTCGGGGGATTCCGGTACGGGCTGCCCGGACGGCGCCCCGCCGGCGAGGGCGCGGGCGGCGGTGCGGGCGAAGGCGCGGACCGCCGGGTGCGCCGCGCCGCGCGGCCACACGGCGGACAGCCGCGGGCGCAGCGGGCGCCCCGCCAGCGGACGCCACGCCGTACGCGGCTCCCTGGCCGCGGTGCGCCCGTCGTCGAAGGCGACCCCGTGCCCCGACGCGACCAGGCCGAGCCGGAACTCGGCCGTGCCCGCGTGCCGTACCGCCCCGGGGACGAACCCGGCGGCGCGGCAGGTGGCGAGGATCTCGTCGTACCAGCCGGGGGCCGCCGACCGGGGGAAGAGGACGAGGTCGTGGCCGGACAGCTCCGCGAGCGCGACCTCCGGGCGCCGGGCGGGCGCGGAGGCGCGGTGCAGGACGACGCCCCAGTCGCTCTCGGCGGCCGGGCCCGCCACCAGGTCGTCCGCAGTGCCCAGCGGGTGGTGCAGCAGGCCGGTGTCGAGTTCGCCCGCGCGCAGCAGCCGCAGCTGCTCCGCCTCCTCCGCCTCCCGCGGTTCGATGCGCAGGCCGGGCAACTCCCGCGCACCGGCGGCCAGGAGGGCGTGCAGCGCGGCCGCCGACGTCTGCGGGGGGACGCCCACCCGCAGGGTGTCCGGCTCCTGGGCACCGGCCATGACGGCACGCAAGTGCTGCTCGGCGGCGAGGAGTCGGCGGGCCTCGGCCAGCAGGAGCACTCCTGCGGGCGTGAGGCGCACGTTCCGGCGGGAGCGGTCGAACAGGTCCGTGCCGAGGTGCGCCTCCAGTCGGCGGATGGACTGGCTGAGCGGCGGCTGGGCCATGCCGATGATGTCGGCGGCGCGGCTGAAGTGCAGTTCCTCGGCGACGACGACGAACAGCCGCAGGTGCCGGAGGAGGTCCATCCTGCGAGCCTATGTGAGGGTGGGAGCCGGACACGGGGAGCGGGGAGCGGGGATGCCGGAGACCGGGACGGTCGGGGAGCGGGTCACCGCGCTGCTCGGCGCGGCGGGCGCGACGGTCCGGCTGCACGCCGTCGATCTGCGCGGCGGGCGGGAGGTCGGCGTGGCCGCCGACGAACAGGTCGTCCTGGCCTCGGTGTTCAAGATCCTGCTGGTGCTGGAGTTCGCCCGGCAGGCCGCCGCCGGGCAGATCGACCCGGCCGAACGGGTCGTGCTGACCGCGGCCGACCGGCTCGGCGGCTGGGGCGTCGCCGGATGCGTCGACGACGTGACGATGTCGCTGCGCGACCTGGCCTACTTCACCCTGTCGGTGAGCGACAACACGGCGGCGGACGCGCTGATCCGCCGCGTCGGCCTCGACACGGTACGGCTGCTCGCCGCCGAACTCGGCCTGGACCGCACCCGGGTGGTGGGCGGCCCGCGCGACCTGCTGCGGTCGATGTTCGAGGACGCCGGGGCGCGGGACGCCGCGGAGTTCGCCGCGCGCTACCCGGACCTGGAGCCGCGCCAGGTACGCGGTTTCGCGGCGCTGGACCCGGCGCGTACGACGTCCGCCACGGCCCGTGACGTCACCTCGCTGCTGCGGCTGATCTGGCAGGACCGGGCGGGACCGGCGCAGGCGTGCGCGTGGGTGCGCGAGCTGATGGCCCGGCAGGCCTTCCGGCACCGCCTCGCGTCCGGCTTCCCCGCCGACGTGCGGGTCGCGGCCAAGACCGGGACGCTGCCCGGCCGGCACATCGAGGCGGGCGTCGTGCGGTATCCGGACGGCGGGCAGTACGCGGTCGCGGTCTTCGCCGAGACGCCCGACCTCGCGCCCGCGCAGCCCGCGGTCGACCGGGCGATCGGCCGCGCGGCGCGCCTCGCGGTGGAGCACCTGCGCGCCGCACCGCTGCCCGACCCCGTCTGACCTGGTCCGATACGTGCGCGCATATCACCGCGGACGGTGATCGGTCTTGGACACCGCGCCGCGGCCGGTGCTGTGCTCGTCCCATGAGCGAGACGACACGTACAGGATTCCACCGGCGGCGGCTGCTCCAGGGGGCTGCGGCGGGAGCGGTCGGGGCGGTGGCCGCTTCCGCGCCCACACCCGCGTCGGCGTCGGCAGCCCGGACCGGGGGCGCGGCCGCGGGCGACGTCACCTTCCAGTGGTTCGGGACCAGCGGCTGGCGCATCGACACGGGCACCCGCACCGTCCTGGTCGACCCGTACCTGACCCGCTTCCCGACCGGCCTGTTCAGCGGCACCTTCGACCCGCGCACCGAACTGACCACCGACGAGGCCCTGGTCGCGGAGCACACCGGCCACCCCGAGACGGTCCTGGTCACCCACAGCCACTGGGACCACTTCACCGACGTGCCCTTCATCGCCACCACGACGGCCACCGCGCGGATCGTCGGCACGGAGACGACGTACCACCTGCTCAGGGCGTACGGCGTCGAGGCGGCCCGGATCGTCGTCGTCAAGGGCGGCGAGGTCCTCGACTTCGACGGCTACACGGTCGAGGTCGTCGCCGGCCGCCACAGCCGCAACGCCGCCCGCGGCTACTTCTCCCCCGGCACCCTCCACGGCCCCGCGATCCCGCCCCGCCCCGCGACGATCGGTGACCTCCCCGAGGGCGACACCCTCGCCTTCCACGTGACCTTCGACGGCGGCCCCTCGGCCTTCTTCATGGGAGCCAGCGACTTCAGCGAACGCGACACCACCGGCCTGCGCCCCGACGTCGCGATGATCGCCCCGCCGACCAGCACCTCGACCCACCGCTATGTCCCCCGCCTGCTGACCGCCCTGGGCAACCCCCGCACCGTCGTCCCCGTCCACTGGGACGACTTCGAGACCCCGCTGTCCCAGCCGCCCCGGCGCGACCCGTCGGTCAACTGGCCCGCCTTCCTCCAGCAGATACGCGAGACCTCCCCCGCCTCCCGCGTCGTCCTCCCGGACTACCTGACCCCGTACCACTTCGCCTGACGCGTGCGGCTCGACCCCGCCGACGAGGCCCGGCTCACCCTCCCCGAGCCGGGCGTCTGCCGCACCCCCCCACCCCAGCTCCTGCATCTCGGCCCCGCCCCCGCGAGCCGCCGGGGCGGCCACCAGGACGACACGACGGCGGTGTGACCGGGGGGCGGCCGGGGCGTCGCCGTCCGGCCGTGACGGAAAAACGCCGGGGCCCACCGGGTTCCGGCGCCCGGGGGAACGGCCCGGACGAACCGCCCCGTGCGTGGTCGGGGACATGGCCGTGACGTCGTAGCGGTTGCGTAACAGTCCCCACCGGTCGGCTCGTCACCGTGCGGAACGCGCCATTACGTTGGGCCGGACGGCGCACGAAGCGTGTGCCCGGGGGACTCTACGGGGGAGTGGCCCATGGTTCGGCCGGAACCTGACGGTACGGCGGAGACGCCGCAGCAGATGCGGCAGCGCGCGGACGATCTGCGCGAGTGCGCGCGGACCGCCCGCAAGATCGCGGGCAACCTCGGACCGTATCTGGACAAGGCGGTCGCGCAGGCGACACCGGCGATCTGGACCGGTCCCTACGCCACCTCGACCAGCGGGATGCTCGGCTCCCGCAAGTCGACGCTGCACCGGATGGCGGCCGATCTGACGCAGGACGCGGGGCGCTGGGAGACCGAGGCGCACGACCTGGACGACCGGGCCGCGAAGGCCGACGCCAAGCAGAAGGCCGGGGGCGGCTGATGAGCTTCCACGGTTTCGACACCACCAAGATCCGCAGCCTGGCCGGCGACCTGGAGACGCTGAGCCAGGGCGCCACCGCCCTGCACCGGGACGTGGCCGGCGTGCTCACGCGCGCGGACGGGCTGATGGCCGGCAAGTCGGCCACCACCAGCCCGCTGCTCCAGCCGCTGGTCGGCTACCCGGTCGGCGGCCGCGCCGGCCTGCCCGGCACCCTCGCCCCCGAACTGCACGACACCCAGGGCTCGATGCTGCGCCGCTGCGACCAGCTCGACGGTGTCCAGCACCTCACGGACGAGGGCTACGACATCGATCCGGCGCTCTACTTCGGCGACGAGAAGGCGCCCGACGAGAAGAAGATCACCGACCTGCTCTCCGCGGTGAGCGCGCTCGACGGCAAGGACTTCGGGAGCAACGGCAACCGGGACGATCTGCGCAAGCTCCGTGACCAGTTCGGCGAGCTGACCCCGGCCGAGCTGGACGCCCTGCTCTCCAAGGTGCCCGCCGCCGACCTCAAGCGGCTCAACGACCTCGCCGCGGACGACAACGACGGCAGCGGCTGGAAGTGGTGGGACCACAACGGCCTGCCCGACGGGGAGTTCCGCGACTTCGTCAGCTCCCTGGTGAAGAAGGCCGGCCCCTCCCACTGGCCGGCCCTGGAGGCGGCCTTCCCGAGCGTGCAGCCGGGCTTCGACACCACCGACGCCTGGATCGAGGGGTACAACCCGCAGTCCGGCCAGGGCGCCAAGGGCATGCACTACGGCATCCCCGGCGAACCGCTCTTCGCCACCCCGGGCCAGATCGACGTGGACGGCATCGCGCAGGGCCGGTTCGGCGACTGCTGGTACATCTCCTCGCTGACCGCCACCGCGCACGCCAACCCGAAGTTCATCCAGGAGGGGATCAAGCAGAATCCCAACGGCACGGTCGACGTGCGGATCTGGGACAAGGACGGCAACGTGCACTGGGTCACCGTCACCCCCGACCTGCCGATGGACGAGAACGGCAACCTCATGAGCGCCAACGGCAACGGCGAGGTGTGGCCCGCCTACTACGAGAAGGCGTTCGCCCTCATGTACGGCGACGACAAGGGCGGCGCCCCCGACGGCCACGAGAACGACCCGCGCTACGACCGCAAGGAGCAGGGCGACTACGGCGCCATCGAATGGGACTTCACCGACAAGGCGCCCTCCTACGTCACCGGCCACAAGTCGAAGTCCATCGACAACGACTTCGGCAGCGTCAAGAACTCCTTCGAGTCGCACCACCCGGTCATCGTCGCCACCCGGTCCGACGACGACCTGAAGAAGGACCACCTCAACCCGCAGTTCGACCCGCACTACGTGACACGGCACGTCTTCTACGTGAAGGGCTTCGACGCGGACGGCAAGATGATCCTCGGCAACCCCTGGGGACCGGGAGGGGACATCCACATCACCGAGCAGCAGTACCACGACTACTTCAACAGCCCGCAGGAACTCCAGGTGGGCGGATGAGCACCGCGCGCACGGCCACCCGCGCCGCCCTCGGCCTCGGCGCCCTGCTGCTCATGACGACCGCCTGCGGCGCGGGCGGCGATCCGGCCACGGACCCCTCCGGCCCCGCCACGCACCCCACCGCCCCGGCCACGGACCCCACCGCCCCCGCCACGGGCGCCCCGGCACCGGCCGCCGACAAGGGCCCGCAGTGCGAGGGCACGGCGCCCGCGCACGGCCTGCCCGCCCTGCACGTCCTGATCAACGCCGACGCCGCACTGCCCGGCGGAGCCACCGTGCACTACGCCGCCGCCCACGCCGACGGCACGCACCGCACCGCCGACCTCAGCACCGCGGCGGGCACCGGCAGCGGGTCCGGTACGCCGCAGACCGTACGCCCCGCGCAGCGGATCACGGTCGGCGGCCACGCGTACACCGTCGCCCAGATCTGCACCTACCGTGTGGTCCTCACCGGACCCGGGCTCACATCCCCCGCCGACCAGGGAGGCACCATGACATCGCGATGGCCGACGACGCACGACGGCCGGTGGCGGCTGCTGTGGCACCTCCCCGACAGCGGGCCGGGCCAGAACAGCGCGGTGGTCACCAGCATCCTCGACGGCCCGCCGCGCACCTCGATCAACGTCGTGGCCGGCGGCCGGGCGGCCGCGAGCTACGTGGACGTGACGCAGGGCGACACGGTCGAGATCGCGGGCCGGCTGTGGAAGATCGCGGCGGTCGACCAGGGCGCCATGACCGCGGACACCGGCTCCTCCGACTTCACCCCCGGCTACGTCGACCTCCAGCTGATCGGCCCCGCCTGACCCCCGCCACGGGCTCCTCCCCCCGGCCCCCGCGGGCGGGCCGGGGGAGTGCGGCCCCGGGCGGGCGGGTCAGCGCAGTCCGGCGAAGAGGTCGTTCTCGGGGACGGCCGCGCCCGTGGTGTCCCGGACGCGGACGAAGGTCTCCACGCCCAGCAGTTCGCCGAAGCGCTCCTTGCCCATCTTGAGGAAGAAGATGTTCTCGCCCTGGCTGGCGTGCGCGGCCAGCGAGTCGAACTTCTGGCCGCTGTAGGCGGTGGTGTCCACCCATGTGGTGATCTCGTCGTCGGGCAGGCCGATCTCGGCCATCGCGGCGGTCTCGGCGGGATCCGGCTCGGGCATGTCCGCGCCGAACTCGCGCATGGTCTCGCCGAACCGCTGCATCATCGAGCGGGGCACCGTCGTCCAGTACACCTTCGGTGTCAGCGTCGTCAGCTCCAGCGCCGCCATCGTGATGCGGTGGGCCTGGATGTGGTCCGGGTGGCCGTAGAAGCCGTTCTCGTCGTAGGTGACGACGACGTCGGGCCGGTAGTGCCGCATGAGGTCCGCGAGCCGGGCCGCGCCGTCCGCGACGGGGGTCTGCCAGAAGGACCCGGGGGCGTCGTTGGTCGCCCAGCCCATCATCCCGGAGTCGGCGTAGTCGAGCATCTCCAGGTCGCTGATCTTCAGGACCCCGCAGCTCGCCTCCAGCTCGTGCCGGCGCATCACGGCGACCGCGGCGGGGTCGTGCCCGGCGTCCCCGGGCTTGACGCCCTCCGGGCCGTCACCGCAGCCGCCGTCGGTACAGGTCACGAGCACCGTGCGGATGCCCTCCGCCGCGTACCGCGCGAGGATCCCCCCGGTGCTGGTGGCCTCGTCGTCGGGGTGGGCGTGCACCGCCATGAGCGTCAAGGGCCGGTCGGTCATGAGTCAGTCCTCCTGCGGAGATACGGCGTGATCCGGAGCGCGGGCCGGTCGTCCCACGATGCAGGGTCCCCGGTGCCGGAGGGCGAGGCGACCCGCCGGTCTCCGTGTCCCCCGCCCGCGCGCCGCCGACCCCGCACCCCGTCCAACCGCTCGGGCCGTCCCCCCTGTTCCCGCCCCGGCCCTTCGACCGCCGGGATTCCACGGCGGACGGCGGGGCGGGGCGGAGGCGGGGGGTGGGTCAGGAGGCGAGGCGGTTCAGGGCCGCGGTGGTGATGCCCTTGACGTAGGACGGGGCGTCCGTGGGCTGGCCGGTGAGTTCGACGACGGCGACCCTGGTGCCGCTGCGGAGGACCGCGACGCCGCCGGTGGCGGTGCCGTCGCCGTTGTAGGACGGGTACCAGTGGCCGGTGCCGCCGCCGGTGGTGAGGGCGTGGGCGGCGCCGTAGTGCCAGTGGCCGGCCGGCTCGTCCTGGCAGTCCTGCACGAGCGCGTTCAGCTGCTTCTCGTACGCGCTCGCCGAGCTGCTGGTGGCGGCGTTCGCGGCCGACTCGGTCAGCAGGCCGTCGGAGTCGAAGGTCCAGGTCACGGACGCGTAGGCGGTGGCCTTGCCCTTCGTCAGGTCACGCAGGGTCTCCTCGCCCGAGCACGCCGAGAGCGCCTGGCGCCCGTCCAGCGACACGGTCGCGCCGACCGGACCGAGGCCCTGCTGGAAGAAGTCCTCGCTCTGCACGAGGGCGGCGGAGCCGAGTCCGGGCGCGGCGGCCGCGGCGGCGGTGCGGGGCGCGGCGCCGCGCGCGGACCCGTCGGCGGCGGCCGACTGGATGCCCACGACGCCGGCCGTGACCAGCGCGGCGGCGAAGCAGGCCGCGGCGGCGAGACGGTTGCGGCGGACGGACGTGCGCTGGACGGCCTGGTTCTTGGACATCTGGGTCTCCCCCTGCTGGTCGGGACGCCTGCTGCGTCCTCGTACAACCGGGGGAGATGACGCGGGCGGAGGGAAAGTTGGAGCGCTGACCCGCTGTTTCACAGCTGTGACAGAGCGGTCCTGACGACGTGGGACATCGCGTCCGTGCCCAGGCAGGCGTCGATCTCCAGCACCCCGTAGTGGGTGCCGCTGCGGAGCACGGCGATGCCGCCGCAGGGCTCCTCGCCCTCGGGCGCCTTGCCGGTGGTGTTGCGGGATCCCGGGTAGGTGCCCATCCAGCTCGCGCTGACGTCGGGGGCGAGGTCCACCGTCGTGGTGCTGCCGTAGACCCAGTGGCCGGGAACCTCCTCCTGGCAGGGCACCTCCTCCAGCAGCAGGCGCTCGGCGAAGTTCTGCGCCAGGGACGGGCTGTGGGCCTCGGCGGCGACCTCGCGGGCGATCTGCTCGGCGCCCTCCGCGGCCACGGTGGGGTCGTCCGGGTTGACGCGGCTGCTGGTCGTCAGCCCGCGGAAGTGGGCGCCGGGCCCGCCCAGCGTCTCGGTGAGCGTCTTCTCCCCGGTGCAGGCCGCGTTGGCGTACGAGCCGTCGCCGAAGCGGTCCCGGGCGTAGATCTTCCCCGTGACGCCGACCGCGGCGAACGCCGCGGGGCCGACCAGGTCGGCGGTCGTCAGCGGCCCGGTGGCGGCCTTCGGCGGGACGGTGGCGGAGGCCGCGGGCGTGGGCGGCGAGGTGGAGGCGCCCACCGTCGCGGGAGCGGAAGTGCGGTGGGGCGCGCCGTCCGCCTCCGCCGCCGGGTGCGCGGTGCCGGACGGCGGCGGCAGCACGTAACGGCCGGCCACCAGGCCGCACGCGGCGGCCGCCACCAGCGCGGCGACGGCGGTACGCGGCCGGACGGCGGTACGGCCGCCTCCCCCCGCCGCGGGGCCGTCGCTCACCGGCCGCCCGCCAACTGCTCGCGCATGAAGCGCCGCGCCTGGTGGATGCGGTCCTTGACGGTGCCCAGCGGGACGTCCAGCTCCTCCGCCACCTGGACGTACGTCAGGTCGCCGAGGTCGCGCAGCACGAAGGACTCCACCAGCGCCGGGTGCTGCTGCTCCAGCGCGGTGAGCGCCTCCATCAGGTCGAGCCGGGTGCCGGCGATGACGCTGGTGCTCCGCGGGTCCACGGACTCGGGCAGGTCGGCGTGGCTGTCCTCGGCGCGCCGGCGCATCGAGCGGTAGGTGGACCGGGCGGCGTTGGACGCGATCACCGTCACCCAGCCCAGGAAGGAGCCGTGGCCCCCGTACTCGCCCAGGTGCGTGCTGATGGACAGCAGCGCGTCCTGCGCGGCCTCCTCGGCGTCGGCGTGGTGCGGCAGGAAGCGGGAGCAGCGGCGCAGCACCACCGGCCGGAGCTTGGCCAGCAGGTAGTCCGTCGCCCCCGGGTCCCCCGCCTGAGCCGCCGCTACGAGCTTTTCCAGCTCGCCTTCCTCGAACACCCCGAGCCCCCGTCCTGTCCCACACGTCGAACGGAGTTTCCCACTCCCGACGATTCCGGCAGAATGCTGCCACATGCGCAAGCTCGGCCGTTACCTCCTCCTGGACCGGCTCGGGGCAGGCTCCTTCGCGACGGTCTGGAAGGCCTACGACCCGGAGCTGGACACCGAGGTCGCGGTAAAGGTGCTGGCCGAGAACTGGGCCGCCAACGCCGATGTGCGCGAGCGCTTCCTGGCCGAGGCGCGGCTCCTGCGCCGGATCGCCAGCCCGCGGGTGGTCCGGGTCCACGACGTCGGGGTGCAGGACGACCGGCCCTACTTCGTCATGGACTACGTGCGCGGCGGCACCCTGGCCGACCAGGTCGGGCGGTGCGGCCCGCAGGAGGCGCTGCGGCTGGCCGCGGAGGCGGGCTACGCGGTCCAGGTCCTGCACGAGGCGGGCGTGGTGCACCGCGACGTCAAGCCGTCCAACCTGCTGCTCTCCACCGACGTGACGCCCGCCGCCGTGCTGGTGGCGGACCTGGGCAGCGCGAAGCAGCTGGCCGACGCGTCCGGGCTGACGGTGACCACGGGCACGCCCGCGTACATGGCGCCGGAGCAGGCCTTCCAGACCGGCGGGTTCGACGGGCGTGCGGACGTGTACGCGCTGGCCGTCGTCACCTACGAGCTGCTGACGGGGCAGAAACCGTTCGGCCCCGGGGGACGCGCCACGGCCCTCATGACGGACCAGCCGGCCGCGTCGACGCTGCCCGCGCTGCCGGCCGGCCAGGAGCTGCCGCCGGGCGTGGCCCTGCTGCTGCGGACCGCGATGTCCGTCGAGCCCGCGGACCGCCCGCAGACCGCACAGGCCTTCGCGGACGCGCTGCTGGCGCCGGTCCCGAAGCTTCAGCAGCAGTCCGGCCCGCGGTCCGAGCCGCAGTCCGGCTCGCCTTCCGGACCGCCGGATCGCGCCGGGCGGCTGACTCCGCGCGCGGTCGCGCTGGCGTCGGGCGCGGTGTTCACGGCGGCCACCCTGCTGAGCTGGCTGCTGCGCTGAACGGCGGCTCCCCGCCCCGCGGACGTGGTTTGTCACCACTCTGGAACAGCCTCCCCGGGTGCCAAACATTTCCGCCGCCGCCGGCATCTCCCCAGTGCACGAGGGCGCGACAGCGGTCGCGTTCCCATGACGCACAGGGGATTCAAGGGGAGCGTGGAGAACATGGCACGGAACGCACGAACGGCACCGGGGCGCGGTCGGCGCGGCGGACGCGGGCCCGCCAGGCACATCGGCGCGGCGCTGCTCGCCGCCACGGTCCTGCTGGGCGCGGCCGCGTGCCAGGGCGGCACCGCCAAGTCCGCCGGGCCGGGCACCTCGTCGGCGCAGGCCCCGTCGTCCGGCGCCCCGACGTCCACCGGAACCGGCACCGGGACCGGGACCGGCACCGCGAGTCCCACCACCACGAGCGCCGCCCCGACGCATCCCGCGGGCCCGCCCATGCTGCTGGAGACGATCACCCCGACGGACGGCGCGAAGGTCGGCGTGGCGATGCCGATATCCGTGAAGTTCACCTCCCCCGTCGCCCGCAGCGCCCGCGCGACGGTCGAGCGGGCGCTGAAGGTCACCACGTCCACCCCGGTCACCGGCGCCTGGCACTGGTTCAGCAGCACCCGCGCGGACTGGCGGCCGAAGGACTACTGGCCCTCGGGCACCCACGTGGACATCGACGCCCGCCTCACCGATGTCGCCGACGGCAACGGCCGCTACGGCATCCACGACTACCACCACGCCTTCACCATCGGCCCGGCCTGGGAGACCAAGGTCGACGCCGCCGCCCACACCATGGACGTCTACCTCGACAAGGTCCGCCAGAAGCACTTCCCGATCGACGCGGGCAGCGCCGAATTCCCCACCTGGGACGGCACCATGGCCGAGATGGGCAAGGCCCCGTCGGTGCACATGACCTCGTGCAGCGTGCACATCAGCTGCACCCCGGGTACGCCCAACTACTACGACGTCACGCTGCCCTGGGACGTCCAGCTCACCACCAGCGGCACTTACGTCCACTTCTCCGACAGCCACCCCAACCCCGGCCAGTCCGGCTCCCACGGCTGCATCCACCTGTCCCTGGCCGACGCCAAGTGGTTCTACGCCCACGCCCACCAGGGCGACCCCGTCACCGTCACCGGCACCCCCCGCGGCCTCGTCCCCGGTGACAACGGCTACGCCGCCTTCACCCTCACCTGGTCCGCCTGGCTCACCGGCAGCGCCACGGGCGCCCAGCAGACCACCACACGGTAAGCAATGGGTAAAGCTTTCCGGAGCGAAGCGGTGCAAACCACATGAAGAAGATCACTTCCCGGCAGGGGCCGACTTTCCGCCGGTCACCCGCCCCACCAGCGCTGTTAATCTCACCATCCGCTCTGTCGACCGCGGCTTGCCGAAGGCGCCGCGTCCGGAGCGGCCACGTCAGAGGACGTGCCCAGCACCCGGACCACCCCGGCCGGCTCCCCCGCAGTCAGGAGGAATCCTTGTGAGCGCGAATCTCGACGCACTGGCCCGGCTGCTGCCGCCTCCGCGGGAGCGCGTGGCGGCTCCGCCGTGGGAGCGGTCGAAGGCGGCGTGCGGCTTCGCGTTCCCCTCCGACTACCGGGAATTCGTGGACCGCTACGGCGGCGGGTCGATCCTCGCGGGCGCCGACCGGTGGCCGGTCCAGGTGCTCGCGCCCAGCGCGGTTCCGCCGACCCCCGGCGCTCCCGGCGGCTTCGAGGCGTTCGTGCGGGAGACCGAAGAACTGCCCCTGGGGCACGCGGAGAACGAGTGGGACGGCCCCGCCTATCCGGATCTCCCTGCCGCGGGCGGCCTGCTGGCCTGGGGCCACGACCAGGACGGCGACACCTTCTACTGGTCGACCGAGCACCCCGACCCCGACCGGTGGCCGGTGGTGATGCTGGCCCGCGGCCCCGCGGAGGTCCTGCCCTTCGACGGCGGGATGGTGGAATTCCTGCTGGCCGTCTACAGCGGTGCGCACCCCGCGTCCGCGTGGATGGCGGACCCGGTACTCCGCTGGCGCAGGGAGTCGGACTGGCTCCGGAACACCCCGGCCCGCTAGCCGCCCCGGGCCACGGTGCACGGCCCGTCTGCGGCGAGGGTCAGGGGGTCACCGCGCGGCGTCCGTCCGGTTCCCGAGCACGACCCCGCGCCCGGCGAAGAACCGCTCCAGCGCCGTCCACGAGACGCGGGCGTGCTGCTGCGACCGTCCCGGGAAGCCGGAGGGGTTGTTGAGCTCCACCCCCTCGGCGTCGGCCCCGACCACCAGGACCAGGTGGCCGCCCCTGCCGGGCGGTTCGGTCTCGGGGGTGCGGATGCCCGGATGGACGGAGACCATCACCAGGCGACCGGCGGCGATCTCCTCCCGGATCCCGTCGAAGGCCAGTTCCGGGGCCACCCGCACGGGCAAGCCCCACCGCCGTGTGACATGGTCGGCGAACGGCCGGTAGATCAGCCCCCGCACCCGCTCCCCGTCGCGCACGTACGCGCCCGCGGCCTCCAGCTCCCGCACGAGCGGTACGGACGGGGGCACGTCCAGACCCCAGTGGTCCAGCGCCATCCGCAGGCACGCGACCCCGCACATGCGCCGCGCCCAGAACGCGTACTCCTCGACCGAGTCGGCGCCGGACTTCTGCCACAGCGGATCGTCGGCCGCAGCCCTGGTGCCCGCGACGAACTCGGGCACCAGATCGGCGGACTCCCACTGCGAGTAGTACGGAACGAGCGGCTTTGCCGTGGAGCCTGTCATAGCTCCACAGTCTCGCCCACGGAGCGCCGGACGGATCGGCCGCAGCCCCGTCGAGCCGTGCGATCGCGGCCCGCAGCGTCTCGCCGGAAACGGCCACCCCGCTCACCTCCTGCTCGACGACCCTGCCGTCGGGCGGCTTCCGGCGAAGTGGCCGGACGGCCGACGGGAAGCTGCGGCAGACCCAGCAGGGGCGCGAGGCACTCGTTGGCCTCCGACTCCCCTGTGGTGGCCCACACCAGGTCGCAGGGCAGAACCGGCAGCCTGGGCCCGAAGGCGGGCGTACTCCCTGGCCGAGTCGGGGCCGTACTTCCCCACGGCGGAGCGTCGGCACTCCGGACGGGCGCGGATGCCGTTGATCCCGGTGTTCGCCTGTCTTCCTTCGAGGTGCTCTCGGCCCAGGTCGTGACGGGAGTCTTCGGCTAGTCGGCGGGCGGCGGGCCCAGCGTGTCCCAGGGCGAAGCTGCCCCGTCGGCTGCGCCGAGGCGGGTGGCCGTAGCGGGCCCGTGGTCCGGAGGGGCGTGCTCGGCGGGCGTGGTGCGAGCGGGGGCGTCGGGGTGGGTGTCGAACCAGGTCAGGCCGGCGGGGTCGAGGTGCAGGCGGGCGCGGGTGATGGCGACGTAGGCCAGCCGTGCCTCCTCCGGAGGGATCGGCATCGGCAGTGGCCGGCCCTGGGCGTCCGTCTCCTCGTCGGGGGCGGGCTCGAAGTCGGGGCCGATCCGCACGCAGGGCCATTCGCGGCCCTTGGCCTTGTGGGCGGTGGAGACGACGATCTCCGCGTCGTGCTCCTCCGACAGTTTGCGTACGGCGGCGAGGATGACCTCGACACCGTGTTCGTCGACGATGTCCACGAGCGGCAGCAGGTCCTGGCCGGACGGGTCGAACTCGGCGTACTCCTGCAACTCGCCCCAGGTGCTGAACAGTACGAGTTCGGGGTGGGAGGCGCGCCGGCCGGACTTCAGCTGGCCCGCGGCGATCGCGAGTTCCTCCAGGGCTCCCCCGCCACCGACCAGGGCGACGCGGCGGTTGTCCGCGAGGAGCTGCATCACCGCCAGCATCGCGCCGACGTTCGTCCGGCACAAGATCGCGTCCGGTGAGTCGGCCGGTCCGATGGTCGTGGTGATCGCGGGGGTGCCAGTGAGCCTGATGGGCGATTCCACGAGGGTCAGCCAGCGGTTGGCCTCCTGGGCGAGGGCGGGCCCGAAGCGGAAGGACCGGGAGAGCGCGAGCTGTTCGCCGTCGAAGCCGGTCATGACGTCGCGGGCGCCGCGCCAGGAGTAGATCGCCTGGGCGGAGTCACCGACCATGACGAGCTGGGCGTGCGCGCGCTGGTTGGTGAAGATCTCCTCCAGGACCGGGTTGGTGTCCTGGGCCTCGTCCAGCAGCAGGTAGTCGCCGTGGATGGCCGGCTCGGTGAGGGCCCACATCTTCAGGTAGTGGTCGTGCTCGAAGCGCATCGCGCCGCCCGCCGGGTTCTGCAGGTCCTCCCAGGCCCTGTGGGCGTAGGGGAGGATGAACTGGGCCAGCTGGTGGTGGAGTTCCTCTTCGTGCAGTCCCCGGAGCCTCGGCACGTGGTGCAGCCGAGGAGTGGCGTCGGCGGAGAAGCAGAACCTGCGGACCGTGCGGACCAAGGCATAGGCCAGGCCCTTGTCGGTGACCGTCCGGTCGCCGATCCGCAGCTGGGTTCTCGGTGAGATGCCCAGCTCGGCGGCGCTCCGCCAGGCGGGTTTGCGCGGGGATCGCAGGCGCGATTCGAAGCGGCGGCCGACCTCCGCGTAGGCGAGGGAATGGGCGGTGCGGCAGGACACGTTCGGCGGGAACTTCGCCGCGGCGTCGGCGGCGATGGACTTGTTGAAGGCGATGTAGCGGCCGTGGCGACGATCGGCACGCGCGAGCATCGTCAGCGTCGTGGTCTTCCCGGTGCCGGCGCCCGCCTGCAGCGCGAGGTGCTTCCCCGACCGGAACACCGCCACGGCGACTTCCTGTTCCGGTGTCGGCCGACGAACCGCCGCCCCCGTCCGGTCCGTCGGCGCGGCCCTGCCGGCACCGTGCGGAGCAGCCGTGTCCGACGGCGCAGCCCGCTCGGTGAGTTCGGCAAGCCAGGCAGTTGCGACGTCCGCCACCCTGCGGACCAGATCCAGATCGGCCCCGGCATGACTGCGGATACCGAGCCGGCGGTTGATCTCCGCGTTGACCGCGCCGCGACCGCTTGCGGTCGCACGGGCCAGCTCGTCCACGAGGCGCCGGAGTTCTGCCCGCGGGTTTGAGGAGGCCGGCGGCCCGGCGGATGAACGGCTCAAGGATCCCTCACACAGGCCGAACCACTGGGGGTGGTTCACCGAGAGTATTCGCCTCCCTGCATCTTGTACAGAAGCACCCGGACGGGTCCCGACTGACCGCGGTCGACGCCTGCCGGCGTGACGAGGCTGAGCGCGACGTCATCTTTCCCGAACTTCTGTGCTCCGGCCGCCTCAAAACCTGTTCCGGCCGATCCAGAATTTGGCCGGAGGCGCGCGCAGATTTACTTTCGTGGCGGCTGTAATGGAATTATTCGACCTGCTCCGGCCGCTTCGGCGTGCTACTGTCGTCCCCGTTGCAGTTGTGGTTCCCAGTGCTTCAGGTTTTTCGGCCGGTGTGCGCGCCGCTGAAAAAGACCTGGTAATTCCGGTATTCTCCGGTCGGGGTGATCATCGCGGCGACACGGCATTCGTATCGTGCGGATCCCGGTGCACTGCCCCGAAGGAGAATGACATGAGTTCAGGTACCGTGAAGTGGTTCAATTCGGAAAAGGGCTTCGGCTTCATCGAGCAGGACGGTGGCGGCCCTGACGTGTTCGCCCACTACTCGAACATCGCCGCCCAGGGCTTCCGTGAGCTGCTCGAAGGCCAGAAGGTGACCTTCGACATCGCGCAGGGCCAGAAGGGCCCGACGGCCGAGAACATTGTTCCTGCCTGACGCGTCTGATACGCCTGACGCGCCTGACACACTCGCAGCTGGGGCCCGCATCCTTCGGGGTGCGGGCCCCAGCTGCGTTCGCGCGGCGACACGTCACCCTCATGGCCGCCTTTTCGCAGACGTCTGCGCAGGCCGTACGGGGTCACGTTCCTCTTTCGCGTTCCACCCGGCCAACTCTTGCGATTCTCCGTGCCGCTCATCGCTGCGGAAATTCCTTGACGTGTGCCGTATCAAGGAAGGTTCCCCATGAACCGCACACGTACGAACAGCCGCTCATCCCGCACCCGTGACCGCAACGCCGACGCTGGGAAGGGGATTCGCTTTGGCTCGACGGGCGGGGGCCGTCCTGGCGGTCCGGCCCGTTCGGGTGGCCGCGGATTCGTGCGACCCGCCCGGACGCAGGGCGAGTTCGCCCTCCCCCGGACGATCAGCCCCGCGCTCCCCGCGGTGGAGAGGTTCGCGGACCTCGACATGCCCGGGGCGCTCGTGGCCGCACTCGACGCTCACGGCCTGACCGTGCCCTTCCCGATCCAGGCGGCGACGCTTCCGAACTCCCTCGTCGGCCGCGATGTCCTGGGCCGGGGACGCACCGGCTCGGGGAAGACGCTCGCCTTCGGCCTGGCCCTGCTGGCCCGTACCGCCGGGCGGCGCGCCGAGGCCGGTCAACCGCTCGCGCTGGTCCTCGTACCGACCCGCGAGCTGGCGCAGCAGGTCACCGACGCGCTCGCGCCCTACGCCCGCGCCGTACACCTGCGGCTGGCCACGGTCGTGGGCGGGATGCCGATCGGTCGGCAGACGGCCGCCCTGCGTCATGGCGCGGAGGTCGTCGTCGCGACACCCGGGCGCCTGAAGGACCTGATCGACCGCGGCCACTGCCGACTCGACGAGGTGACCGTCACGGTCCTCGACGAGGCCGACCAGATGACGGACATGGGGTTCATGCCGCAGGTCACCGCCCTGCTCGACCAGGTGCGAGCCGGAGGGCAGCGCATGCTGTTCTCGGCCACCCTGGACCGCAACGTCGACCTGCTCGTGCGCCGCTACCTGCACGACCCCGTGGTGCACTCCGTCGACCCCTCGGCGGGTGCGGTCACGACCATGGAGCACCATGTGCTCCACGTCCACAGCGCCGACAAGGACGCGGCCACCACCGAGATCGCCGCACGCGACGGCCGCGTGATCCTCTTCCTCGACACCAAGCACGCCGTCGACCGCCTGACCGAGCGTCTTCTGAACAGCGGGGTGCGGGCCGCGTCCCTGCACGGCGGGAAGTCGCAGCCCCAGCGCACCCGCACGCTGGCGCACTTCAAAACGGGTCATGTCAGCGTGCTGGTGGCGACCAACGTCGCCGCACGCGGGCTCCACGTCGACGACCTCGATCTCGTCGTCAACGTCGATCCGCCGACCGACCACAAGGACTACCTCCACCGTGGCGGACGCACAGCTCGGGCCGGCGCGTCCGGCAGCGTCGTCACCCTGGTCACGCCCGGCCAGCGCCGCAGCATGGCCCGCTTGATGGCAGAGGCCGGCATCGTTCCGCACACCACACAGGTCCGTGCCAGCGAAGAGGCCCTGCACCGCATCACCGGCGCACAAGCCCCCTCCGGCGTCCCCGTCGTCGTCACCGCGCCGACGGCGGAACCCCGACGCAAGCGCGCCGCCGCCTCGCGCGGCCGACGCCGCCCCGCCCCGGCCGCCGGCCGTACGCCCGCCCGACCGGCCGCATCCGGTGCGGCGGCCTAGAACCGTCGTTGACCAGGGGAGCAGGAAGCCCCTCACCGCCCGCCCCGCCCGCTCCTTCCCTGTGAGGCATCATGCGCTGTGTCATCGCCCGCTTCCCGTTCGACCTGACCAAGAAGGGCGTGCTGGAATCCATGAAGGGCGTCAAGCCCGAGCCGGCCACCGACGACCTCGACCTCGTCGTCATCGGACGACACCACTACCCCGCCAAACAGGTCGGCCAGGTCATCACCCGCCAGGACCGCCGTGACTTCAGCGCCGCCGAAGTCCTGAGGGCCATGACCCGCCTCGGCTTCAGCTGCCGCCCGCGCCCTGCCGCCGGTCCCGCTCCCGTGGCTGACTCCTACCAGCAGGCCTCCGCCATGCTCGGCAGTCAGCAGCCCGTCCCCCTCACCTACGATCACGCGTGAGCCCGGCGGACGGTCGAGCCGCCGTCATGGCCGTCACGCCGCCGGGCCCGGGGCGTGGCGCGGCCCGGTGAATCGCCGCCGGACGGACGGTACCCGGGTCGGCACGTGCCTGCGCCGCCCGGGGCGCTCCGGCTCGTCCGGGAGCCGAGCGAGGATCAGGCCGACGGCTCCGATGGGCCGCGACCTCGGAGTTCTTCGTTGATCCGCTGGGCATCCTCAAGCTGATCCTCAAGGATGATGATGCGGCAGGCCGACTCTATGGGCGTTCCGGCGTCGACGAGTTCGCGAGCCCGGCCGGCGATACGCAGCTGGTAACGGGAGTAGCGGCGGTGACCGCCTTCGGACCGCAGCGGGGTGATCAAGCGGTGTTCACCCAACGCGCGCAGGAAGGCCGGCGTCACGCCGAGCATCTCGGCGGCCCGGCCCATGGTGTAAGCGGGATAGTCGTCGTCGTCGAACTTGTCGGTGGCGCGGGCACTGCTAGGGGGCACAGACCTCTTCTTCCAGGGACGCATCGAGGGGCCCGAGCGCCGACCGGCGCTCGGGCCCCGAGCTTTCAACACCATCTACCGGTTGACTGCACCGGCTTTCTTCTTCCACAGATCCACCCACATGGGTGTATCCGCGAGGATCGCGGTTGCGTGACCGGGGACCACCTTCCAATCCGGGGCCTGCGGTACCCGGGCGGACATCGTCCCGACCCCGGGCGATCCTGATGGCGTTCTGCTCCTTACCTCTTCGATCAACGTGCACTTGCCGACAACGCTACTGCTGTGCGACCACCGGGTCGCTCAGCCCGGCAGCCAGCGAAGGAACCCTCCTGTACCTGGCTCCGCCACTCCGCCGCCGGGCCGCTACCGCGTTGAACTGCTCGCGCGGCAGTTCGTCCCTGCCGCGCCTCACTGACTTTCAGGCTACGTCGAAGACACTAACCCTCCTCGGCGCCAATGTCTACCTCAGCCGCTATAGATTTTCTTCAGTGTCGAACCACCGTATTGTGCACCTCCGAGATAGGGAACGACTCCGTACCGGGCTGAAGTCCTGTACTGAGGGCGGCGGCCTGCGCGGCCGCGACCACGCCGTCGACGCCGCGGTCGCAGAGGCGCCCCGCTGACCTCCGACACCGACGACATGGCAATGCTCTGCGGCAACCGAGTGCGCACGGTCTCCGCGCAGCCGCACCGACCGCGACGGGAAGCCTCCGACTGGAACCCATCCGCACTCCGAACGTCGAAGGGCCCCACCGCGGACGGCGGGGCCCTTCGACGTCGTGCCCGGTGAGGCACTGGCGGAGGATACGAGATTCGAACTCGTGAGGGGTTGCCCCCAACACGCTTTCCAACCGGTCACGAGGGTGTGCGTCACGGGCCGGAGCCGGTCCCACCTGCGTCGAAGCGGGCGGTGTCCCGGTTCTGAACGCCAGCGGACGGGGCTGAATGAGACCAGAACTGAGACCGCTCCGACGAGCTGCCAGCCGCTCCAACAGCGTAATCCCGTCTGCAGAAACCCCGATCGGGTCCTTCTGGCCTAATGCTCTCCCGCAGCGCGACCCCGAGAGCGCAATCACCCTCGGCCGGGTCGCCTACCTCGGCGTCGAGGCGAACTCGCGGTCAAGGTGGCGATCGGTGGCTCCGATTTCTCCACCAGTTCCGGGTACGCCCGGGTGGCGTCGACGAACCCTGGCCACGGTAGGAACTGTTGCAGTACTGGAGGTTGTCCCGTAACTGCCGGTCGCGGGTGAGATGACCTTTTTGCGGCTGGTGTGATCACGGCATCGGAGCCGTCCTGGATAGCCCGTTCATCGGGCTGAACCCGCAGCAGTTCACCAAGCTGGTCGCCGCGCTGCGGCTGAAGGAGCCGATGCGGTCCGCAAGGGCCGGCCTTGTTCGATCCCGTCGGAAGACCGGGTACTGCTGGTGGCTGCGTACCGGCGCACCAACGGCGTCCACCACGCAATGCGCCCGCCTGCACAACCTCGCCCTCGCCGACTGACGGAAACCCCGCTGAGCAACCAGCACACCGAAGATCTAACCTCTAGGGTCTGGCCGGGTACTCGTGCGCCAGCTTCTCAAGCTTCGGAGCGTCCTTCTTTATCCGCGCCCAGGCCCGGTCGAGGAGGGCCGTGCCGGAGGTCGACTCGACGATCACGCCGCAGCGGTGGTTCCTCACGCAGTACGCGAAGTCGTCCATGTCGTCGGGATCCACACTGAAGGTCACCGTTTCGCCGTCCTCGCTGCGCTGGACGTCGCTTACGTTGAACTTGTAGCTGACGACCTTGTCGTAGTTCAGCGCCGACGTGGAGTACCTCCCGTCGGGGCCGCCAGCGCAGCCTCCGACGAGCAAGGTCGCGGTGATGCCGAGCGCGGCCGTGGATAAGGCAACGCTGCTGAGCAACGGCGGGCGGTTCGGTGTGGCGGACAAGGCTCTTCTCCTCTGCGGAATGGCGGTGACGTAGCTTACGTGGCGTTATCTCGACGCGGACGCTGCAGCGTGCCGATGACGCGGCCGGCTGGAAAGGACAGCCGCGCAACCGGCAGCACCCACTCTCGCCACGGGCCCAACCGGCCCGGCAGGTGCAGGCCGCGCGCGGCGGCGTCGCCCGTGACGTGGAGCAGCGCCTCGTGCAACGTGCTCCACTGCCTCACCTGCTCCGGACCGAGGCGACCCTCGGCGGAGTTGGACCAGCCTCCCGACTCCTCGTCCTGGCACGGTCGCAGCCCCCGGCAGAAGTCCACCCAGGGCCGATCCGGACGCGCCCCGGCCTCGTGGTGCAAGTACAGGCAGAGACCGGGGCCGAGCGCCGGGAACGCGACCAGTGCGGCTAGCAGCACCATGCCGGCACGATAGGGGCGGTAGCCGTGCTGGGCGGAACCGGAGGCCGCGTCCTCCGACGCGACCGGGCCCGGAACAGCGGCTTCCGGGGCGGTGGGACGGGGGCCCGCGGTAAGCACCGCATCACCGAACTCGTCCAACTCCGAGCGCTCAGCAAAACCCACGCACTCGGCCGCACCAGGTGTCATTGCGAGGTCGTTCAGGCGGTGGACGCGGCGCAAGGCGCTCAGCAGGCCGTAGCTGTTGGCGAGGCGCTTGACCTGGCGCGGCGTCCTCACCAGCCACGGCGGCCCCAACAGGTCAAGCAGGGCGATCTCGTCCGGGTCCAGCGTCAGCGGGCTCACGCGTTCGGCGGTCCGAAGTGTTCGGACTCGCGGCCCGTAGGGCTCGCCGTCGTCTTCGTCTGCTTCCCCTGCTTCGTCCGCGGCCTGCCCGGCGACTCCCGGGGCCACCGCGCCGGCGCCCTCCCTCTCCGGACCGGAGGCTGGAGTGGTGAGCGGAGCGACCGGCGCGGCCCGCTGCCGCGGAAGGCTGCCGTCCGTGGGCGCGGAACGGGCCGCCTCGTCGGCTGCCGAGCCGACATCGACCGCGGAACGCAGCATCCGCTGGTACCCCTGGCGGTCGAGAGGCGGCAGGGTCAGTACGATCTGGAAGATCTTCTCCAGGTACTGGGCGGGGGTGGACGGCGACGGGTCCTCGGCGTCCGGTGATCGGCCGTACGTCCCGTCAGACGCGTCGCCATACCCGCCCAACATGGCCCGGTGGTGCGCGGCCACCGCCCGCAGCAGCCAGCGCGGGTCGATCGCGACCACGACGACGAAGAGGTCCACGGCGAGTAAGAGGTGGATCACCTCAAGCATCTCGACCACCCGCGCGGGCGGGCAGCGGTCCAGGTCGTCGATGTACAGCACGATTCGGTTGATCCGAGGTAGTTCGTCGCCTGCTTCGTCCCTGTCGGGCCCGGCGCCGCCACCGTCACCCCCGGACGCTGCCGCCCGGGGCCCACCGCGCCGATTACCAACGCGTGGCCCTCCGGCGGCCGGAGCGCCCGGATCGGCCGACTCCGAGGCGGAGACGAGTAGATCCGCCATCCGCTGGAAGTCCTCGCGGATCTGTGTCATCACCCCGAGCCGGCTGCGGTAGTCCGCCGTTGCGGCTCGGTCACCGATCATCCCCGCCAGCTGCCCCGCTGCTGTAACGTTCTGCAACTCTTCACGCAATGCCTTGACTTCAGCCGCCGCAACATCTGCCCTGGTCCGCAGAGAGCTCCGCTGTGCCTCGGCGAACTCGTGCACCGTGTCGAGTACCCCCATGATGTCCTTGCGGTCCTTCCGGTACCGCGTATGCCAGAGGGTCGCCACCGACAGGACGGGCATGCAGAAAGCCAGCACCTTCTTCAGCCCTGACCCCGCCGGCACGGCGAACAAGACTCCCAGGACGATCACGGCAGTGACACTTGCCGTGAGCAGCAGGGCGCGAAGCCCGAGACCGCGCATGTCGTGCGCCAACACGACAAGGCGCCCTTTGACCGTGGCGAAGTCACCGGCCGTCTGACCATACAGCCGGCTGGCCAGGGACTCGCTCCCTACAATCTCCGCGAGACGCCTCCTGCGCTCGGCGGAGAGCCGGTCCCACCGCTCGGGCGTCTGGAGCGCGTGCTCCAGCTTCTCCTGTCGGTCCACCGCCCCTTCGAGGCGCTCGCGAACCTGCCGGTCGGCGACCATGTCCGCGGTCAGCCGCGACATGCTGCGCTGTGCCTCCCGCGGGTCGTCCCCCTTCACAGGCGTGGTGAGTTGGGCGAACAGCTCGGCGACGAGGCTGGCCCACAGAGCGGTCTCCGCGTAGTGCCACGCGTTGAACCTGATCTGGCGCACCCAGCGATACGCCAGCGGGTTGTCCGTGGTGGCCACCGCGTCCACCTGGTGTTGCAGCAGACGCAGGAAGTGGCTCTTGCCCTCCCCCCAGTCGCCGAACAGCCCGACCGCTAGCGGTGGACGGGCCGAGCGCGCGGTGATCAGCTCGGCGAGCGCCCGAGCCTCGTCCGTACGCGCCAGATCGTCGCCCTCCTCAAGCGCGTCCGAACGGTAGCGGGGCAGCCGGGTCACGGAGTGCTCCAGGACGACTTCCCAAAGGCGGACCGATCTGTCCTCGCTGCCGGTTGCCAGCAGTAGTCGGTCGCCGTGCCTTGCCCAGGCCAGCGAGGAGACCGCGCCGGTGTGGCCGGTGAGGGGGGCGCCGAGGGGGACGAGCTGGCCGGCCGCGTCAATCTCCCACAGCCGTGCGCACGCATCGTCACCGGCGGTGGCCAGCAGAAGCCGGTCGCCGTACGAGGCCCAGGCCAGGCAGGAGAGGGCGGCGTCACTCGCGGGGTGCGGGACGCCGAGGGGCTCCAGGCTGCGGCCTTCGGTCAGTGTCCAAAGCAGCACCTTCCCGTCGAAAGCGCCGGCTGCCAGGAACAGGCGGTCGCCACGCGCGGCCCAGGCGACCGAGGAGATCGCGGCGGGGTGGGTGGAGACGAGGCGGCGGCGGGGCGGCCCGGGACCGTTGGAGGCGTCCTCGACCAGCACCTTCCCGTCATGGCCGCCGGTCGCCAGCAGCACGCGGTCGTCGCGGACCGCCCATGCCACCGAGGCGACGGCCGCCTCGTGGGCCAATCTCTGGCCGGTGCGGTGCGGGAAGGAGGAGGAGTTGAAGGTGTCCCACCACGTCAGACCTCCGTCACGACCGCCGACCACCAGGCTGAGGTGATTGCCGAGGCGTGTCCACCGGGCGGTCAGCACGGGGACCGTTCCCGGGGTCAGGGGTCCGCCAAAGGGCCGGAACTGGTCGTCATCCCCCAGCTCCCACGTCCGTACCATCCCGTCACGACTGCTCGACGCCAGCAGCAAGTGCCCCTCGTACTCGGTCCAGTCGACTCCCAGCACGGTGTCGGGTTCCCTGGGTAGCGGCCCTCCGAGCGGGTTGAGGTGATCGCCGGCGGCAACCTCCCACAGTCGTACCAGGTTGTCGTAGCCGCCGGTGGCCAGCAGGAGACGGCCGCGGCGACGCGCCCACGCCAGGCAGGTCAGGGGCGCGCCATGAGCTGACGGCATGGCCGGCAGGGCGATGGCCCGGAGAGTGCGGCCGCCGTCGGGCGACACGGACGGCTCTTCGGGCAGGTCGGGCAGGTCGGGCTCTCCGGACGCATCGTCCGGCCCAGGCACCCCGGCGCCCCCGGGCTCATCGGATAACCCCGCCGTATTTGGCATGGGCAGATGTTAGCTGCGAACTCCGCCCGTTGAAGCTGTATCAGGCCCCCCCGCGAGACCTGTGCTGGTACGTGCTCGCTGCGGGAGAGTGGACGACCCGGCTTCGGTCGAGCACATTGAGGCCGTCCGGATTTGCTGTCCGGGCAGTTCAGCGACAAGCCGTACCTTCCAGCAGCGGAAGAGATGCAGGGCAGCGGCAGTTCGGCCGGAACCGCGCACCAGGCACACCGCACCGTGCGCGCCGCCCTCAACGAGGCCAGGCGCCGCCGCCACCTCACCGAGAACCCGGCCACGATTGCCAAGGCGCCCCGGCTTGTGGAGGAAGAGGTGGTGCCTTACACGGTCGAGGAGGTGCAGCACCTCCTGGAGGTGGCCAACTGCGAGCGGAACGCGGCTCGCTGGGTCATCGCCCTGGCGCTGGGCCTTCGCCAGGGCGAGGTCCTCGTGCTCAAGTGGACGGACGTCGACTTCGAGCTGGGGGTCCTCGTCGTTCACCGAGGCCGGCTGCGGCCCCGCTATCAGCACGGCTGCGGCGACACCTGCGGCCGCAAGCCCGGTTACTGCCCGCAGAAGATCAACATCCGCCGCGAGACCAAGGAGACCAAGTCCCGTGCCGGACGGCGCCCCGTCGGTGTCCCCGACGAGCTGATAAAGCTCCTCGCACAGCATCGCGATGAGCAGACCCAAGACACGCATTCTGGTCCGCGACCTCTGGGTGGAGAAGGGCTACGTCTTCACCTCGCCGACCGGCGAACCGCTCAACCCCAACACGGACCACCACAAGTGGAAGGAGTTGTTGGAGACCGCCGGCCTCCGCGACGGGCGTCTGCACGGTGCCCGCCACACCGCGGGCACCATCCTGCTCATCCCCGGCGTCCCCGACAACGTTGTGGACGCGATCGGTCAGTCAGCGCGCATGCGCCGCCGCTACCAGCACCTGACCAACCGCGTGCTCACTGATACGGCCAGTAAGGTCGGTGGCCTGCTGTGGCCCTTGGCTGAGAAGCCGCCCGGCGACTGACGCGGGCCCCAGTTCGGCGATGGGTCGGCCCGTACGCATCTGGCTTCGGGTCGACCCTTTCGAACTGACGGCGTGCGCCACGGATGTCCTAGTCTTCGGCGCTCTGCGATTCGCCCTGCCCGGAGGTGAAGGGCCGACCGTCCTGATCCGCGACGACGGCCTGCGATGCAGGCTGAATCTCGACCCGCAGCATGGGCCATGCCATGGGGTCGCCTCGGCCATCGACGTAGAGCATGTGGCGCACATGTGCGCCCACGAGAAAGTCCTTCTCCGCGAGGTCGCGGATGTTGTGCTCCAGCGTTTTCTCCGCGTCCCGGTTCTCCCGCACGCTGTGGAGCTCCGGGGCGATGTCCAGGTAGTCCCGGAGGAGGTCCAAGAACTCAACGATCAGCGACTCGTCATCGTCAGGGAGGCCGTCGGGCATGGCGTACTCGAACGTCACGCTCGTCTTGATCATGTTCCACAGGGGGTTGCCACGAGTGATCAGTGCCAGCACCCGGGGCTGCGGGAAGGCTGGATCGGGGACGAGCCTTGGGCCGCCAGCAGCCTTCTCGTCCAACGAGCGACGGACCCAAGCAGCGTGCTGCTCCTTGATCTCTCTGAGTCGCTCGACCGTGAAGTGGTTCGGCTGGTCATCGATCTGCTTGTGGTGCTTGCTGCACAACAGCAGCAGATTCGTATGGCTGTTCCTGGAGTCGTCGTCTAGGTTCGCCGCCCGTGGACCGCCCTGGGAACGGGCCACGATGTGTGCTTCCTCACCGAAAACGGACGGATCGTCGCAGTCTGTTCCTGGGGTGATCACTTCGCCGCGGCAGATTGCACATCTCCCACCGGCTTCAGCCCACACGATCTTGCGCGTTTTCTCGGAGACCCCCATGCGTGGCACCTTGCCAGAGCGCCCGGGTCGACGCAGGAGAACCGGACCGGTCCCCCTGCGCGAAGGGGCTCGTCGAAACTGCCGCCCAGACGCTGTCCACCACCATGGCGCTGAACGCCCCCGCGTCCGCGTCCGCCACCGCCGCCCCCGTCGTCCTGGCCGCGACCTCCGCCGC